>JBEGVR010000231.1:0-9524 GCA_041178265.1 Pseudomonadota bacterium | reverse complement strand
CGCCCTGGAAACGCACCACGCCCTGGGCCATCTCGGTCAGCCAGTCGACCAGCTTGCCCTTGCCCTCGTCTCCCCACTGGGTGCCGACCACGACCACGTTGCGACCGGTTGTCTTGTTCATCGAAAACTCGTTGGAAAAGAATGCGGGCGGCGCTCAGAGGTGGCGCACAGCCCAGGTGCTGCCCTGGCGGGCCAGCTCACGATCGCAATGGAATTCGTCCACCTCGCTCTCGTGGCCCGGCAGGACGCAGACCACCACCTCGCCCTGCTGGCGCAGGCCGGCGATGGCGGCGCGCAGGGCCGGGTCCTCGCCCCAGGGGGCGCGGATGGCGGCGCGCAGGGGCCGCTTGGCCACGACACCCACCTGTTCACGCAGGTCCAGGCTGAAGCCCACGGCAGGTCGGTTGCGGCCGAACACCGCCCCGACTTCGTCGTAGCGGCCGCCGCGTACCAAGGCGTCGCTGATGCCGGGGGTGTAGATGGCAAAGCGCGCACCGCTGTAGTAGGCGTAGCCGCGCAGGTCGGCCAGGTCGAAACTCACTCGGGTCCCCTCCAGATGGGCAGCCAGCCAGCGCAGGGTGGCCAAGGCCTCGCGCACCGCGGGCGTATCCGGCAGGCAGCGCTGGGCTTCGGCCAACACGGATCCGTCGCCATACAGGTTGACCAGCGCCGCCAGGCCTTCGCGTGAAGCCCGGGGGAAATCGCGGGTCAGGGCAGCCAGTTCGCTGCTGTCCTTGGCCGCCAGGGCCACATGTACGCGGGCCAGCACGGCGGCGTCCACCGGCAATCCGGCCAGCACGGCACGCACCAGGCGTGCATCGGCCATGTCCACGGTGAGGTCGTCCACCTGTGTGGCGCGCAGGCCCTGCAGGGCCAGCTCCAGGACCTCGAGGTCGGCCTCCAGGCCGGCGTGACCGAAGATCTCGGCACCGAATTGCAAGGGCTCGCGGGTGGCATGCGGCCGGCCGGGGCGGGTGTGCAGCACCGGACCGCAGTAGCACAGGCGGGTCACACCGGTGCGATTGAGCAGGTGGGCGTCGATGCGGGCCACCTGGGGGGTGGTGTCGGCGCGCAGGCCCATCATCCGGCCCGACAGCTGGTCGACCAGCTTGAAGGTCTGCAGGTCCAGCGCTTCGCCCGTGCCCGTGAGGAGCGACTCCAGGTGCTCCAGCAAGGGCGGCATCACCAGCTCATGGCCGTAGCCACGGGCCGTATCGAGCCATACGCGGCGCAGCTCTTCGATGTGCCGGGCCTCGGAAGGCAAAACATCGGCGATGTGATCCGGCAGGACCCAGGCGGACATGAACGGGAGGAAGGGTTGAAACCGCCATTTTACCGGGCCGTTGCGGGCGGCCCCGGCACGCGCCGTGCCGCGGGTCGGACCGGGCTGCCCGGCGGTGATCAGGCCGCCATGACCCAGGCCAGGAGAGTCAACCCCAGGGAGACGCTCACGAGGCCGAAGAAACGCAGCTGACCGTCCTTGAGGTGCACGAGTTTCTCGAAGGTGCGACGCCATCCCCCCGGGGCGATCAGCGGAAAGAGGCCCTCAAAGACCAGGACCAGGGCGAGCGCTGCCCAGAACAAGTCCGAGGACACGCCCTGGCCCGGCCCTTACTTTCGCGCGGCAGGAGCGGCAGGGGCGGCGGCAGGAGCCGCTGCGCCGCCAGTGCCAGGGCCACGGAAGGCGCGGAAGAACTCGCTGGAGGCCGGGTCGAGCACCATCACGTCACCCTTGCGGCCCAGGCTGGCCTTGTAGGCCTCGAGGCTGCGATAGAACTGCGCAAACTGCGGGTCACGACCAAAGGCATCGTTGTACTGGCGTGCGGCCTCGGCGTCGCCCTCGCCCTTGATCTTCTGCGCGTCGCGGTAGGCGTTGGCGATGGCCACCTCGCGTTGACGATCGGCGTCGGCACGGATCTTCTCGCCCTCGGCGGCACCGGTGGAGCGCAGTTCATTGGCCACGCGCTTGCGTTCGGCCTCCATGCGGCGGTAGACGGATTCGGTGATGGCCTCCACGTAGTCGGCGCGGGTGATCCGCACATCGACGATTTCGACACCCCAGGGCTTGGCGCCCTTGACCACCTCGATCACCTCGCGCTTGACGTCGGCCATGAGCTGCTCGCGCCGGGAAGACAGCAACTCGCGCACGGTGGCGCGGTTGATCTCTTCCTGGAAGGCGTTGCGCACCACGCGATTGAGCTGGTTGGTGCCGGCGGCTTCGTCCAGGCCGACGTTGCGGATGTACTGCGAGGGATCGCTGATGCGCCAACGCACGAACCAGTCGATCACCACGCGCTGCTTCTCGGCGGTGAGCATGGGTTCGGTGTCGGGGCTGTCCAGAGTCAGCAGGCGCTTGTCGATGTAGCTCACGTTCTGGAACGGAGGCGGCAGCTTGAAGTGCAGGCCGGGTTCGGTGATCACTTCCTTGATCTGGCCGAGGGCGTACACCACACCGAACTGGCGTTGGTCGACCACGAACAGGGTGGAACTGAGCAGCACGAGGGCCACCAGGGCGGTGGAAATCCAGAGTCCGATGCGGTTCATGTTGTGCTCCCCGTTCAGCGCGATTCGCGTTCGCGGCCGCGGGTGTTGCTGGTGTCGCGTGAGCGCGGGTCGTTGGCGGCGGGCGCGGCCGGGGCGGCTGGCGCCGCGGGCAGCGTGGCAGCGCCGGCACCGTCCGGGGTGGACTGCGCGACCTGCTGCATCAGCTTGTCCAGCGGCAGGTACAGCAGGTTGGAGCCCTGGCGGGAATCGATCACGACCTTGGTGACGTTGGCGTAGATCTGCTGCATCGCGTCCAGGTACATGCGGTCCCGCATGACCTGAGGCGCACGCTGGTATTCGGTCAGCACCAGGCGAAAGCGCTGCGCGTCACCCTGGGCCTGGGCGACGATGCGGGCCTTGTAGGCGTCAGCCTCTTCCTTCAGGCGAGAGGCCGAGCCCACAGCACGCGGAATGACGTCGTTGGCGTAGGCCTGGGCCTCGTTCTTGGCGCGCTCGCGTTCCTGGCCGGCCTTGAGCACGTCGTCGAAGGAGGCCTGCACCTGCTCCGGCGGACGCACGCCACCCTGCTGCAGGTTCACGGCTACCACCTCGACACCCAGCTTGTAGCGGTCCAGGATGACCTGCATGAGTTCGCGCACGCGCGGGCCGATCTGGTCGCGTTCTTCGGCCAGGGCCGAGTCCATACGCATCTTGCCCACCACTTCGCGCACGGCCGTCTCGGCGGCATGCACGACCGCCTCGGTGGGGTTCTTGCTCTCGAACAGCCAGGCGCGCGCGTCCTTCAGGCGGTACTGCACGGCGAACTTGATCTCAACGATGTTCTCGTCCTGCGTGAGCATGGCCGAATCGCGCAGGCCGGTGGCGCGGATCACGTTGTCGCGTCCGATATCAACCGAGCGGATCTGGGTGACGGTGACCACTTCGTGGCGCTGGATCGGATAGGGCAGGCGCCAGTTGAAGCCGGCGCCGACGGTGGACTGGTAGCGGCCGAACTGGGTGATGACAGCCTGCTGGCCTTCCTGCACGATGAAGAAACCGGTGCCCAGCCAGATCAGGACCACGACGGCCGCCACCAGCCCAGCGCCGATGCCAGCGCTTTTCATGTCGGGCTGGAAACCGCCCCCACCTTTGTTGCCGCCGTTGCCACCACGGCCACGGCCGCCGAACAGGCCACCGAGCTTGCGGTTGAAATCTCGCCAGAGCTCATCAAGGTCCGGCGGACCCGGGTTGGGACCGCGCGGGCCACCTGAACCCTCCGGACGGTCGCCCTCGGGCCGCCCGGGCTCGGGGCGGTTGCCTTCGGGCGGGCGGTTGTTCTCGGCGCGCGACTCGTCGCTGCCACGCCCCCAACGGGGATCGTTCAGGTTGAACATGCCCCACAGGCGTTGACGCAGCGCGCCTGCGCGCAGGCGGGGAAATGAAAGTTTCATTCGCTCGGATCTCTTGTTTTCAGGACGCATTGTGCCCAATCAGGCTTGTGCCCCATGGATTCCGGGGGATTGGCCGTCGCCCGCCCGGCCAGGGCCGGCCCGTGCCTGCGCGGCCAGGGTCTCCCGCAGGGCGGGCAGGCCCTCCCCCGTGCGGGCACTGACGAACAATCGGGGCACCAGCGCCCCTTCCAGGTCGTAACGGTCTTGGAGCTGGCGGGGCCGCTGGCCGGGTACCAGGGCGTCGAGCTTGTTGAAGACGAGGACCTGGGGCACGGCGCCCGCGCCGATCTCGTGCAGCACCCCTTGCACCTGGGCGATCTGCTCGGGGTAGTGCGGGTTGGCCGCATCCACCACGTGCAGCAGCAGGTCGGCATCCGCCGCCTCGCGCAGGGTGGCCTGGAAGGCGTCGATCAGCCCGTGGGGCAGGTCACGGATGAACCCTACCGTGTCCGACAGCGAGACCGAGCGTCCGCCCCCCTGACCCTCACCGCCCGAGGAGGACAGGTACAGCTGGCGGGTGGTGGTGTCCAGGGTGGCAAAGAGCTGGTCGGCGGCATAGGCGCGGGCCTTGACCAGGGCGTTGAACAGGGTGGACTTGCCGGCGTTGGTGTAACCCACGAGCGAAATGCTGAACGTGCCTTGCCGCTCTCGCTGGCGGCGCTGGGTGTTGCGCTGCTTCTTGACCTTCTCCAGGCGCTCGCGGGTGCGCTTGATGGCGTCGCCGATCATGCGGCGGTCCAGCTCGATCTGCTTCTCGCCCGGGCCGCCGCGCACGCCGGCGCCACCGGTCTGGCGCTCCAGGTGCGACCAGCGGCGCACCAGGCGCGTGCTGACGTACTGCAGGCGGGCCAGTTCGACCTGCAGCTTGCCCTCGTGGCTGCGAGCCCGCTGGGCGAAGATTTCCAGGATGAGCAGGGTCCTGTCGTTGACCGGCAGTTCCAGGTGGCGCTCGAGGTTGCGCTGCTGGGCGGGGCTGAGCGACTGGTCGAACAGGACTTCGGTGGCGCCGGTGTCTGCGGCGAGCGCCTTGATCTCATCGGCCTTGCCGCTTCCGATGAACAGGGCCGCGTCCGGTGCGCGGCGCTTGCAGGTGACGCGCGCGACGGGCGACAGGCCCGCGGTCTGGGCCAGCAAGCCCAGCTCTTCGAGCTGGCCATCGAAATGGGGAGTTCCGAAATCCACCCCGACCAGGACGGCTGAGGCGGTGGAATGCGGGAGGGTGTCTGGCAAGAGGCGGGAACCGGGGATCGGTCAGGGTCAGGATTCGGACGGGCGGGCGGCTGGCAGCTGCACTGGGTCCGCCCCGCAAAGCCCCGTCAGGGGGCAGGCGCGTCCTGGGCTTCCGCCGCCTGGAAATTCACGGCACGGCCCGGCACGATGGTGGAGATCGCGTGCTTGTAGACCATTTGGGTGACTGTGTTGCGCAGCAGCACGACGTACTGGTCGAAGGATTCGATCTGCCCCTGCAGCTTGATCCCGTTGACGAGGTAGATGGAGACCGGCACGTGCTCCCGACGCAAGGTGTTCAGGAACGGGTCTTGTAGAAGCTGCCCTTTGTTGCTCACGATATGCTCCGTGTTGGGTGGTTTTATTGGAACTTGCACATTACCACACCAAGCCTGTTGTGCAAGTAGGTATGCGAAACGGCCCTGCTGCGAGCGGGGCCAGCCCCCCGGGGCCAGGGCGCATGGACGGTGCTCAGTCCTTGCCGGCGTAGGGGTTGGTCGACGTTTTCATCTCGATCCGCAGGGGCGTGCCGATCAGGTCGAACTCCTTGCGGAACCGCCCCTCCAGGAAGCGCTTGTAGGCGTCGGTCACATGCTCCAGGGAGTTGCCATGGACCACGATCACCGGCGGGTTCATGCCGCCCTGATGGGCATACCGCAGCTTGGGCCGGAACATCCCGGCACGCTTGGGCGACTGGAACTGCACCGCCTCCAGCAGCAGCCGGGTCAGGATGGGGGTGGGCATCTTCACCATCGCCGACTTGTGCGCCTGGACGATGGAGTCCCACACCGGCCCCAGGCCCTGACGCTTCTTGGCCGAGATGAAGTGGATCGCGGCGAACTTCAGGAAGGCCAGGCGCGATTCGAGCTGGCGCTGCAGCTGCTCGCGCTGGTAGGCGTCCACCGCGTCCCACTTGTTGACTGCGATGACGACGGCACGGCCGCTCTCGAGGATGTAGCCGGCGATATGGGCGTCCTGGTCGGTGATGCCCTGCGTGGCGTCCAGGAGCAGCAGCACCACGTTGGCGGACTCGATCGCCTGCAGCGTCTTGACGACCGAGAACTTCTCGATGGCCTCGAAGACGCGGCCCTTGCGTCGCAGCCCGGCGGTGTCGATCAGCTCGTACTGCTGGCCCTTGCGCTCAAAGGGCACGGAGATCGCGTCGCGCGTGGTGCCGGGCAGGTCGAAGGCGACCAAGCGCTCTTCACCCAGCCAGGTGTTGATCAGGGTGGACTTGCCGACGTTGGGCCGGCCGGCCACCGCCAGTTTGATCGCACCGCTGCCCTCCCCTTCGCCCTCTTCTTCGGGCTCGGGCAGGTTCAGGGTGTCCAGCGCGATCTCGACCAGGCTGCGGATGCCCTGGCCATGGGCTGCAGACACCGGCAACACCTCGCCCAGGCCCAGCTCGTAGAACTCGGCCAGCTGGGTGCCTTCGGTCATGCCCTCGGCCTTGTTGGCGGTGAGCAGCGTGGGCTTGCCCAGCTTGCGCAGGTAGTTGGCGATGTCATGGTCCTGTGCCGACAGGCCCGCTCGGGCATCAACCACGAACACCACCACGTCGGCCTCGGCCACCGCCTGGCGGGTCTGCTTGGCCATTTCGACGTAGATCCCGCTTTCGGCCGCGGGCTCGAACCCGCCCGTATCGATGACGATGAAGTCTCGCTTGCCCAACCGTGCGTTGCCGTAGTGACGGTCACGCGTGAGGCCCGCGAAGTCGGCGACGATGGCGTCGCGCGACTGGGTCAGGCGGTTGAACAGGGTGGACTTGCCGACGTTGGGCCGGCCCACCAGGGCGAGGACCGGTTTCATCACTGGGGCACGAAGCCGAAGACACCACCATTGCGGGTTACCACGACCACAGTGTTGCCCACGAGCACGGGAGCGGCGGAGATGGCCGAGCCGTCAGTCGTCAGGCGCGTAAGCAGGCTGCCGTCTTCGCGGGAGAGCACATGCACGAAGCCGAGGCTGTCGCCGATGAGGATCGAACGTCCGGCGGCCAGAGGCGCCGTCAGGCCACGCAGCGCAAGGCGGTCGGTGCTCCAGGCGCGCTCGCCGTCGCTGCGTCGCCACGCCAGCACCGTACCGTTGGATTCGGTGCCCACCACCTGCTGCTCGTCACCGTGCACGCCCTCGGCGCCCTTGGCGGGACGGGTCCAGCGCACGGTGCCGCGATCGGCGTCGACGCAGCCGACGGCGGCCTGGAAGGAACGGACGCAGACGCTGCTGCCGACCCGGCTGACGCGTCCGACAAGGTCGACCAGGCGCTCGACGTCGTTGGTGCCCCGGGTGATGCCGATGGGGGCTTCCCAACGGATGAGGCCATTGGCCGGATAGAGGCCGGCCAGACGCCCGCCCTGGCCAACCACCAGGGTGTCGCCCACCGCCAGCAGCACACCCGACTGACGCAGCACCAGGGGATCGCCCGCGCGCTGCTGGGTCCAGAGCTTCAGGCCCGTGGCACCGTCGTGGGCCGAGACCGAGCGGTCCGCGGACAGCACGAAGACCCGACCCCCGGCCACCAGGGGCGCGGTGTAGGCCTGCGCGGGCAGGCTCTGGCGCCACAGCACGCGGCCGCCAGAGAGGGCCACCAGCTGGTTGGCCTGGGTGATGACGGCCACCGTGCGGCCGTCGCTGCCGACGCCGGCGCTCAGGGGCGCGCCGGCGCTGGCACGCCAGCGCTCGGCGCCGCTGTCGCCATCGATGAGGGCAACCGTGCCATCGCTGGAGGCCACCGCCACCTCGGCGCCGCTGACCTGAAGGGACAGGGGCATCTGCACCGCTCCGATCCGCAAGGACCAGGCCTGGCGCACGCCCAGAAGGTTCGGATTGGGCTGGAGCTCGGCGGGTTTGGGCGGCGCCGGGGTGCCGCCCAGGAAGGCGGGCAGCATGGCGCAGCCCGACAGCACCGACGCCAGCACAAGGGCCGCCAGCGCCCGGGCACCAAGTCCGGTGGCGACGGGGCGGGACGTGACCGCAGGGGGAGTGGGAGCCACGCTCATGGCTTGGCGGCTCCGGAGGCTGCAACGGCCTTCTGGGGGTCGACGCCCAGGGCGCTGAGCTTGACCTCGACCAGGCGCCGGTAGTCGACGCGGTTGTCCAGGCCCGGCAGGGCCTTGAGGTATTCGGCCCGGGCCTCGGCGGTCTTGCCTTGAAGTTGCAGGATGTCGCCGCGGCGGTCGGCGGCCAGCGCTTCGAATTCGGCGGGCATGGGGGCCTTCAACTGGCGAGGGCTTCGTCGTAGGACTTAGCATCAGCCAGCAGGCCCGACAGGCGCAGGCGTGCGATGGCCTGGTAGCCGGGGTCGGAGGATTTCTCTGCGACCCAGGCCAGGGCGGCTTTGGCCGCTTCGGGTTTGCCGCTTTCCTGGTGGGCGCGCGCCGCCAGCAAGGCGGCCTGCTGCGCGTAGGTGGTGCCGGAGAACTTGTCGCGGATATCGTCGAAGGCGCGCTGAACGCGTGTCTGGTCACCGGTGGCGGCAGCCCGTTCGACCTCGGCATAAAGGGCCGAGGCCTGGCCGGCTTGGCGGTTCTGCCACAGGTTCCAGCCGTTCCAGCCGGCAAAGGCGCCGAGGACGACGATCAGGACCCAGGTGATGAGGTTGCCGTACTTGTTCCAGAAGTGCTTGAACTGCGCAAGCTGCTCCTGTTCTTCGAGATCGAGATGTTGGGCCATGAGGTGTCTGCGGTGAGCGTTGGATTGTAGTGAGGGCGGGCCGGCCACCCGGGCCGCAGGGGTCAGGCCTGGGGGCTGGACGCACCCTGGGCCTGAAGGCTGGCGGCCCAGTCGGCCACTGCGGCCAGGGACCGGCGGCTCTGGGCACCCGCGCCATCGCGCAGGGCCTTGACGGTGACCTCGCTGGCCGCCAGTTCGTCGGTGCCGAAGATCAGGGCGTGGCGGGCGCCGCTGGCGTCGGCCTTCTTGAACTGCGACTTCATACTGCCCAGGCCCTCGGCCGAGGCGGCGTGCATCTGCACCTTCAGGCCGGCCGCGCGCAGGGCCTGAAGGGTGCGCAGCACCACCGGCATGGCGGCGGCGTCGGGGACGATGGCGTAGACATCCGGCGCGGGCTCGGGGATCGCAGCGCCCTGTTCGCGCACGAGTTCGAGCACGCGCTCGACGCCCAGGGCCCATCCCACCGCAGGCGCGGGCTTGCCGCCGATCTGGGCGATCAGGTCGTCGTAGCGGCCGCCAGCGCAGAGGGTGCCCTGCGCGCCCAGGCTGTCGGTGAGGAATTCGAAGACGGTGAGGTTGTAGTAGTCCAGGCCGCGGACCATGCGCGGGTTCACCGTGTACTCGATCCCCGCCGCGCCGAGCAGCGCCTGCAGGCCTTCGAAGTGTGCGCGCGAGGCCTCGCCCAGGTAG
>JBEGVR010000230.1:0-3225 GCA_041178265.1 Pseudomonadota bacterium | reverse complement strand
ATTGGCGCCACGGCCTTGTCCACCGCACTGAGCTGGGGCCCCGTCCATGCCTGGGCCTGGCTGAGCCTGCCGGTCGGCCTGGGGCTGGCCGGTGGACTCGTCCTGGCCCTGGTCTTCACGCCGCTGCCACGCCGCGCGTGCATCTCCCTGGCCATGCTGGGCGTGGTGGTGCACCTGAGTCTCTTGAACCCGGCACCGGCCAGCGCCTACTTCGCGCACACGCTGCAAGCCTGGGAGCAGGGCCGCTTCATCCGCTTCAACGGCCTGGCCCAGTGGCTCGGGTGGCTGTGGCCTTACGCGGTGGTCCTGTACGCCTTGCTGCGCGTGTCCCGCGGCGGTCCGCAGTCCGCAGGGGCCACCTAGAATCGGCGCATGTCGCAGCCTGCTCCGTATTTCCAGCGTCACATCTTCTTCTGCCTGAACCAGCGCGCCAACGGCGAAGCCTGCTGCTCGCAACACGCCGCGCAAGAGGCGTTCGAACGCTGCAAGTCCCGGGTCAAGGCCCTGGGTCTGGCCGGTCCTGGCCAGGTACGCGTGAACAAGGCCGGCTGCCTGGACCGCTGCGCCGCCGGCCCGGTGGCCGTGGTCTATCCCGAGGGGGTCTGGTACTCCTACGTCGACACCGCCGACATCGACGAGATCGTCGAATCCCACCTGAAGAACGGTCAGGTCGTCCAGCGCCTGCTCACCCCTCCCGGTCTGGATCGCTGAAGGCATGAACGCCCAGACCGAGCGGCTGCAGTTCGCGGGCGAGGCGGGCGTGATCGAGGCCCTGCGCGACGCGCCCGCGCCCGGGGTCACGCCTCGTGGCACGGCGGTCATTGCGCACCCTCACCCCCTGTTTGGCGGCACCATGGACAACAAGGTCGTGCAGACCCTGGCGCGCGCCTTCGTGCAATGCGGCTGGACGGCCTTGCGCTTCAACTTCCGCGGCGTGGGTGCCAGCCAGGGCACGCACGACGACGGCGTGGGCGAGGCGCGCGACATGCAGGCCCTCATCGCCCAGGCCGCCCCCGAGGGGCCGCTGGCCCTGGCCGGCTTCTCGTTCGGGGCCTTCGTCACCACCCGGGTCGCCGCCTCGATGTGGCACGAGCGGCCCTTCGAGCGGCTGGTGCTGGTGGGCACCGCCGCCGCGCGTTTCAACGTTGCCACCCTGCCGCTGCCGTCGCACGAACGCACGCTGGTCGTCCACGGCGAGGCCGACGACACCGTGCCCCTGTCGGCCGTCATGGACTGGGCCCGCCCCCAGACACTTCCCGTCACCGTCATTCCGGGGGGCGGACATTTCTTTCACGGACAATTGCCGCTCCTCAAGAGCCTGGTGGTCCGCCACCTGTCCTGATTCCCGTGGGGTTGCCTGTGATGCATCGTGTCGTGCGGTCCTTGGCCGCGTCCCTTCTTGTCCTCTGGTGCCTGGCTGTCCAGGCCCAGACCCAGGCGCCCGCCCCAGCCCCGTCGCAGGCCCTGCAGCCCCTGGAGATCGCGGCGCGCAGCTACCTGCTGGTGGACATCACCGCCAACCAGGTGCTGGCTGGCAAGGACATCGACATGCAGGTCGAACCCGCGTCCCTGACCAAGCTGATGACGGCCTACCTGGTCTTCGATGCGGTCAAGTCACGCAAGATCGCCCTCACCCAGCGCCTGCCGGTCAGCGAGCGCGCCTGGAAGATGCCCGGCTCGCGCATGTTCATCGACCCCAAGATGCAGGTGACCGTCGAAGACCTGATCAAGGGCATGATCGTCCAATCCGGCAACGATGCCACCGTGGCCCTGGCCGAGGGCGTGGGCGGCAGCGTCGAGCGCTTCGTGCAGTTGATGAACGACCAGGCCCGCGCCCTGGGCATGAAGGCCACGTCGTACCACAACCCCGAGGGGCTGACCGCTCCCGGGCATGTCACCACCGCCCGCGACCTGAGCATCCTGGCCACCCGCCTGATGCGGGACTTCCCCGATTTCCTGGGCTACTACGCCATCAAGAAGTACCGCTACCCCGGCACCCCCGCTGCCAACGACACCAACCGCAACCTGTTGATGCTGCGCGACCCTTCAGTCGACGGCCTCAAGACCGGCCACACCGAGGCTGCCGGGTACTGCCTGGTGGCCACCGCCCGGCGCGAATTCCCGAACATCGGCAGCCGCCGCCTGCTGTCCATCGTGCTGGGCGCGGCCAACGAGAACGCCCGCGCCAACGAATCTCAAAAGCTCCTGAACTGGGGCTACACCGCCTTCGAGGTCGTCAAGCTGTTCGAGGCCAACCAGGCCGTGGTCAACCCCGAAGTCTGGAAAGGCACGCAGCCCCGCGCCAAGTTGGGCCGCCCCCAGGCCATCGTCGTGGCCGTGCCGACGGGATCCGCCTCCCGCATCAAGACGCAGGTGGCCCGCCCCGAACCGCTGGTCGCCCCGCTGGCCCGGGGCCAGGCCATCGCCACCCTCAGGGTCAGCCTGGGTGACGAGCACTTGCTGGACCAGCCTCTGGTGGTCCTCGAGCCGATCGCCCAGGCGGGTGTCCTGGGACGGGCCTGGGACGCGATCCGCCTCTGGATCCGCTGAAGCCGGCCCCGTGTAGGTCTTTGGGTCTCGTTTTGCGGGCGGGCTTGGCCGGCCCGATGCATCGGGCTATACTGGAGGGCTTTCCCGCTATTGGGGCGGGAGAGTCTTTTATCGCTTTTTCAAACGTTTAGGGACGTTTAATGCCAACCATCAATCAACTCGTGCGTCACGGGCGGGAGGTCGAAAAGACCAAATCCAAGAGCCCCGCGATGCAAAACAGCCCGCAGCGGCGCGGCGTGTGTACCCGCGTGTACACCACGACCCCCAAGAAGCCGAACTCCGCGCTTCGCAAGGTCGCCAAGGTGCGCCTGACCAACGGTTTCGAGGTCATCTCGTACATCGGCGGCGAAGGCCACAACCTGCAGGAGCACTCAGTGGTGCTCGTGCGCGGCGGCCGTGTCAAAGACCTGCCCGGTGTGCGCTATCACATCGTGCGCGGCTCGCTGGACCTGCAAGGCGTGAAAGACCGCAAGCAGTCCCGCTCCAAGTACGGCGCGAAGCGGCCCAAGAAAGCCTGAAGGCTCAGGCCCGCAGCCGCCGCCAGCAATCAGTATTTTCGTCGGTGCTCGTCCAGCCCTGGCAGGCTGTTCGAAGCGTAGTGACCCCCAGCACGGAATCCTCCGTGTGGGTCGAGTAAGCGGAGAGTCCGATGGCTCTCTCGGCCCCCGAAAGGCA
>JBEGVR010000229.1:0-11338 GCA_041178265.1 Pseudomonadota bacterium | reverse complement strand
GCCACCACGCGAAATTCACGCGGGTTGAACTGGCGCGCCTCGCGCAAAATTTCACGCAAGATGTCGTAGCTCACGCTGCGCGCGGTCTTGACTGTGCCCTTGCCCTGGCACACGCTGCAAGGCTCGCACAGCTGGTGGGCCAGCGATTCGCGGGTGCGCTTGCGCGTCATCTCGAGCAGCCCCAGCGCCGAAAAGCCATTGACCGTGGTTTTGACGCGGTCGCGCGCGAGCTGCTTTTTGAACTCTTCGAGCACGGCGTCGCGGTGGCTGGTCTGCTGCATGTCAATGAAGTCCACCACCACAATGCCGCCTAAGTTGCGCAGCCGCAGCTGCCTGGCCGTGGCGAGGGCGGCCTCCAAATTGGTTTTGAAAATGGTGTCGTCAAAGTTGCGCGCACCCACAAAGCCGCCGGTGTTCACGTCCACCGTGGTCAGGGCCTCGGTCTGGTCCACCACCAGATAGCCGCCGGATTTCAGGTCGACCCGTCGCCCGAGCGCGCGGGTGATCTCGTCGTCGATGGCATACAGGTCGAAGATGGGCCGCTCGCCCTTGTACAACTGCAGGCGGCCCACCGCCGCCGGCATGAACTCCAGGCCGAAGGCCTGCAGCGTCGCGAACTGCTCGCGCGAGTCGATGCGTATGGTCTGGGTGTCCTCGCTGACCAGGTCACGCAGCACGCGTTGCAGCAGGCTCAGGTCCTGGTGCAGCAGGGACCCAGGCGGCATCGACGTGCCAGCCTGCCGGATACGGGTCCAGGCCTTGCGCAGGTAGGCGATGTCGTCGGCCAGCTGCGCGTCTGAGGCGTCCTCGGCATTCGTGCGAAGGATGAAGCCGCCGCTGCCGCTGGCCGATGCGCCAGCCAGGGTCTGCAGGCGCGCGCGCAGGGCGTCGCGCTGCGCCGCCGGGATCTTCTGCGACACGCCCACATGGTCGTCCTGCGGCAGGTGCACCAGCAGCCGGCCGGCGATGCTGACCTGCGTGGACAGGCGCGCCCCCTTGGCGCTGATCGGGTCCTTGATCACCTGCACCATCAGCGGCTGCCCCTCGAACACCTGCTTTTCGATCGGGATCAGTGGCTGGGACTGGCGGCCCGCGCTCAGGCTCTCGCCCTCGGGCGTGGGCTGCCAGACGTCGGCTACATGCAGGAAGGCTGCACGCTGCAGGCCGATGTCGACGAAGGCCGATTGCATCCCGGGCAGCACGCGGGCCACCTTGCCCAGGTAGATGTTGCCCACCAGGCCGCGTTCGAGCGTGCGCTCGACATGCAACTCCTGCACCGCGCCGTTTTCGACGATGGCCACGCGCGTCTCCTGCGGGGACCAGTTGATCAGGATGTCTTGCTGCATGCCCATGGAACTTCAATCGCCGGGATCGCGGCCCGGGAAACGCGGAACTACTGGAGGATGCCGAAGACGCGCAGCAGACCTGCCGTCTCATGCATCGGCAGACCCATGATGCCAGAGTGGCTGCCGTCGATCCGCGTGATGTGCATGGCGGCCTGGCCCTGGATGGCGTAGGCGCCCGCCTTGCCCAGGGGTTCGCCGGTGGCCACATAGGCCTGGATACGCGCCCGCGTGAGGGGCTCGAAGGTCACGCGCGAGGTACTCAATGCCTGAAGGCGCCGGCGCGGCGTGCCCACCGCCACGGCGGTCAGTACCCGGTGGGTGGCGCCCGCCAATTCGGACAGCATGCGCGCCGCGTCGGCGACGTCCTGCGGCTTGCTGTAGATACGCCGGCCCAGGGCCACGGTGGTGTCCGAGCACAGCACAGGGGCCGGTGGCAAGCCGCGGCGCTTGAGACGCGCCAGGGCCGCGTCCAGCTTCAGGGCGGTCACCCGCTGCACGTAGCGTGCAGGGGCCTCTGCGGGCAGCAGCGCCTCGAGGGCTTCGGTGTCCTCCTCGGGGTCGGGCAGCAGCAGCTGGAAGGTCACACCCATTTGCTCCAGGAGCTGGCGACGGCGTGGACTCTGGGAGGCCAGGTAGATCAGGGCAGCAGTCATTCGCGGTGGTACGGGTGGCCGGCGTTGAGGGACCAGGCGCGATACAGCTGTTCGACCAGCAGCACCCGCACCATCGCATGCGGCAGGGTCAGGTCTGACAGGCGCAGGCGCTCGTGGGCCGCCTGCCGGAAGGCAGGCTCCAGGCCGTCGGGTCCGCCGATGACCAGGGCCACGTCATCGCCCTCGAGTTGCCAGGCGCGCAGCTTGGCCGCCAGGGCCTGGGTGGTCTGCGCGGTGCCGCGTTCGTCCAGGGCCACGATGCGCGCACCGCGCGGGATCTGGGCCTCGATGCGTTCGCGCTCCGCCGCCAGCAGCGCGGGCACGGTGCGCGAGGCGCGAGGCTCGGTCTTGACCGCGCGCAATTCGATCCTGAGTTCGGGGGGAAAGCGCTTGGCGTAGTCGTCCCAGGCCGTCTGGGCCCAGTCGGGCACCCGCTGGCCCACGGCCACGACGCACAGCTTCATGCCTTGCGGCTGGCAGCCCCGGTAGATGCCTTCTTGGCTGGTACCTTGCGGGCGGAAGGCTTGGTGGCGGGCTTGGCAGCGGGCTTGGTGCCGGATCTGGCAGCCGATTTCGCGGGCGCCTTGCCTGCGCCGGCAGCAGTCCGGCGGGCGGCCTTCCTGGCCTCGGCCTTCTTCTTCGCGGCGGGCGAACAGGCTGCTTCGTCCGCCGCCTTCGCGGCGGTCTTGGCCGCACTGCTGCGACGCAGGGAGGTCGGTGCCGGCTTTCGGGCCGCAGCCGGCTTGGCCGCCGGGGCCGGGGCCGCGGGCCTGGGCGCGCCGAGCTTCAGGCGCACGGGCTTGTCGCCCCAGATGTCTTCCAGGTGGTAGTAGGTGCGGATCGCGGGCTGCATGATGTGGGCGACCGCCGCCCCGCAGTCCACGATGATCCACTCGCCGTTTTCCTCGCCCTCGATGCGCGGCTTGCCGAAGCCGGCCTCACGCACGGCGTCGCGCACGCTGGCAGCCAGGGCCTTGGTCTGGCGGTTGGAGGTGCCCGAGGCCACGATCACCCGCTCGAACAGGGGCGAGAGGTGCTCGGTGTTGAACACCCGGATGTCCTGCGCCTTGACGTCCTCCAGGCCCTCCACGATGGCGCGTTGCAGGCGCTGGGTGTCTTTCTTGGCAAGGGATTCTTGGGTCATCAGGCGGGCAGGTAAAGGTGGTGTTGGTCAATATAGCGTGCGACCGATGGGGGAACCAGATGGTCGATCCCGAGGCCGCGGGCACGGCGTGATCGGATCTCGGTGGCGCTGACAAGCAGGGGCGGCAGGGCGATGGGGATCCACTGTCCGCCGGGCACCCGGGAGGGGTTGACAGTGCCCACTGGCTCCTCGGAGCGCGGCCGCCCAGCGATCGAGATTATAGCGAGGCGGGCAATCTCGTCGCTTTCGCGCCACTGGTCGAAGGTATCGGCCTGGTCGGCGCCGATCACCAGCACCAGGGTGTCCTGCGGGTGCTCATGACGCAACTCGCGCAGGGTGTCCACGGTGTAGGTGGGACCCTGGCGATGCAACTCGCGATCGTCGATCACCACGCCCGTCACCTCGGCGAAGGCCAGCCGCGCCATCGCCACGCGGTGGCTGGCGTCGCTCAGGGGACGCGCCTTGTGCCAGGCGCTGCCGGTGGGCAGGACGCGCAGTTCGTCCAGCTGCAGTTGTTCGATCGCCGCGCGCGCCAGCGCCAGGTGCGCCAGGTGCGGAGGGTCGAACGCGCCGCCGAAGATGCCCAGGCGGCGCGGCGCGCTCACACCCACTCCCGGGGAACGATGAACTTGCGGTACAGGTCGTCCTCGGGCGAGCCGGGCTCGGCCTGGTACTGGTAGGCCCAGCTGGCCAGCGGCGGCATGGACATCAGGATGGACTCGGTGCGTCCGCCCGATTGCAGACCGAAGTGCGTGCCCCGGTCCCAGACCAGGTTGAATTCGACGTAACGGCCGCGGCGATACAGCTGGAAGTTGCGCTCGCGCTCGCCGTAGGGCGTGTCCTTGCGACGGCGCACGATGGGCAGGTAGGCGTCATTGAAGGCGTCGCCCACCGCGCGCAGCATGGCGAAGCTGCCTTCCTGGCCCAGCTCGGAGAAATCGTCGAAGAACACGCCGCCCACACCGCGCTGCTCGCCACGGTGCTTGAGAGTGAAGTATTCGTCACACCACTTCTTGAAGCGCGGGTACTTGTCGTCGCCAAAGGGGGCCAGCGCGTCGCGGCAGGTGCGGTGAAAGTGCGTCGCGTCCTCGTCGAAGCCGTAATAGGGCGTGAGGTCCATGCCGCCGCCGAACCAGCACACCGGCTCGCCGCCGGCGGGGGTGGCGGCGATCATGCGCACGTTCAGGTGCACGGTGGGCACATAGGGGTTGCGCGGGTGGAACACCAGCGACACACCCATCGCCTCGAAGGGTGCGCCCGCCAGTTCGGGGCGGTGCTCGGTGGCCGAGGGCGGCAGGCGCGGTCCGCTCACGTGCGAGAACCCGCAGCCGGCGCGCTCGAACACGCCGCCGTTTTCCAGGATCATGGTGACGCCGTTACCTTGTAGCGGTTCGCTGGCGGGCTTTTCCCAGGCATCGGCTAGAAAGGCCTGGCCATCGATCCCGCAGATGCCGTCGGTGATGCGCTTTTGCAGCCCGAGCAGGTAATCGCGCACCGTCGAAATGGTGTTCATCGCGTCAGCCCCTGACGGCGCGGTGGCCGATGTCGGTGCGCCATTGGGCACCGTCGAAGGAGATGCCCCGCAGCACCTCGTAGGCGCGCACCTGGGCCGCCTTGACCGTGTCGGCCAGCGCCGTGACGCACAGCACGCGACCGCCGCTGACGACCGTCTGGCCGCCCTGGGTGGCGGTGCCCGCATGGAACACCATGGCATCGGGCGCCTCCGGCGGCAGACCCTGGATCACATCACCCTTGCGCGGGTCCATCGGGTAACCGGCCGCGGCCATCACCACACCCAGCGCCGTGCGCCGGTCCCACTGCAATTCGATCGTGTCGAGCGCGCCCGAGGTAGCGGCCAGCATCACCTCGACCAGGTCGGACTTCAGGCGCATCATGATCGGCTGCGTCTCGGGGTCGCCCATGCGGCAGTTGAACTCCAGGGTCTTGACCTGGCCCTGCGCGTCGATCATGAGGCCCGCATACAGGAAGCCGGTGTAGGGAATGCCGTCCTTTTCCATGCCGCGCAGGGTCGGCTGGATCACTTCGCGCATGGCGCGGGCGTGGATCTCAGGCGTGACCACCGGCGCGGGAGAATACGCGCCCATGCCGCCGGTGTTGGGGCCCCGGTCCCTGTCCATCAGGCGCTTGTGGTCCTGGCTGGTGGCCAGCGCGGTCACGTTGCGCCCGTCGCACAGCACGATGAAGCTTGCTTCCTCGCCCACCAGGAATTCCTCGATGACCACCCGCGCGCCGCCCTGGTTGTGGGCCACGCCCAGCGTGTTGTCCAGGAGCATGAAGTCGATCGCCTCATGGGCCTCGTCCAGCGTCATGGCCACGACCACCCCCTTGCCCGCCGCCAGGCCGTCGGCCTTGACGACGATGGGCGCACCCTGGCGGTCCACGTAGGCATGGGCCTGGGCGGTATCCGTGAAGGTCTCGTAGGCCGCGGTGGGAATGCCGTGGCGCTTCATGAAGGCCTTGGAAAAGGCCTTGGAGCTTTCGAGTTGCGCCGCGGCCTGGGTGGGGCCGAAGACCCGCAGGCCCGCGGCCCGGAAAGCATCGACCACCCCGGCTGCGAGCGGCGCCTCGGGACCGACCACCGTGAGGGCGATCTTCTCGTCCAGGGCCCACTGGCGAAGCTGGGCGATTTCGGTGATGGGCAGGTTGACCAGGCGCGGGTCCAGGGCGGTACCACCATTGCCAGGCGCCACGTACACCGCCTGCACCTTGGGGGACTGGGCCAGCTTCCAGGCCAATGCATGCTCGCGGCCACCGCCGCCGATGACGAGGACTTTCATTCGGTGATCTGAGCGTTGTGGAACACGTCCTGCACGTCGTCCAGGTCCTCGAGCATGTCGATGATCTTCTGCATGCGGGCCGCTTCGTCGCTGGCCAGCTCGATGGTGTTCTCAGGACGCCAGGTCACCTCGGCCACCTCGGGCTTGAGGCCCGCCGCTTCCAGCGCATGCTTGACCGCCTCGAAGGCCCCGGGCGCGGTGAGCACCTCGAGCGCGCCTTCATCGTCCGCGATGACGTCGTCGGCGCCAGCTTCCAGGGCGATCTCCATGACCCGGTCTTCGCTGGTGCCCGGGGCCAGGATCAACTGGCCGCAGTGCTTGAACTGGAAGGCCACCGATCCTTCGGTGCCCATGTTGCCGCCGTACTTGCTGAAGATGTGCCGCACCTCGGCCACCGTGCGCACCTTGTTGTCGGTCATGGTGTCCACGATGATGGCCGCGCCGCCGATGCCGTAGCCCTCGTAGCGGATCTCCTCGTAGTTCACGCCCTCGAGGTTGCCGGTCGCCTTGTCGATGTTGCGCTTGATGGTGTCGGCGGGCATGTTGGCCGCCTTGGCCTTGTCCACCGCCAGCCGCAGGCGGGGGTTGGCGTTCAGGTCAGCGCCGCCCTGGCGGGCCGCGACCATGATCTCGCGGATCACGCGGGTCCAGATCTTGCCCCGCTTTTCGTCCTGGCGCCCCTTGCGGTGCTGAATATTGGCCCATTTACTGTGTCCAGCCACGGGTGTCGTCCTTGTCGAGTCTTGGGCGCCGCGCCAGGCGCGGCAACAACCTGCATTCTACTTTTTGACTCCTCGCACGCCGGGCCGGGGCCCTGTCCGATGAAACGCCCTCCCCCATGACCGACCTCCAGAGGTTCACCGACGCCCGCGCCGAGGGCGAGCGCATCGCCTGCCTCCTGCGCACCACCCAGGCTGTGCGGGAACGCTGCGGCCAGGTGCTGGCGTGGACCCGTGCGGGCCATTCGCCCTGGTTCGAGGTCGATGACGACGCCCTCGAGGCCGCCGCGCGGCGGGTTGCCACCCTGACCCGCCAGCTCCAGGCGGGCCAGGGCGGACCGATCGCCGGTTGCTGGCGCCGCTTTGCGGCCGGCGGTGTCGATCGGCGCACGTGGCTCGAGCGCCTGCTGGCCGCCGACCCCCCCGAACAGCGGACCCATGCGCGCATCGACCTGGCACTGGTCTGCGAGTATCTGGGCCAAGCGCCCGAAGGCGACTGGTCCTACACCGAGGCCGCCACCGGCCAGGTTCTCACGGGCCGCGAAGGCCTGGCCGTGGCCCTCTGGCATGCCTTCTGCGCCGGCCTGTTCTCGAGCGATCCGCAGCGGCCGCTGCAAGCGGACGCAGCAGGCCTGCGCGGCGTGGTCACCGACCACCTCGGGCGGGCCTTGCAGGCAGGCCAGGCCTGGCCTGGCCTGCACGCGTGCGTGATCGCGCTGCGGCGACTGGGCGAGGTGCTGTCCGAACAACCCGAGGTGTTTGGAGAGGCTGGCCGGCCCTCGGGCCTGTTCGACACCCTCATCAGTCCGTATGGTGTTGCGGTGCCTCATACGGCCGATGTCCGAGCCCATGACATCCTCTCGCAATTGCTGATCACCCTCTCGGGCCTCACCCCGGGCGGCGCGCAGGTGGGGGGCGTGGCACTGGGCGATTGCTGGGGGCATCCGGCGGCCCAAGGTGCCGACGCCGCCGAGGGCTGGGTGCCGCTGCATGCAGGGATGCAGGCGATCACCTGCGCGCTGCTGGAGCCTTTCGAGTGGGCCGGCGTGCAGGTGCGCGAGCTGTCGGCCCTGACCGCCCCGGCCGACGTCCTTCACGGGAACCTGCTGCTGGACACCGTGGTGCTCCGGCTGCGCGATCCTCAGACTGCCCGGCCTGTGTGGCCACGGGACGCGCAGATCGTCATCGAATGGCGCGCGCTCACGGTGGCCCTGCTCGAGGAGCTCGCGCCGCGCGTGCAGCATCACCGGGGCCAGGGGGACGGGGGGCTGGGCACTGCCGGCCTTCTCATCGGCCGCCTCGAGCCTGCAGCCCGGGCCCTGGCCCTTCTGCGGCCCGTGGGTCACCCTGCGCTGCACGTGCGGGACGGACTGCACGTGCTCTGACGCCTCGGGCCGGGCGGCTACACTGCCGCGCTGTTCCAAACGCCCGGCCCCCGCCCCGATCCCGGCGGGGGCCGGAACCTGCCCTTTACCCATGAACCTGCCTCGTGCCCGATCGCCCTGGCGGGCGGCATGCCTCTTTGTGAGCCTGGCCGCCGGCCTGAGCGCCCCCGCCTTCCCGGCGCCCTTCACCCCCGCTACCGACGGCGAGGTCGTGGAGCGCCTGCCCGGGCGTGCAGGCGATGACCCTGCGATCCGGCGGGTCGAGTCCATGCGGCGCCAGCTCGCGGCCCAACCCCAGGACATCCGACTGCGCACCGACATCGCCCGCCGCTACTTCGACCTGGCCATGGCCCAGGGCGATCCGCGCTATGCAGGCTATGCCCTGGGTACGCTCGCACTGCTGTCCGCACAACCACCCGAGGACGCAGACTATTGGGTCGTGCGCGGCATGCTCGAGCAGTTCAACCACGAATTCGACCGCGCCCTGGCCAGCCTGGAGCGCGCCGCCCGGATCGACCCCAGCCTGCCCGAGCCCCCCGGCTGGCGCGCCGCCATCTTCATGGTGCAGGCGCGCTACCCGGAGGCCCGCGCTGCCTGCGCGCAGTTGGCGCCCCTGGCGCACGTGCTGTGGGCCGACGGCTGCGCGGCCTACGCCGAAGCGGCGCAGGGAGCGCTCAAGCCCGCCTACGAGCGCCTGGCCCGCACTGCCGCCCGGGCCAGCGCAGCGCCTGCCACCTTGCGCCTGTGGGCCGAGACCCGCCTGGCCGAGATGGCCCTGCGGCTGGAACGTCCGGATGCGGCGGCCCAGCATTTCCGGCGCGCCCTGGACACCGGCGTCACGGACCAGTTCCTGCTGGGGGCCTACGCCGACTTCCTGCTGGCACGCGGGCGCCCCGCCGAGGTCCTCACCCTGCTGGCGGGCTGGGAACGCTCGGACATCCTGCTGCTGCGCCTGGCGCTGGCGGGGCGGGCCGCCCAGGATCCGCGCGCGGCGGACTGGGCCCGCCAGCTGCGGGCACGCTTTGACGACGCCGCCCGGCGCAACGACCGGCTGCACGAATGGGAGGCGGCCGTCTTCGCCCTGGAGATCGAGGGTCAGCCCGAGCGCGCCCTCCAACTGGCCGCCAGCAACTACGCGGTCCAGCGCGAGCCACGCGATGCCCTGATGCTCATGCGCGCCGCCGTGGCCGCCAAGCGGCCGAAGGAGGCGGCGCCCGCCCTCGCGTGGCTACGCGCCAGCCGCTACGAGGACCCGGTGATCGCGCGGGTCGCACAGCAACTGGAAGCCGCGGGAGGCACACGATGAGCCGACTCCTGCAACCGCTGCTGGCCCTGGTTCTGGCCCTCGGGCTCGCACCGGCCTGGGCCCACAAGCCCAGCGACAGCTACCTGAGCCTGCGCGCGCAGGCGGACGGACGCGTCCAGGCGCAATGGGACATTGCGCTGCGCGATCTGGTTTACCTGCTCGAACTCGACCGCGATGGCAACGCCGAGATCACCTGGGGTGAAGTCCGCCAACGCAGCGATGACATCACCGCCCTGGCCACGGCCCGACTCCAGCTGCGCTCAGGCGATCAGCCCTGTCCCTGGGCTCCGCCCGATGCCGCACGCCCGCTCGCGCTGGACCGGCACAGCGACGGCACCTACGCGGTGCTGCGCCTGGAGGCCACCTGCCCCAGCCTGGCCAAGGACCTGTCCGTGGAGTACACGCTGCTCTTTGACGTCGACCCGACCCACCGGGGCCTGGTGCAATGGCAGCCCCCCGGTGGTTCGGGTGTGCAGGCCCGGATCTTTGCCGCCGACTCGACCCGCCAGTCCCTGGCGCTCGCGGCGCCCGGCGCCTGGGAGACCCTTCGCCAGTACGTTGCTGAAGGGGTCTGGCACATCTGGATCGGGTTCGACCACATCCTGTTCCTGCTCGCCCTGCTGCTGCCCGCGGTGCTGTTGCCGCTGGCGGGGCGATGGACGCCAGCGGACGGCCTGCGGCCTGCGCTGATGGACACCGTTCGCGTGGTCACCGCCTTCACGATCGCCCACTCGATCACGCTGAGCCTGGCTGCCTTGCAATGGGTCGCCCTGCCCTCGCGGCTGGTCGAATCGGTCATCGCCGCCTCGGTGGTGCTGGCCGCCGTGAACAACCTGTTCCCGCGCACCAGCCGCCGGCGCTGGCAGATGGCGCTGGTCTTTGGCCTGATCCACGGCTTCGGCTTCGCCTCGGTCCTGGCAGACCTGGGCTTGCCCGCTGGCGCGCTGCTGCTGGCCCTGGTGGGCTTCAACGTCGGCGTCGAGCTGGGTCAGCTGGCCATCGTCGCCGCCTTCCTGCCGCTG
Source organism: Pseudomonadota bacterium (assembly GCA_041178265.1). Lineage (GTDB taxonomy): Bacteria > Pseudomonadota > Gammaproteobacteria > Burkholderiales > Burkholderiaceae_C > Ramlibacter. The sequence goes on along the minus strand of JBEGVR010000229.1, from coordinate 965 downwards.
GCCTACGCCCTGCGCCACTCCGCTTTCTACCGCACGGGCGTGGTCCGGGTCGGCTCGCTCCTCATTGCCGCCCTGGCCGCCTGGTGGCTGGTGGAGCGCGCCTTCGACCTGTGAGGCCGAGGCCCCACCTTCGTCAGGACCCGTCGCTCGAGGACACTTCCTCCGGCTCGGGTTTGGCGCGGCCCTCCTTCTTCGGCAGCGGCTGGATGTCCAGCAGCACCTCGTCTTTCTCGTCCAGATCCACCGTGAGTCGACCCCCATCGGTCAGGCGACCGAACAGCAGTTCGTCGGCCAGCGCGCGGCGGATGGTGTCCTGGATGAGGCGCTGCATGGGGCGTGCTCCCATCAAGGGATCGAAGCCCTTCTTGGACAGGTACTTGCGCAGCTTGTCCGTGAAGGTGACGTCGACCTTCTTCTCGGACAGCTGCTGCTCGAGCACCAGCAGGAACTTGTCGACCACCCGCATGATGACCTGCTCGTCCAGAGCCTTGAAGCTCACGATGGCGTCGAGGCGGTTGCGGAACTCGGGCGTGAACAGGCGCTTGATGTCGGCCATCTCGTCGCCCGCCTGGCGCTCGTTGGTGAAGCCGATCACCGACTTGTTCATGGTCTCGGCACCCGCGTTGGTCGTCATGATCAGGATCGTATTGCGGAAATCCGCCTTGCGCCCGTTGTTGTCCGTGAGCGTGCCGTGGTCCATGACCTGCAGCAGCAGATTGAATACCTCCGGGTGCGCCTTCTCGATCTCGTCGAGCAGCAGCACCGCGTGCGGCTTCTTGGTGATCGCCTCGGTCAGCAAACCGCCCTGGTCGAAACCGACGTAGCCCGGAGGCGCGCCGATCAGGCGGCTTACCGCATGACGTTCCATGTACTCGGACATATCAAAGCGGATCAGCTCAATGCCGAGGATGAAGGCCAACTGCTTCGCCACCTCGGTCTTGCCCACACCGGTCGGACCGGAGAAC
>JBEGVR010000228.1:0-5396 GCA_041178265.1 Pseudomonadota bacterium | reverse complement strand
TGCAGGGCCTTGAATTTTTTCAGCAGGTTCAGGCTGAAGGCGTAGTCGGAGCCCGGACGCGCCTCCTTGTACAGGCGCGGCACGGTCTCGATGTTGTGGTTCATCACGTCGGGCGGGGCGGCCTTCAGGATGTCGAGCGCTCGGTCGGCGCGGCCTCGGAAGTCGGGCGTGAGGATCTCGATGCGGGTCCTGGGCGAGAGCTCGCGCACGTGGCGGATGCAATCGACGAAGTGGCCGGCACCGCCGTCACGCAGGTCGTCGCGGTCGACGCTGGTGATCACCACGTACTTCAGTTGCAGCCTGGCGATGGTGCGCGCCAGGTTCTCGGGCTCGTTGGCGTCCAGCGGGTCGGGACGGCCGTGGCCCACGTCGCAAAAAGGGCAGCGGCGCGTGCATTTGTCGCCCATGATCATGAAGGTGGCCGTGCCCTTGCCAAAGCACTCGCCGATGTTGGGGCAGGAGGCTTCCTCGCACACCGTGTGAAGATTGCTTTCACGCAGGATCTGCTTGATCTCGTAGAAGCGCGTGGTGGGCGAACCCGCCTTCACGCGGATCCAATCGGGCTTTTTGAGCGCAGGCGCCTGTTCGACCTTGACCGGGATGCGCGAGAGCTTGGCGGCAGCCTTCTGCTTGGCCAGGGGGTTGTAGGTGTCGGCGGTTTGCGCCTCGCGTACGACGGGGTTGCTGCTCATGGTGTGTGATGGCTCGCGTTGCTAGGGCGCCAGCAGTGCCTGGAGCTTCTGGCCCAGCACCTGCGCCGCCTCGTTCCAAGGGGTGATCACGCCGATTGTAGAAAGGTCGATGGCCGCAAGCCCCGCATAGCCGCAGGGGTTGATACGCGTGAAGGGTTCGAGGTCCATCGCCACGTTCAGTGCCACTCCGTGGTAGGAGCAATAGCGGCTGAGCTTGATGCCCAGCGCCGCGATCTTGCCCAGTCCCTGGAAGGGAGCCTGACCGACCGCCGGGGCGGGGGGGCTGGCATGGGAGAAGGGGTCGTCGAGCCGGACGTAGATGCCAGGCGCTCCGGCCACGCGAGAGCCGGTCACCCGGTAGTGTGCGAGTGTGCGGATCACGGACTCCTCCACCCGGTAGACGTACTCCTTGATGAAATAGCCCGCACGCCGCAGGTCGATCAGCGGGTAGGCCACCACCTGTCCGGGGCCGTGGTAGGTGACCTGTCCGCCGCGGTCCGTCTGCACGACGGGAATCCCCGCAGGCGCAAGCACGTGGTCGGCGCGGCCGGCCAGGCCCTGGGTGAAGACGGGCGGGTGCTCGCACAGCCAGAGTTCGTCGGGCGTGTCGGCGGTGCGGGCCGCCGTGAACGCCTGCATCGCCTGGTAGGTGGACGCGTAATCGGCGCGCCCCAGCAGCCGCTGGCGCATGGCTTAGAGCACCACCCGGACCATCGGGTGCGTGGACAGCGTCCGGTACAACTCGTCGAGCTGTTCGCGGCTGGTGGCGGTCACGGTGATGGTGATGCCCAGGTATTTGCCGGCTTTGCTGTCACGTAGTTCGATGCGCCGCTCATCGAATGTGGGGTCGAAGTGCGCCGCGATGGCCGAGATAGCAGCAACGAACCCGTCCACCTTGGCGCCCATCACCTTGATCGGGAACCTGCAGGGATACTCGATGAGCGAGTCGGCGCGGGATGGAGGAAGCGTGGGCGTGTTCATGGCGATCGGTTCTGGCAGGCCCGATTGTCCGCGCTCGGACATGCGCGGGTGACGCAACGCGCCCTTTGGATTGCCTGGCTCGCCGGGCCTTCTCAAAAGCGGTTAGAACCTTTGAATTGCATGGACCCGCGATGCGCTCTGAATGCCCCGCGAAGCAGACGACAATGGTCATTTGAGGTGGGTTTGTACTCATATCATATAATCGCCGCGTTTGCTAGAATCTCTGACTCTGCCGTGTGGGCCCACTCATGACAACCAATGCCCCGCGGTCCGACAGGCCGGAAGACGAGTTCGCAGGAAGCGACGCTCCCCACAAGCCGCTTAGCGCCGAAGAGGCGCGCCAGTTGCGTGAGCAACTCCTGATGGTCTCGCCCTGGCGGATCGTAGCGTGGCAGGCGGTTGCGGGGACGATGGTGGCCTTGATGGCCTGGGCCCTCACGGGACGCCACAACGTCGCCTGGTCTGCCGGTTATGGCGCCCTGGCGGTGGTGATTCCGGCAGTCATTTTTGCCAGGGGGCTCACGGGCCGGTTTGCTTCGCTCAATGCGCGAACCGCGGCCATCGGTTTCATGGCGTGGGAGATGGTCAAGATCGCCGCGTCGATCGCCTTGCTGGCGGCGGCGCCGAGGCTGGTGCCGGCGCTGAGCTGGCCCGCCTTGCTGGTGGGGCTGGTACTGACGATGAAGGTGTACTGGGTGGCGCTGGCGTTCAAGCCGTCGCCGCGCGAATCAAATCAGAAATCCGCCTCCCGGGGCGGATGAACAGAGAGTCAAGTGACAGAAGATGGCTGCTGAAAACGGACCTACCGCGGGTGAATACATCGTTCACCACCTGACGCACCTCCAGAACAAGAAGCCTGCGTCGATCGTCGACTTCTCGGTCTTCAACTACGACTCCATGTTCTGGTCCATCACGCTCGGGGTCCTGGTTTGCTGGGTGCTATGGCTGGCCGCACGCAAGGCGACCTACGGTGTTCCGGGCCGGTTCCAGGCGGCCGTGGAAGTGCTGGTCGACATGGTGGACTCGCAAGCCAAGGGCATCGTGCACAACGCCACCAGCCGCAAGCTGGTCGCACCCCTGGCGCTCACCGTGTTCGTCTGGATCTTCCTGCTCAATGCGATGGACCTGTTGCCGGTCGACCTGCTGCCAGTCATCTTCGAAGCGATCTACGGCGCCACCGGCCGTGATCCGCACCACGCCTACATGCGCGTCGTGCCCACGGCCGACCTCTCGGTCACCATGGGCCTGTCCGTGTCGGTGCTGCTGGTCTGCCTGTTCTACAACGTGAAGATCAAGGGCCTGGGTGGTTGGGTGCATGAGCTCTTTAATGCGCCGTTCGGCAGCCATCCGGTGCTGTGGCCTTTCAACTTCCTGATGCAGATCATCGAGTTCATCGCCAAGACCGTTTCCCACGGCATGCGACTGTTCGGAAACATGTACGCCGGCGAACTGATCTTCATGCTGATCGCCCTGATGGGAGGTGCCTGGTCGCTGTCGGCCACCGGCATCGGACTGGCGATCGCCCACATCATCGCGGGCTCGGCCTGGGCGATCTTCCACATCCTGATCATCACGCTGCAGGCGTTCGTGTTCATGATGCTGACCCTCGTCTATATCGGCCAGGCCCACGACGCGCACTGACCCAGTGTGCCTTTCGCTTTCCCTCTCGTTTTTCTCTAACCAAGTCCCCTAGGAGCAATCATGGAAGTTATCAGCTTTGTCGCACTGGCCGCCGGCCTGATCATCGGTCTGGGTGCGAACGGCGCCTGTATCGGTATCGGCATCATGGGCAGCAAGTACCTGGAAGCTGCCGCTCGCCAGCCCGAGCTGATGAACGAGTTGCAGACCAAGATGTTCCTGCTGGTCGGCCTGATCGACGCCGCCTTCATCATCGGCACCGGTATTGCGTTGTGGTTCGCCACCGCCAACCCCTTCATCGTCCAGATCGGCAACCTTCCAAAGTAATCCGCGCATCCCGCGTCCGTTACTCCCTGTCTATGCCCGCCGTGTCTGCACTGGCGCTGCGGGTGGAAGGATGAAAAAGTGAGCATTACCGGTACCCTCATCGTTCAGATGATCGTGTTCCTGATCCTGGTCGGGTTCACGATGAAATTCGTGTGGCCTCCGATCACCGCCGCGCTCGATGAGCGCGCGAAGAAGATCGCTGAGGGGCTGGCTGCCGCCGACAAGGCCAAGTCCGAGCTGAGCGCGGCCAACCAGCGCGTCGAGGCCGAACTCGCCAGGTCCCGCACCGAGACCGCCGCGCGCCTGGCCGATGCCGAGCGCCGGGGCCAGGCCATCATCGAGGAAGCCAAAGGCCGTGCCGCCGAAGAGGCCGCCAAGATCGTCGCTGCCGCCCGCGCCGAAGCCGAGCAGCAGGTCGTGAAGGCCCGGGAAAGCCTGCGGGAGCAGGTCGCCGTGCTGGCCGTCAAGGGCGCTGAGCAGATCCTGCGCAAGGAAGTGAATGCCGGCGTCCACGCCGACCTCCTGCGCCGCCTGCAGGCCGAGCTGTAAAAGGTCGCGACACATGGCCGAACTCGCCACCATCGCCCGCCCCTACGCCGAGGCCCTGTACCAGGCCAGCCGGGCAGACCTGAACGGCACGTCCCAGTGGCTCGACGTCCTGGGCGTCGTCGGCGCGGACGCGCAGTTGCTGCAGTTCGCCGCCAACCCCAAGGTCGCCGACACGCAGGTCTTCGAGCTGGTCTCCCAGGTCGCCGGCGTGAAGCTGCCGACCGCCGGCCAGAACTTCCTGCGCACCGTGGTCGAGAACGGCCGCCTGGCCGCCCTGCCAGAGATCGCCTCGCAGTTCCGCGCGCTCAAGAACGCCCAGTCCGGCACCAGCGACGCCGTGGTCTACAGCGCTTTCCCGATTTCCGCCGACGACCTGGGCAAGGTGTCCGCAGCGCTCGAAAAGCGCTTCGGCCGCAAGCTCTCCGTCGCCGTGCAGGAAGACACCTCCCTCATAGGCGGCATTCGTGTGGTGGTCGGCGACGAGGTGCTCGACACCTCCGTCAAGGCCCGCCTCGAGCAGATGAAGGTCGCGCTCACAGCCTAATCCCGGCCCAGCGCCACGCATCAAACACAAGGAAAAGGAAAGAGTCATGCAACTCAATCCCGCAGAGATTTCTGAACTGATCAAGAGCCGTATCGAAGGCTTGGCCGGCAATGCCGACATCCGTAACCAGGGCACCGTGGTGTCCGTGGCCGACGGCATCACCCGCATCCATGGCCTGTCCGACGTGATGGCCGGCGAGATGCTGGAGTTTCCCGCCAACGCCAAGGGCGAACCCACCTTTGGCCTGGCCCTGAACCTCGAGCGCGACTCTGTCGGCGCCGTGATCCTGGGCGAGTACGAGCACATCTCCGAGGGCGACACCGTCAAGTGCACGGGCCGCATCCTGGAAGTGCCGGTCGGCCCCGAGCTGATCGGCCGTGTCGTCAACGCGCTGGGCCAGCCGATCGACGGCAAGGGCCCGATCAACGCCAAGATGACCGACGTCATCGAGAAGGTCGCCCCGGGCGTGATCGCCCGCAAGAGCGTCGACCAGCCGGTGCAGACCGGCCTGAAGTCGATCGACTCGATGGTGCCGATCGGCCGCGGCCAGCGCGAGCTGATCATCGGCGACCGCCAGACCGGCAAGACCGCGGTCGCCATCGACGCGATCATCAACCAGCGCGTGTTCAAGGACGATCCCAAGCGCAAGATGCACTGCATCTACG
>JBEGVR010000227.1:0-13176 GCA_041178265.1 Pseudomonadota bacterium | reverse complement strand
GGTGCTGATCACGATCGTCATGACCATGACCCTGATCCGTACCCTCAGCCAGGCCAGTCGGGGCAGCGTCAACCCGCAGGAAGTGATGATGGTCATGGGCTACACCGTCCTGAGCTACCTGCCGCCGGTGCTGACCCTGTCCCTCTTCATCGCCATCGTCGGTACCCTCTCGCGCCTGTACCGCGACAGCGAGATGGTCATCTGGTTCTCGGCAGGCCGCGGCCTCACCGCCCTGCTCAAGCCGCTGCTGGGGTTTGCCTGGCCGGTGCTCGTGGTCGTGGCACTGCTGGCGTTGGTGGCCTGGCCCTGGGCCAACCGCCAAACGGCCGAATTGAAGCACCGATATGGCAACCGGGGCGACCTGGAGCGGGTGGCGCCCGGCCAGTTCCAGGAATCGGCCAGCGGCACCCGGGTGTTCTTCCTGGACAAGGACACGCCAGACAACAAGTCCGGCAAGAACGTATTCATCGCCGCCATCGAGCACGGCCGCGAGACGGTGACCTCAGCCCGCTCCGGCCGCATCGTGACCGAGGGCCAGGGGGAATTCCTGCTGCTTTCCAACGGGCAGCGCGTGCAGCGCGCGCTGGACGGCTCCGACCTGAAGGTTACCGACTTCGCCGAGCTGGGCAACCAGGTGGGCACCGCCGCACTGGCCGCCAACGCCGAGATCCCGGCCCGCACACGCAGCACCCGCTCGCTGATGCGCAACCCGACCCCGGTCAACCAGGGTGAACTGGCCTGGCGGGTCGGACTGGCCCTGGCCACATTGAACTTCGTCGTGATCGCCGTCACGGTCTCCAGCGTCAATCCGCGCGCTTCGCGCAGCGGCAACCTGCTGTTCGCCCTGTTCGCGTTCGTCATCTACTACAACCTGCTCAACCTCGGCCAGAGCTGGATCGCGGGAGGACGCGTCACCCTGGCCGGTTTCCTGCTGACCCTGCACGGCGGGGTCTTCGCGTGCGCGGTGCTCTGGCTGCTCAAGCAGCACAACAACTGGCGGCTGTGGCCCCGCCTGCGGCGGCCCCGGGTGGCGGTCGCATGATCACGATCCGCCGCCTGATCTACCGCGAGGTGCTGATGGCCGTGGCCTTCGTGGCCTTGGGCTTCCTGGCGCTGTTCTTCTTCTTCGATTTCGTCGACGAGCTGCCCCAGGTCACCCGCAGCGACACCAGCTACCGGCTCACCTACGCCATGCTGTATGTGCTGCTGCAGGTCCCCAACCACCTCTACGAGCTGCTGCCCATCGCGGTGCTGATCGGCACGATCTTCGTGATGGCACGGTTGGCGCAAAGTTCCGAGTACACCATCCTGCGCACCTCCGGCCTGGGGCCGGGTCGGGCCTTGCGGTCCTTGCTGGGGCTGGGCCTGGTCTTCACCCTGCTCACCTTCGCGGCGGGTGACTACCTGGCGCCTGCGGCCGACCGCGCGGCGCAACTGCTCAAGGCGCGCTACCAGGGCAAGCTGTCCATCGGGCAGACCGGTGCCTGGCTCAAGGAGCGCCAGCCTGACCGCACCTACACCGTCAACGTGGCGGCGATGGCGCCCGACGGCTCCCTGCAGGGCGTGCGCGTCTTCGAATCGGACCTGCGCGGCGTGATGGTGTCGATGACGCAGGCCCGGCGCGCCGAGTTCGGCGATCAAGCCTGGGTCTTGCAGGATGTCGAGCGCATCGGCTTCGGCGCCACCGCCGCGGGCGCTGCGTCGGCCACCGGGCAGCGACAGGCGCGCGTGGACTGGCCCACCACCATCACGCCCGAGATGGTCTCGGTCGCGTTGCTCAAGCCCGACCGCATGCGCACGCTGGACCTGTTCCAGTACATCCGCCACCTCGAGTCCAACGGCCAGACCTCGCAGCGCTACGAGATCGAGTTCTGGCGCAAGGTGTTCTATCCCCTGAGCTGCCTGGTGATGGTGGTGCTCGCCCTGCCCTTTGCCTATCTGCATTTCCGATCGGGGGGCATCACCGGCTATGTATTCGGCGGGGTCCTGATCGGCATCAGCTTCTTCCTGCTCAACAACGTGTTCGGCTACGTCGGCAACCTGGGCAACTGGCTGCCCTGGCTCACGGCCGCGGCGCCGGGCCTCATCTACACGCTGCTGTCCCTCGGGGCCTTCGGCTGGCTGGTGCTGCGGCGATGAGCGTTGAAGGGCCGCCCCAAGACGCGAAGGCCCCCTTGGGCGTGATCCTTTTTGCCCACGGCTCGCGCGACCCCCTGTGGCGGCGGCCCATGGAAGCTGTCGCCGCCCGGGTCGCCCGGCGCGCGCCAGACACGCCGGTGCGCTGCGCCTACCTGGAACTCACCGAGCCCGACCTGCCCTCGACCGCCGCCGAACTGGCCGCCCTGGGCCTGGCCTCGGTGCGCATCGTCCCCATGTTCCTGGGCGCCGGGCGCCATGTCCGGGAAGACCTGCCGGCCCTGGTCGATGCCTTGCGCCAGCAGCACCCCCAGGTGGCCTGGGACCTGTGCCCGCCGGTGGGTGAGAACGACCGCCTGCTCGACCTCCTGGCGGACCTCGCGTCCCCTCCTTCCCCAGCCCCCAGATAGACGCTTTATTGCATAATGAATTTCTGCTTTAGTAGAAATTCGATATGAATTTGCATCAATTCCGGTTCGTGCAGGAAGCGGCGCGTCGCAACCTGAACCTCACGGAGGCGGCCAAGGCCTTGCACACCTCGCAACCGGGTGTGTCCAAGGCCATCATCGAACTGGAAGAGGAACTGGGCGTCGAGATCTTCGCGCGCCATGGCAAGCGCCTCAAGCGCATCACCGAGCCGGGCCAGCATGTGCTGCGCAGCATCGAGGTGATCATGCGCGAGGTCGGCAACCTCAAGCGCATCGGCGAGCAGTTCAGCGCCCAGGACAGCGGCACCCTGTCGATCGCCACCACCCATACCCAGGCCCGCTATGTGCTGCCCACACCCGTGGCCAAGCTGCGCGAGGCCTATCCCAAGGTCAACATCAGCTTGCACCAGGGCTCGCCCGACCAGGTGGCCCGCATGGTCCTTGACGAAGTGGCCGAGGTGGGCATCGCCACCGAGTCGCTGGCCGATTACCCCGAGCTGGTCACCCTCCCCTGCTATGAGTGGCAGCACGTGCTGGTCATGCCCGCCGGCCACCCGCTGGCCGCCAAGGACCGCATCACCCTGGAAGACCTGGCCGCCGAGCCGATCATCACCTACCACCCGTCCTTCACCGGGCGCACCCGCATCGACGCGGCCTTTGCCCAGAAGAAGCTGCAACCGCGCATCGCCCTGGAGGCGATCGACTCGGACGTGATCAAGACCTATGTGCGCCTGGGCCTGGGCGTGGGCATCGTCGCCGAGATGGCGGTGCGCGAGGACGGCAGCAACGCCGACCTCGTCGTGCGGCCCCTGGGGGCGCTGTTCGGCCAGAATGTGGCCCGCATCGCCTTCAAGCGCAGCGCCTACCTGCGCAACTTCGTGCTCCAGTTCGCCGAATTGCTCTCGGACCGGCTCGATCGGAACCTGATCGCGAAGGCCCTCTCGGGCCACGTGAACGACTATGAACTGTAACCACCCCCCGAAGCGCCTGCGGCGCTTCCCCCCTCCAGGGGGGCGCCCCCAGCGGACCGGCGAAGCCGGATCCGCGGCGGCCCTGGCACCGAATCCCCTCGCTCCCACCGTTGCTTCAGCCTCGAACTGAGGCCCCATTCGCCATGAACGCTGTACGCACTCCCATCCTCGAAACCAAGCTGCCCGCGGTGGGCACGACCATCTTCACCGTGATGTCGGCGATGGCCACCGAATACAAGGCGGTGAACCTGGGCCAGGGCTTTCCGGATTTCGCCTGCGACCCGAAGCTGGTCCAGGGCGTGACCGACGCCATGGTGCAGGGCCACAACCAGTACCCGCCCATGACGGGCGTGCCGGTGCTGCGCGAGGCGATCTGCGCCAAGGTCGACGCGCTGTACGGCCGCTGCTACGACCCGGCCACCGAGATCACCGTCACCGCCGGCGCCACGCAGGCCATCATCACCGCCATCCTGGCCGTGGTGCGCCCGGGCGACGAAGTGATCGTGCTCGAGCCCTGCTACGACAGCTACGTCCCCAACATCGAACTGGCCGGCGGCATCGTGGTGCGCGTGCCGCTCACGCCCGGCACCTTCCGCCCGGACTTCGCGCGCATCGCTGCGGCCATGACGCCGCGCACCCGCGCCATCCTCGTGAACAGCCCGCACAACCCAAGCGCCACGGTCTGGACCCGCACGGAAATGCTCAAGCTGCAGGACCTGCTTGCGCCCACCGAGGTGCTCTTGATCAGCGACGAGGTGTATGAACACATGGCCTTCGAGAGCCACCCGCACCAGAGCGCTGCGTCGTTCCCGGGCCTGGCCGCGCGCGCCTTCATCGTCTCGAGCTTCGGCAAGACCTACCACGTCACCGGCTGGAAGGTGGGCTATGTGGCGGCGCCCGCGTCGCTCACTACCGAGTTCCGCAAGGTCCACCAGTTCAATGTGTTCACCGTGAACACGCCCATGCAGTACGGCCTGGCCACCTACATGGCCGACCCGCGCCCCTACCTGGACTTGCCCGCCTTCTACCAGCGCAAGCGCGACCTGTTCCGCGCGGGCCTGGCCGGCACGCGCCTGCGCCTGCTGCCCAGTGAAGGCAGCTATTTCCAGTGCGTGGACATCTCCGAGGTCAGCGACCTGCCCGAGGCCGAGTTCTGCCAGTGGCTCACGCGCGAGGTGGGCGTGGCAGCGATCCCGCTGTCGGCCTTCTATGGCAACGGCTTCGACCAGCGCGTGGTTCGGTTTTGCTTTGCCAAGAAGGACGAGACGCTGCGCACGGCGCTGGAGCGGCTGGCCCGGCTGTAGGCAGGCAGCCCCAACTGTTGCGTAAGCAACGGAAGTTGCAGCCTTCATAACAAGGCATTAGACTGCGGCCACCCTCCCGAGCCGCCCATGGTCGCCCTCGCCCGTCCCCATTCTCATCCCGTCCCCACGCCACCGGACGACAAGGGCGCCCTGGCCCGCATGGTCATGACCCTGATGGACCACTGGCAGCTCGACACCGAGGACCAACTGGCGCTGCTCGGGCTGGCCCCCGGCAACCGGGCGGCGCTGGCCCGCTACCGCAAGGGCGACCCCATCGGCAGCAGCCGAGACCAGTACGAACGGGTCGGCCATCTCCTGGCGATCCACAAGCGCCTGCGCCTGCTGCTGCCGCACAACCGCGATCTCGCCTACCGCTGGATGACGACACCCAACCGGGCCTTCGAACACCGCACGCCGGTGGCACTGGTGCGCGAATGGGGCTTTGCCGGCCTGCTGGCCGTGCATGCCTACCTGGACCGGGCCCGTGGCCTCTAGGGTGCTGCACCCGAGAGGCGCCATGCCCCCCGCCTTCTGGCAGGCCCTGCGGCTGGCTGATGTCGACCGCGACCTGCTTCGCAACATCGTCGCCCTGCGCGAGCCCCAGGACCTGTTCGACGACCTGAGCGACGACCCCGCGCATGCCCGCCTGGCCGACGAGGTCGAACGGCAGGCCCGCCCTGCGGCTTACCGCTCCTCGAGTCCGCTGATCGACCGTCCCTTCGAACAGGCGCAGTGGGCCCATGCCATCGGCTGGCCCTTCGGGCACTGGCAGGCCAGCCGCTACAGCGACGGCAGCTTCGGGGTCTGGTACGGTGCCGACACCCTGGAAACCTCGGTGCGCGAATCCGCCCACCACTGGGTGCGCGGCTTCCTGGCCGATGCCGGATTTGACGATCAAGCCGTGACCGGTGAGCGCCAGGTCTACGCCGTCGCCTGCCGCGCCGCCCTGCTGGACCTGCGCCCTGCGGTGGACACCGCGCCAGGACTGCTGCACCCCAGTGACTACACCCTGCCCCGCTCCGTGGGCGGCCGGCTGCAGCGAGAGGGCTACCCGGGCCTGCTGGCCCCATCGGTACGTCACCCGCCGGGCCAGACCTATGCGCTGTTCAATCCAGCGGTGCTCTCGGACCCGCGACCGCACGCCGCCTTGACCTACCGCCTTGAGGGCCAGCGCGTTGCCGTCGAGAAAAAGCCCGGCCGGCGATGGCTGTCCATCGACCTGGCCGGGCCCTGACCGCCCGCGGCATGCACCCGGTTGAGGCCCTCACGCTGCCGGTATCAGCCCCATCCGGCTGTTGAAGCTGTGGCAGGCAGCCTCGAAACGGCGGATCTCGTTCACCGCTTCCTTCAGGCTCATCTCGCCCGCCTCCATCAGCTTGCCCGCGAGATGTTCGGTCAGCGGCTTCAGGCGTGCCAGGAGGTCCTTGGTCTCGCCATACAGGCGCTCGCTCTGGTCCTCCATGATGGAGCGCGTCTCCTCGTCGATCGCGCGGGCTCCGCCCTCGCCGGCCAGCGCCCCGAAGTTCAGGCGTGTCTTGCGGTACATGCCCATTTCACCCACTGCGTGGTGCAGCAGCTTGGTCACGCGGGTGATGTCGTTGTGCGCGCCATTGGTGGTCCCCTCTTCGCCGAAGAACAGTTCCTCGTTGGCCATGCCCCCCAGCAGCATGCGCACGTCGTGCTCGATGTCGGCCTTGGTCTTGAGCAGGTGGTTGCCTTGCTTGTGGAACACGAAACCCAGCGCGTTGTTGCGGGGGCTGGCCTTGAGCGAGATCTTCAGGGTCTTCATCTCGGCCAGGATCCGCGCCCAGTCGTTGCCACAGCGCTGTCGCTCCTGCTCGAGGTCCACCAGGAAGTGGCCCCACTCATGGACCGCGACGATGCGCCGGTCACGATCCCGCGACTGCGTGGTGCTGGCGTTGACATTGCCCACCATCACCCGCTCGGCGGCCTGCATCAGGGTCTCGGTGCCGATCATGGCGCCCACCTGCACCGCGCTGATACCCGCCTGGTTCACGATGGTTTCCAGGTCAGCGGGGCTGCGACCCTCGGTGATCTCGGCCAGGTGGCGCAGGTCCACGTCGCCCGTCACCTTGCCGGCGCGCTGTGAGAGGTAGTGGCCGATGATGGCCGCCCGCTCCTGCGGATTGGGCAGGCGAAAGTCCACCTTCATCTGGAAGCGCCGCAGCATGGCCTCGTCCATCTGCATCTGCTCGCTGTTGAAGTTGCTCGCCACGATCCAGATGATCTCGGCATCGTTCTTGGTGCGCACGCCATCGAGCACCGCCAGCAGCATGTTCTGGGTGTCGTCGTCGAACTTGCGGTGCCCCCCTCGCTTCATGAACAGGTCCTGCGCCTCGTCCAGGAAGACGATGCAGCGCTTGCGCCGCTGCGCCATCGAGACGATGCGGCCCAGGGTGTTCGCTCCGCCGCCGACATAGCCCGTCTCCAGGTTCACTGCCGAGTGAAAGAGGATCGGCAGGCCCAGCTCCTTGGCCAGGTAGCTGGCCAGCTTGGTCTTGCCGGTCCCGGCCGGGCCGCTGAACATCACATTGAAGGGCTTGTGGATGCCGTACTCGGCGTACTCGGCGCGGCGCTGGTACTGGTCCTTGATCTGGGCGACTTCGGCCTTGATGTCGTCCATGCCCACCAGGTCATCGATGCTGCCCTGGACCTGGGCCGCTTCAATGAACTTGAGCGACTTGTGATGCCCCCGCAGCTGGAAGAACAGGAAGCCGATGAGGCCCAGCGTCAGCGCGCCTGAAAGCACGCCACTCACGCCAGCCTTCCAGCCTTCCTTCTCGGAGTGCGGGCGGGCGCCAGCAAAGCGCTGGTCCAGGCGTTCGACCATGGCCAGGCTGGCGGCGCTCAGTTCTTCCCGCGGCACGAAAGCCAGCTTGCCGGCCCAGTCGGCGGTCACCGCGCGGTCGGAGAAGATCTTCGTCTCCAAGTCGGAGGGGTAATAGGCATGCTGGCGACCGCCAGACTCCACCAGCACGAAGCGTTCGGACACGTTCCAGAGCAGCGGGCGGTAGATCACGGTGATGCGGTCCACGCGCTCACGCTCCAGGAACCCGAGCAGCGATCCCGTGCCGAACACCACCGGCAGGCTCTCGTTGAGGCTCCACAGGCGGTCCGCCCCGGTCTGACCCGCCATCTGGCGCACCTCCTGCGCCACCAGCGCCTGCTTGCGCCACATGGCCAGTGAATAGGTGCCCGAGGCGGGAATCAGCACGGCCAAGGCGATCACCAGCACGCGCACAGCCGGCCCCTGGACCACAAACCAGTCCGACAGTCGCGACACGGCCTTCTTCAGGGCAGGCCACCAGCCCTCGGCGGGTTGTTCGTCCTTGCTGCTTTCGGTGCGGGAGGAAAGATCAGCCATCACTCGCTTTCAGAAAAGGAAAATTCGTACGAAGGTGTCGGAGTCATCCTACAGACGCAACCCGTGTGGAGGTGGCTCACGCGGGCGGAGCGCGTCGAACTGCCCTTGCCCGTGACTTTTTACCTGGGGGAACCTTTGCGCGGCAGGTGCCTCCAACCCCAGGTCGGGTTTTCAAGTTTCTTCCCCCGGCATCCTCTGCCCCCGGGCGCAAGCTCCGGGGGATTTTTTTTGGACGGCCGAAGGCCCAGCCCTGCGGCCGATAATCCCGGCGTGACCACCCCCGAAGCGCCCCCGGCCCGACCCCGCTCGCCGGGCGACCTGTTCCTCTCCTTCACCGTTCTGGCGCTGCAGGGCTTTGGCGGCGTGCTGGCCGTGGCCCAGCGCGAGATCGTCGAGCGCAAGCGCTGGATGTCGCGCGAGGAGTTCGTGGAGGAATGGGCAGTGGCGCAGATCATGCCCGGGCCCAATGTGGTGAACCTCGCGCTCATGATCGGCAGCCGCCATTTCGGCTGGCGTGGCGTGCGTGCCTTCAAGCAGGGCATGACGCCCATCGTGCTGGCCCTGCTGGTGGCCACCGGCTGGATCCTGGCCACCGGACGGCGTTACGACCCGGCCGACGCGGCCCTGTGGGCCGTGGCCATCGCCAGCACGCTCATCGTGTGGCGCACACGCCTGCACCTGCTGTGGCTGCTCGGTACCGGCGCGGCCCTGGGCGGGTTCGGGCTGGTCTGACGCCCGCGCTCGAGGAACACGCAGGGCGGGGCCACCTTGCCCCCAGCACCCAGCGGTTCCACGCTGGCCGCCGTTTCATGATCGTTGCCTGCGGGCTTCGTACAAACAGACGCCGCTGGCCACCGAGACGTTCAGGCTCTCGACCGCGCCGCACATGGGGATGGACACCAGTTCGTCACAGGTCTTGCGCGTGAGCTGGCGCATCCCCGCGCCCTCGGCGCCCAGGACCAGGGCGGTGGGGCCCTTCAGGTCGGATTGGTACAGCGTGCGCGGCGCGTCGTCGCTGGTGCCGACCACCCAGATGCTGCGCTCCTTGAGTTCACCCAGGGTGCGCGCCAGGTTGGTCACCATGAAATACGGCACCGTCTCGGCCGCGCCGCTGGCCACCTTGGCCACCGTGGCGTTGACGCCCACCGCATGGTCCTTGGGCGCGATCACGGCATGGGCGCCCGCACCGTCGGCCACGCGCAGGCAGGCGCCCAGGTTGTGCGGATCGGTCACGCCATCGAGCACCAGCAGCAGCGGCGGCCCCTGCACCGCGTCCAGCAGGTCGTCCAGCGAGTGGGCCGCCTCGATCGCCTGCACCCGAGCGGCAACGCCCTGGTGGCCCAGGCTGCCGGCGAGCTTGGCCAGACGCGCGCCGTCGGCCTCGATCAGGCGCACGCCGGCCTCCTGCGCACGCACGAGCAACTGGCGCATGCGCGCGTCGCGCCGCGACGCGTCGAAATAGACCTCGATCATCGAGGCGGGCGCCGTCTTCAGGCGCACGCCCACCGCGTGGAAGCCGAATAGAACTTTGGGAGCAGACATCGGCCGATTATCCGTGGGCTGCGCGGCCGTACCGCGTCGATAGAATCCGCCGGCAACGGGGAGGATTACTACCATGGGATTACGTCTCAAGTTCAACGTCGTCCTGGGCGGGGTGTTCGTGGCGGGCCTGGCGGCGGCGGCCGTGATCTCGCAAAAATTGCTCCAGGACAACGCCCGCCAGGCGGTCGTGCGCGAGGCTCGCCTGATGCTGGAAGCCGCCACCTCGGTGCGCGCCTACACGGTCGAACAGGTGCGTCCGAACCTGGCGGCCCAGGCAGGCGAGGTGTTCCTCCCCCAGTCCGTGCCCGCCTTCGCCGCCACCGAGGTCATCGGCGGCCTGCGCAGGCAGCAGGCCGCCTACACCTACAAGGAAGCGACGCTCAACCCGACCAACCCCCGCAACCGGGTGACCGACTGGGAAGCGGACGTGGTGCATCGTTTCCGGCAGGACCCGGCCCTGGGCGAGATCATCGACGAGCGCATGGCCGCCAGCGGACGCAGCCTGTTCATCGCCAAGCCGATCCAGGTCACCCACGGGGCCTGCCTGCAATGCCACGGCACGCCGGCATCCGCGCCACCCGGCATGCTGCGCCTGTATGGGCAGGCCAATGGCTTCGGGTGGCAGCACAGCGAAACGGTGGGTGCGCAGATCGTCAGCGTATCGATGGATGTGCCCCTGGCCCATGCCAAGCAGGCCTTCACCACGTTCATGGGGTCGCTGGCTGCCGTGTTCGCCGTAGCCTTCATTGCACTCAACCTCATGCTGGGCGGGCTGATCCTGCGGCCCATCCGCCGCATGGCCCGGGCCGCAGATCGTCTCAGCACGGGCGACTTCGAGGTGCCCGAGTTCAACGAACACGGCCACGACGAGATCACCGTCCTGGGCAGCGCCTTCAACCGCATGCGCCGCAGCCTCGAAAAAGCGATGGCGATGCTGCGGCGCGAGACACGCCGATGAGCGCCGAGGGGGCCGACCCGGCACACCCGCGTTTTTCCACCGAGGGCGAGCACACCCTCCAGTGCGCGATCCTGTTCCTCGACCTGGTGGGTTACTCGGCCCGCCCGGTCGACGACCAGGTGGTCATCAAGAAACGGCTCAACCTGCTGCTCAAGGGGGTCCTGCGTGACACACCGCCGCAGCAATGGCTCGCCATCGACACAGGCGACGGCGCGGCGGTGTGCTTTCTCGGCCCTCCCCGGGTCGCGCTGGAATCCGCGCTGCTGCTGCGACACATGCTCGCGCAGCGCTTTGGTCGGACGCTGTCGCTGCGCATCGGCCTGCATCTCGGACCGGTGCGCGTGGTCCCCGATGTGAATGGCAGCCTGAATGTGGTGGGCGACGGCATCAACACCGCGCAGCGCATCATGGATTTCGCGCTGCCCAACGAGGTCCTCCTGTCACGGGCTTTCCATGACGTGGCCGCGCAAGGCCCGCTGCCCCCAGGTTGCGAGTTCCGCGAGGCCGGTCTGCACCATGACAAGCACGGGCGCGAACATGCGGTGTACCGCTTGCAGGACATTTCCCCCCGGGCCAGCGAAGCCGCTGCAGGCTACGCGCACGGGCCCCTGCCCCGGCCGGTTGCCGCCGCCCTGGAGCGCGCGCTGACACGGCATATCGGTCCGATGGCCCGCCTGCTCATGGAGCAGGCCCTGGCCAGCACCGTACCCGTGGCCTCCCTGCCCCAGTCGCTGGCCGCGCACATCCAGCCTGCGGCCCAGCGTGACGCCTTCCTCGAGGAGGCCCGGCAGATCCTCAGTGGCGCGGACAGCGGCCCGCTCAGCCCACCACCCGGCCCGCCTCGACCGTGATGCAGCGATCGCAGCGCTGGGCAATCCCCTGGTCATGCGTGACCAGCACCAGCGTCGTGCCCTGTTCACGATTGAGGTCCAGCATCAGCTGCATCACGGTCTCGCCCGTCGCGAAATCCAGGCTGCCGGTGGGTTCATCCGCCAGCAGCACCGCCGGACGCACCACGAAGGCCCGGGCCAGCGCCACCCGCTGCTGCTCGCCGCCAGACAGCACCTTGGGGTAATGCCCCAGGCGGGCGCCCAGCCCCACGCGCTCCAGCATCTCCGAGGCGGCCTGGCGGGCATCGCGACGGCCCGCCAGTTCCAGGGGCAGCATCACGTTCTCCAGGGCCGTGAGGTTTCCCAGCAGCTGGAAACTCTGAAACACGAAGCCGATCTTCTGGGCACGCAGGCTGGCGCGGTCATCCTCGTCCAGCGCGAACAGGTCCTGACCGGCCAGGCGCACCGTCCCGCGCGTGGGCGTGTCCAGGCCAGCGATGATGGACAGCAGCGTGCTCTTGCCTGAGCCCGAGGCGCCGACGATGGCCACGGTCTCCTGGGCGGCGAGGGTGAAATCGACATCGCGGAGAATATCGAGGGTGCCGGTCGAGTCGGTGACAGATTTCGAAACATGCTCGACGGCGATGATGGGTTCAGACATGCAGCAGATCAGGTGGAATCGAAGAAGGGTGCTGGGAGCGGGCGCCCTCTCGGCGCTGGCCGGGACGGCCCTGGCGGCCGCGCCTGCGGCCTCCGCCTCGCCTGTCCTGCTCGTGCTGGGCGATTCGCTCAGCGCCGAGTATGGACTCAAACGTGGGACCGGGTGGGTCAGCCTGCTGGAAGCCCGCCTCGCCCAGGAGAAATTCGAGGTGCGCGTGGTCAACGCCAGCATCAGCGGAGAAACCACGTCCGGCGGCCGCTCGCGGCTGCCCGCGCTGCTGGCCCAGCACCGCCCCCGCCACGTGGTCATTGAGCTGGGCGGCAACGACGCCCTGCGCGGCCTGCCCCTGTCCATGACCCGCGACAACCTGGCCGCAATGGCCCAGGCCGCGCGCCAGGCGGATGCCCGCGTGCTGCTGGTGGGCATGCAACTGCCCCCGAACTACGGACGCGACTACGGCGAGCGTTTCTCCGACCTGTTCGTGCAGGTCGCGCGCGCACAGCAGGCCGCGGTCGTTCCCTTCTTCCTCAAGGGCTTTGCGGACAAGCCCGATGCCGCCCGCTACTTCCAGCCCGATCGCATCCACCCCACCGAGGAGGCCCAGCCCCTGATGCTGGCCGCCGTATGGCCCGAGCTGCGCAAGCTCCTGGGTGCCCGCGCCACGCCCCCTGCCCGCCAGAACCCGTGACCGTCCAGACCCTGTCCGCTGCCCAGGCCATCGCCCGCCTGGATGAATTCAGCGCCATCATCGATGCGCGCAGCGAAGCCGAATACGCCGAGGACCGCCTGCCCGAGGCGGTCAACTGGCCTTCGCTCACCAACGAAGAACGCCACGAGATCGGCACCCTGTACAAGCAGGTCAGCCCCTTCGAGGCCAAGAAGCGCGGCGCGGCCAAGGTTGCGGCCAACATCGCCCGCCACATCGAGCGCGAAGTGATCGACAAGTCACGCGACTGGCGAC
>JBEGVR010000226.1:0-8203 GCA_041178265.1 Pseudomonadota bacterium | reverse complement strand
TCAGCGGCCTTGTTGCGGAAGTTGGGCGAGGTATAGCCCAGGAGCTGCTCGGCGTACCCGCGCACGGCCTGAGCTTGGGCCCCCGTGTACTCCAAGGTGCAAGCGCGCACCGGACGGCCGTTGTCGCTGACCAGGGCCAGCGAGAGCGAGCCAATCTTCTCCATGGAGTCGGACGCAGCCAGGCGGTCGATGTCTGCGGTCCAAGCGGCGAGGTCCTGCGCCCGACGTGCCGCTTGCTGCTGTCGGCGGCCTGCGCTCTGGGAAAGCGCTTCGAATGTGACCTCGGCAAAAGACTGGAACTGGGAAAAGCCCGCATCCGCCTCGATCAGACGGACTGCCTGCCGCTGCACCACCAGGACGTCGAAGGGCACCATCGGCTGAAAACGCCCGGAGCTGACGCACTCACGCGTGTCGCTGCGAACTGGCCGGTTATTCACCAGAGCGTTGACGCCACGGGCTACCTCCTCCGACAGGACAGCCTGGGCCTCGCTGGCTCCCAGGCTCTTGTAGGCATCCGGATACAGCACGTAGCAGATCGTGTACCCACCACTGAGTAGGCGGTCGGCCGAGTCGAGCCGTCTGGTTCCATCGATGCTCGTCACGAAACGGAATCTGTCAGAGTCTTTGCGGGCATATAGGATCAGGTCGGCGTTGGGGTTGCCGGTCACCGGCTGCGGTCGCGGCGCGGTAGTGGCATTGGTGCCAGCCGAAGCCACGCCAGGGGCAGCTGCTGGCGCCGCCGGCGCCGCAGCGGCAGGTGATGATGCTCGCGGGGCGCCACCGACCTTCACACTGGACTGCGCCGTGAGCGCGCACGGGCCGACCGAGCGCAGTCCGCGGGTGATCAGAACGCCCTCCATCCGTACCACGAACTCACCGTCAGCGGCGTAGGCGTGCTGGATCTGCCAGTTCTCCTTGGGCTCCACACGGCGGCGCTCGGTTCGGCCGTCACCGAGATTGACCTCCAGTCCGCAGGCGTTGTCGCTTGGATTGGTCACCACCACCATCACCGAACGCGACTCACTGGTCTGCTGGATACTCAAGCCAGCCCAGACGCTGGGCGAGTGCGCGAGGATGATGGCTCCGATGGCCAAGGTGACGCTTTTCAAATAGGAAAACTTCATGGTTAATGACTAATCTGACGATGGTGACTTGTTTGAATAGTAAATGACGCTGCGATATCCGAACTGCGGGAAAGCCCCCGAAATGTCGACAGCAATAGCCGGGGGATCGAACTCGGCGACCCGCCCCACGTGCTAGGACGGATCAAGTTCTGTTGAACCAGATCACACCAGGCGTGATTTCAAAAAATCCACCGTCCGCGCCCAGGCAAGAGCGGCCGCCTGTGCGTCATAGCGCGGCGTCGTGTCGTTGTTGAATCCGTGTTGCGTGTTGGCGTATTGGTGCAGGGTGACCGTCACGCCCGCAGCCTTCAACGCCGCTTCATACGCCGGCCAGGGCGCATTGATCCGGTCGTCGTTTGCGGCCAGGTGCACCAGCAGCGGCGACTTGACGCGGGCCGCTTCGGCGGGCGAGGGGTTGTTGCCGTAGAACGGCACCCCGGCCTGCAGGTCCGGCAGGCGGGTGGCCAGCGCATGCACGATGCTGCCGCCCCAGCAGAATCCCACCGCCCCCAACTTGCCGTTACCGTCGGCGCGTGCACGCAGCCACCGTGCGCTGGCCAGGCAGTCCTGCAACGTCTTGGCCTGGTCCAACTGCGCGAAGGCCGACCGGGCCTTGTCCTCGTCGCCGGGGTAGCCGCCCAGGGGCGTCAGGGCATCGGGCGCAAACGCCATGAAGCCGTCCAGGGCGAGGCGACGCGAGATGTCCTCGATGTGCGGGTTCAGGCCCCGGTTCTCGTGGATCACCAGCACGGGCGGCAATCGGTTGGACCCGGCGGACGCCGGCCGCACCAGGTAGCCCTTGAGGGTGCCGTGCCCCTCAGGCGAGGTCAGCGAAACCCGCTCGGTCCGCAGCCGGGAATCGTCCGGCTTGACCTGCTGCCCCAGGGCGAAGTTCGGACTGAGGGCGGCCAGCAGGCCCGCCGCGGTCACGCCTGCCTTGGCATAGCGTTGGGCCTTGTCCAGGAAGCCGCGACGGTCCAGGTTGCCGTGCACATAGGCGTCAAAAAGTATCAGCAGCTCTTGGTCGAAATCGCGTGACGTCGGGTGCAGGGGCATAGGGACTCCTTTTTAGGGACGCACCATAACCCGGACCGACCGCGGATGCACAGCGGGCCCGGAATTCCCCGTCCCGTGCGTGCGCCGCCCCCGAACAAAGGGGTCGGGTGCCTGGCTTAGACTTTGCGTGATGCCCCCCGTCCATCTCGCACCCGCTGTCGCCATCGCGCTGACCGGGCTGCTGTCCCTGGCCATCGCCATGGGGATCGGCCGCTTCGCCTTCACGCCGCTCCTGCCCATGATGCTGCACGATGGTGTTGTGGACCTGCGCGGCGCCAGCACCCTGGCCACGGCCAACTACGTGGGCTACTGGGTGGGGGCGATGGCCTGCGCCTTGCAGCCCACGATCTGGCGTCGTCTGCGGATTGCCACGCCACTGGCCCATACCACCGCCGTGCGCACCGGGCTGGTGGCCACGGTGTTGCTGACCCTTTTCATGGCGGCGCCGGTGCCGGCGCTGTGGCCGCTCGCGCGCTTCATGGCGGGACTTGCCAGTGCGTTCGTGTTCGTCTTCGTGACGGGTTGGTGCCTGGCCCGGCTCGGCGCGCTGGGAGCCGCTTCGATCGCCGGGCTGATCTACGTCGGACCGGGCCTGGGCATTGCAGTGAGTGGATTGGCCGCCAGTGCGATGGTCGCTACCGGCTTGCAGGCTGCCACGGGCTGGGTTCTGTTCACGCTGCTGGCGCTGGCCCTTGCAGTCATCGCATGGCCGCATCTGGAAGGCACCGTGGTCCCGGACGATCCGCCAACTGGCCAGGCACGACCCACGGGGGCCGCATTGGCGGCGTTCACCCTGGCTTATGGTCTGGCGGGCTTCGGCTATATCGTCACCGCCACGTTCCTGCCGGTGATCGCGCGCCAGGTCTTGCCCGGGTCGGTGTGGCTGGACCTGTTCTGGCCGCTGTTTGGCCTGGGCGTGGGGCTGGGGGCGCTGCTGACCCTGAGGCTGTCACCACATCACGATCGGCGTCACCTGCTGATGGTGTGCTACGGCCTGCAGGCCTGCGGCGTGGTGCTCGGTGTGTGGTGGCCCAGCCTGACCGGTTTCGCCCTGGGCAGCCTGCTGCTGGGGCTGCCCTTCACCGCGATCACGCTGTTTGCCATGCAGGAGGTCCGGCGGCTGCGGCCGCAGGATGCGTCGTCCTTCATCGGGTGGCTCACGGCCACCTACGGCCTGGGCCAGATCGCGGGACCGCCGATGGTGGCCTGGCTGCTCACGCACAGTCCGACGACGCAGCAAAGTTTCAACCTGTCGTTGCAGATAGCCGCAGCGGCGCTGGTGCTAGGGATGGTTATTTTCGGGGTGCTGGCGTGGCGGTATCCGTTGGTCTCGGCGCGCGGGGCTGCTCGCGCAGGATAGGGGCGACCCTGAGCCTCACCCCATCACCCCATCACCCGCGGCAGCCAGGTGGCGATGGCCGGCCACCAGAACACCGCCGCCAGCAGCAGCAGACTCATGGCCAGATAGGGCACCACCGCCAGGAAGATGTCGGCCATGGTGACCGCGGCGGGAGCGACGCCGCGCATCGTCATGAGCAGCATGCCGTGAGGCGGCAGCAGCAGGCCCAGCTGCATGCACAAGAGAAACAACACCCCAAACCACACCGGGTCGATGTTCAGCGCCTGCACGATGGGCATGAAGATCGGCAGCGTGATCATCATCATGCTGACCTGGTCCACGAACAGGCCCAGGAAAATCAGCAGCGCCATCATGCCCACCACCACCTGGCTAGTCGACCAGCCCTGGCCGGTGATGGCCTGCACCAGGCCGCTGCTGGCGCCAGAGAAGGACAGGATCTGCGAGAAGGTGGTGGCGCCCAGGATGATGAACAGGATCATCCCGGAGATGCCCGCCGTGCCCTTGAGGGCCTTGAGCACCGCCTCCCAGGTCAGCGCCCGGTAGGCTGCCGCCAGCACCATGGTGACAAAGGCCCCCAGCGCCGCGCATTCGGTGGGCGTGGCCCAGCCCGCGGCCAGCGCGCCCACCACCACCACGAAGATGGACAGCGTGGGCAGCACGTAGGCCACCAGCGGCTGCCAGCGGGCCCAGCCGGTGTGTCTGACCGTATCGGGGTCTTCGGGCGCCAGCGAGGGCGTGAGCTTCACCCGCAGGACGATCCAGGCCACGAACGCCACCGACAGGATCAGGCCCGGCACGATGCCACCTATCAGCAGCTTGGAGATGGAGATGCCCGAGAGCGAACCGAGCAGCACGGTCAGCGCCGAGGGCGGAATCAGCATGTCCACCGCGCCGATGGCCATGATGGGGCCGGTGGCCATGCGCGGGTGGTAGCCGCGAGCCAGCATCACCGGCAGCATCAGCGCGCCCAGCATGGCGGTGGTGGCGATGGTGGAGCCTGAGATCGCCGAGAACACCGTGCCCGCGACGACTGCAACGACGGCCAGGCGACCCGGCACGCGCACGATCAGGCGCTCCACGCCTTCGATCACCTTGAAGGCCAGGCCGGTGTGAAACAACACTTCGCCCATGAGAACGAACAGCGGGATGGGCGTCAGGGTGAAGGCGGTGACCGAGCTCACGCTGCTTCGCACCAGCTGCATCAGGCCTGGTTCGCCCCCCATGTAAATGAGCGCGCCGATGATGTTCACCGCCAGGAAGGTCAGGGCCACCGGCATGCCGATGAACAGCAGCACGGTGGAACCTCCCAGCATCAGCCAGGCGGCGAGTTGCCAGGAGTTCATGCGGTGCGGCGGGTGAGGGTGACAGGTGACACGACAGCGTCAGGCGGCGCTCACGGCGTCGCTGCGCGGGCCGCGTTCGGCCTGGGCGAGTCGGTGCATGCGAAACAGCATTTCCACGGTCAGGAGCGTGAACGTGACGGGCAACGCCACCAGCCACCACCACTCGGGCGTGACCAGGGTCTTGATGTTCAGGGACCCTGCGCTGAAGCTGGCATAGGTGGCCTTCCAGCCATAGAACGCCAGCGCCACGCAGCAGGCCAGGCCGATCGCGTCGCCCACCCACTCCAGCGCCCAGGCCACGCGTCGGGGCAGGGCCTGCAGCAGGATGTCCACGCGTATGTGCTGGCCCTGGCGCAGCAGCCAGGGCGCCACGCACAGGGTGATCAGGTAGAGGAAGACCTCGGACACCTCGTTGCTCCAGGCCAGTCCCCGGGGCAAGCCGGGGAGGGCGAGGTTACGCAGGGCGACGTCGGCCACGATGATCAACATCATGGCCAGCATCAGCATGCAGCCCGCGGTAGCCAGGGCCGACAGGACCCGGCCGAAGCGCTCGGACAGTCGTTCGATCACCTGGAGAACAGCGACTTGAACCGGGCAGCGATTTCGGGGCTTTGCTTGACGGCGCTGGCCCAGCCGATTTCGTAGGCCTTGTCACGGAAGGCCTTGGTGGTGGCGGCGTCGAAGGCGATGGTCTGGATGCCGGCGGCCTTCTGGCGCGCGGTTTCATCGGTGGTGTAGCGAGCCCAGAAGGTGTTCTCGGCTTCCAGGGCCAGCAGCTGGCGTTGGAGGTAACTGCGCTGGGCGTCGGTGAGCTTGCGGAACGCCGCCAGGTTCATGATCAGGGACACCTCGGCGTCGTAGAAGCCGGGGTCGATGCGGAACTTGGTCTTTTCGTGCCAATTGAGGTCGAAGATGCCGCCGATGGGCCAGCCATAGCCGTCGACCACGCCGCGCTCCAGGGCGGTGTAGACCTCGCCGGGCGGGGTGGTGATCACCTGGGCGTTCAGGGCCTGGAAGAAGTCGCGATAGACCGGGGTGATGCGGATCTTCTGGCCGGTGAGATCGGGCTTGTCGACCTTCTTGTTGGTGTAGATGTGGAACGGCTGGTTTTCCACCATCCGCGCCAGGTACTGCATGTTGCCCTTCTCGTTCCAGACCTTGTTGATCGCGTCGAAGGCGCCGTTCTTGCGCTGTTCGGCCACCGGGATCTGCGTGAGCTTGAGGAAGTCGGCCTCGGGCATCACGTTGGTGTAGAACGCGCCGGTACTGAGCGCCATGTCCACCACGCCGGTCTTGACGGCATTGCCCACCTCGAAGGTCGGGATGGCGCGCGGACCGCCGATGAAGTTGATCTGCAGCACACCCTTGCCCTCGGCGTTGACCTTGTTGATCCAGGGCTGCAGGCGCTGCACGTAGATGCCGTTCTCGGCGAAGGCGCTGACCAGGCGCAGGGTCACTTCCTGCGCCATCGCGCCGGCCGATGCGGCCAGTGCCAGGCCCGCGAGGGCCGAACGGGTAAAAAGGCGTCGCTTCATTTCAGTGTCTCCGTTGGGTTGTGGATGCGGTCGCATCGATGGATCCGGGTTTGATCGTAACCCTGTGCGGCTCATGGAAACCCCTTATTCCATGGCCCGCGACCGGACTCTTCCCGAGATAGGCGCGCCCGGCGCCGGGGCGGGGGCGGACCTGGTCGCGGCACAATCGGCCCATGTACCTTCCCAAGCATTTTCGTGTCACCGACACAGCGCTGGCGCAGACCCTGATCCGCGAACAGCCGCTGGCCAGCCTGGTCACGACCGACGGGGCGGGCCTGCCGTTCGTGACCCACCTGCCGCTGCGGCTCGATCGCCTGGAGGAGGGCGGCACGCTGCACCTGCTGGGGCACCTGGCCCGGGCCAACCCGCAGTGGCAGCACCTGCAAGCGCGCCCGCGCGCGGTGGTGACCTTCCTGGGCCCGCAGGCCTATTTGTCGCCCAAGGTCTATCCCGACCTGCAGCGGGTACCCACCTGGAATTACGTCGCGCTGCACGCCACGGTGCAGGCCACCCTGGTGCACGCCGGGGACGACAAGGACCGCCTGCTCAAATGCCTGATCGCCGACCATGAACCGGCGTACGCGGACCAGTGGCGGTCGCTGGCCGAGTCCTACACCACGGCCATGCTGGCCGGCATCGTCGGGCTGGAGCTGGCCGCCACCGAGTGGCAATGCGCGGTCAAGGTCAACCAGCATCGCCCCGAGGCCCGCGTGGCCCTGCGCGCCGCTTACCTCGCGGGCAACGAGCAGGAGCGGGCACTGGCCGCCTGGATGGACCGCGTCGCGGCGCCTGGCACCTGATCTGCCCTGCGATGACGGCCGCCTACGCCCGCGACGAAGCCTTCATGCGCCTGGCCCTGGCCGAGGCCGAGAGGGCGCGCGCCGCCGGCGAAGTGCCGGTGGGCGCAGTGGTGGTGCATGGCGACACCGTGGTGGGTGTGGGGCACAACGCCCCGAGGGGACACCACGACCCGACGGCCCATGCCGAGGTGATGGCGCTACGGGCCGCGGCGCAGGCCCTGGGCAATTACCGCCTGGAGGGCTGCGAGCTGTTCGTGACGCTGGAGCCCTGCGCCATGTGCAGCGGGGCGATGCTGCACGCGCGCCTGGCCCGAGTGGTCTATGGTGCGCCAGACCCCAAGACCGGTGCGGCCGGTTCGGTGACCAACCTGTTCGACCTGCGCCCGCTCAATCACCGCACGCAGGTGCTGGGCGGGGTACTGGCCCCGGAATGCGGCGCCATGCTGGCCGATTTCTTCCGCAGCCGCCGCCTGGATCAGCGCGCCGCCGCCCACCCGCTGCGTGAGGATGCGGTGCGCACACCCGAAGCGCGCTTTGAGAATCTGCCCGGCTATCCCTGGGCGCCGAATTACGTGAGCGACCTGCCGGCGCTGGCCGGCCTGCGCCTGCATTACCTGGACGAAGGGCCGCAGGAAGCCCCGGTCACCTGGCTGTGCCTGCACGGCAACCCGGCCTGGAGCTACCTGTATCGCAAGATGATCCCGGTCTTCCTGCAGGCGGGCCACCGGGTGGTGGCGCCCGACCTGATCGGATTTGGCCGCAGTGACAAGCCGAAGAAGGAAACCGCGCACCGCTTTGCCTGGCACCGGCAGGTGCTGCTTGAATTCGTCGAGCGCCTGGACCTGCGCCGGGTGGTGGTGGTGCAGGACTGGGGGGGTCTGCTGGGGTTGACCCTGCCCATGGCCGCCCCCGCGCGCTACCAGGGGCTGCTGGCGATGAACACCCTGCTGGCCACGGGCGACACGCCCCTGTCCGATGGCTTCCT
>JBEGVR010000225.1:0-12880 GCA_041178265.1 Pseudomonadota bacterium | reverse complement strand
CCGCCTACTCCGAGGAATTCGGGCTGGTGGGCAATCTGCTGATGATCGCCGGCTTCATCTTCCTGATCCTGCGCGGGCTGGCCATCGCCATGGAGGCCTCCACGCTGTTCGCGCGCCTCATGGCGGGCGCCGTGACCATGATCATCTTCACCTACGCCTTCGTGAACATGGGCATGGTCAGCGGCATCCTGCCAGTGGTGGGCGTGCCCCTGCCTTTCATCAGCTACGGGGGCACGGCGATGGTCACGCTGGGCCTGGCGCTGGGGATCCTGATGTCCATCGCCAAAGCCCGGCGCCTGGTACAGACTTGAGCCGCCCGGGCGCGCGGGGCAGGGCCCGCCGCCCTAGAATGCCCCGATGATCTCCCGCGAACCCACCCTCGAACGCCTGGCCACCGCGCAGCGCATGCTGCTGGAACCCTTTGGCCTGGACGAATCTCACCTCTCGCGCGCCCTCGCAGAGATCGCCATCCACCGGGTGGACGACGCCGACCTGTACTTCCAGTACACCCGCAGCGAAGGCTGGAGCCTGGAAGAAGGCATCGTCAAGACCGGCAGCTTCAGCATCGACCAGGGCGTGGGCGTGCGGGCCGTGAGCGGCGAGAAGACCGCCTTCGCCTATTCCGACGATATCTCCGAGGCGTCCCTGCTGGACGCCGCCCGCACCGTGCGCTCCATCGCCGCGGCCAGCGGCAAGGGCCGCGTGCGCGTGCCGGCGCGCAAGGTTGCCCCCAGCCGCACGCTCTATCCCGGCCTGGACCCCATCGCCACCCTGGACAGCACCGCCAAGGTCGGCCTCCTGGGCCGGGTCGAGACCCTGGCCCGCGCCAAGGACCCGCGCATCGTCCAAGTCATGGCGGGCCTGGCCAGCGAGTGGGACGTGGTGCTGGTGGCCCGCGCCGACGGCACCCTGGCTGCCGATGTGCGACCGCTGGTGCGGCTGTCGGTCTCCGTCATCGCCGAACACAACGGCCGGCGCGAGTCCGGCTCGGGCGGGGGCGGCGGGCGCTTCGGCCTGGCGTATTTCGACGAAGTGCGCATCGCCGGCTACGTCGACGAGGCAGTCAACGCCGCCCTCACCAACCTGGAGTCGCGTCCCGCGCCCGCCGGCGAGATGACCGTGGTCCTGGGCCCGGGCTGGCCCGGTATCCTGCTGCATGAGGCCATCGGCCACGGCCTGGAGGGCGACTTCAATCGCAAGGGCTCCAGCGCCTTCTCGGGCCGGATCGGCAAGCGCGTGGCGGCCAAGGGCGTCACCGTGCTGGACGACGGCACCCTCGCCGACCGCCGCGGATCCCTGAACATCGACGACGAGGGCCATGCCAGCCAGCGCAACGTCCTGATCGAGGACGGCATCCTGCGCGGCTACATCCAGGACTCGCTCAATGCCCGCCTCATGGGCGTCAAGCCCACCGGCAACGGCCGTCGCGAAAGCTACGCGCACGTGCCCATGCCGCGCATGACCAACACCTACATGCTGGGGGGCGACAAGGCCCCCGAGGAAATCGTGGCCAGCATCAAGAAGGGCCTGTACGCCACCAACTTCGGCGGCGGCCAGGTCGACATCACCTCTGGCAAATTCGTGTTCTCGGCCAGCGAGGCCTACTGGGTCGAAAACGGCAAGATCCTCTACCCCGTCAAGGGCGCAACCCTGGTGGGCAACGGCCCGGACGCCCTCACGCGCGTCACCCTGATCGGCAACGACATGGGCCTGGACCCCGGCGTGGGCACCTGCGGCAAGGAGGGCCAGAGCGTGCCCGTGGGGGTGGGTCAGCCCACCCTGCGCATCGACGGCCTGACGGTCGGTGGGACGGCTTGAAGCCGTGTGCGGGACGGCCTGAGGCCGTCGGCGGCACGGCCTGATGGCCGCGGGCACGCCGCCTGAGCCGGAGGTGGCTCGCGACTTGTGCTAAATTCTTTCCCATGCCTTGCTGTAGCGCCTTCTTTTTTGGCTATTTCTGGTTCTTCTCCAGCCCCACCGGCGGCCGAGAGACCTGAGCGTAGCCAGCACAGAACGCACCCAGGAATCTTCAAAAACCGCCGGTCCCCGGCGGTTTTTTTATGTCCCGTTTCATTTGGTTCGAATCCAGAGGAAGGAGCCCCTGATGTCCCCCAAGACCGCACAAGCCAGCGACACCTGGTATGCGCACCCCGTCGACAAGACCAGCCAGACGGACGACCAGCGCATCAAGGACATCACCGTGCTCCCGCCCCCCGAACACCTGATCCGGTTCTTCCCGATCAGTGGCACCCCCACCGAGAAGTTGATCTCGGACACGCGCCGCCACATCCACGACATCATCGCCGGCAAGGACGACCGCCTGCTGGTGGTGATCGGCCCCTGCTCCATCCACGACCCGTCCGCGGCGCTGGATTACGCCCGGCGCCTGAAGGCCTTGCGCACGCAGCATGCCGACACCCTCGAGATCGTGATGCGCGTGTACTTCGAGAAGCCTCGCACCACGGTGGGTTGGAAGGGCCTGATCAACGACCCCTACCTGGACGAGAGCTACCGCATCGACGAAGGCCTGCGCATCGCGCGCCAGCTGCTGATCGAGATCAACCGACTGGGCCTGCCTGCGGGCAGTGAATTCCTGGACGTGATCTCGCCCCAGTACATCGGCGACCTGATCGCCTGGGGGGCGATCGGCGCGCGCACCACCGAGAGCCAGGTACACCGCGAGCTGGCCTCGGGCCTGTCCGCGCCCATCGGCTTCAAGAACGGCACCGACGGCAACATCCGCATCGCCACCGACGCCATCCAGGCGGCGGCGCGCGGGCACCACTTCCTGTCGGTCCACAAGAACGGCCAGGTGGCCATCGTGCAGACCCAGGGCAACAAGGACTGCCACGTGATCCTGCGTGGGGGCAAGGCCCCCAATTACGACGCCGCCAGCGTGGCCGCCGCCTGCAAGGACCTGGAGGCCGCCGGCTTGCCGCCCACCCTGATGGTCGACTGCAGCCACGCCAACAGCAGCAAGCAGCATGAAAAGCAGTTGGACGTGGCCACCGACATCGCCGGCCAGATCCGCGCGGGATCGCGCAGCGTCTTTGGCGTGATGATCGAGAGCCACCTGGAGGCCGGTGCCCAGAAGTTCACCCCGGGCAAGGACGATGCATCCAAGCTGACCTACGGCAAGAGCATCACCGACGCCTGCCTGGGCTGGGAGCCGTCGCAGCAGGCGCTGGCGGTGCTGTCGGAGGCGGTGCGCAAGCGGCGGGGTTGAGCGGAACCCGACCGGCGCGGGGCTTCAGGGGTCAATCTGAAGCCCTTGTGCTTTCAGGCGCCCAGCGCCGCCAGCAGTTTCGCGTGGATCCCCCCGAAGCCGCCATTGCTCATGCAAAGAATGCGGTCGCCCTCCCGCGCGGCGGCCACCACGTCCCGCACCAGGGTGTCGATATCCCCCGCCACCCGTGCGCGGGCGCCCATGGGGGCCAGGGCATCGGCCGCGTCCCAGTCCAGCCCTCCGCTGTGGCAAAAGGCCAGGTCGGCCTGCTCCAGGCTCCAGGGGAGTTGGGACTTCATCGTCCCCAGCTTCATGGTGTTGCTGCGGGGTTCGAACACTGCCAGGATCCGCTGCCCGGGCGGCAGCTGGCGGCGCAGGCCGTCGACCGTGGTGCGGATCGCGGTGGGGTGGTGGGCGAAGTCGTCGTACACCGCGACCCCGCGCACGGTACCGCGCAGCTCCATGCGGCGCTTGACGTTCTGAAAGTTGCCCAGTGCACGCGCGGCCTCGGCGGGGGACACCCCCACATGTTCGGACGCGGCGATGGCGGCCAGGGCATTGAGCTGGTTGTGCACCCCACCGAGGGCCCACTCGACCCGCCCCGCCGGCCGCCCCTGGTCCAATACATCGAAGGCGCCAGGCTCTCCGGAAGATGAGTAATCACTCACTACGGCGCCGAAGCTGCGCACCTCACTCCAGCAGCCCTGGTGCAGGACGCGGGCCAGGCTTTCCTCGAGGCCGTTGACCACCACGCGCCCCGAAGGCGGCACGGTGCGCACCAGGTGGTGGAACTGCCGCTCGATGGCCGTGAGGTTCTCGAAGATGTCGGCGTGGTCGAACTCCAGGTTGTTCAGGATGGCGGTACGCGGGCGGTAGTGGACGAACTTGCTGCGCTTGTCGAAGAAGGCGGTGTCGTATTCGTCGGCCTCGATCACGAACAGGGGCGCGCCGCCTCCCGCAGGCCGGGTCCCCGCCCCCAACCTTGCCGACACCCCGAAGTTCTCGGGCACCCCGCCGACCAGGAAACCTGGCTGCAAGCCCGCCGCCTCCAGGATCCAGGCCAGCATCGAGGTGGTGGTCGTCTTGCCATGCGTGCCAGCCACCGCCAGCACATGACGGCCTTGCAGCACGTTCTCGGCCAGCCACTGCGGGCCGCTGGTGTAGGAGGCGCCTGCATCCAGGATCGCCTCCATCAGGGGGAACTTGGGGCTGCCATCGGGCTGGCGCGCGCGGGACACCACGTTGCCGATCACCCAGACGTCGGGTTTCAGGGCCATCTGGTCGGCTTCGAAGCCTTCGAGCAGGTCGATGCCCAAGGCGCGCAGCTGGTCGCTCATGGGGGGGTAGACGCCGGCGTCGCAGCCGGTCACGCGATGGCCCGCCTCTCGGGCCAGGGCCGCGACACCGCCCATGAACGTGCCGCAGATGCCCAGGATGTGGATATGCATGGGGAAAGATTATCGGCGGCGCGAACCATGGAAAAATCCGCCGGATGGACAGCGCCAAGCACGAGATCGCCGCCGCCGCCGCCCGCATGGTGGTGGAGGAGGGCCTGGAGTACGGCCCGGCCAAGCGCCGCGCCGCCAAGCAGCTGGGCCTGGGGCCCCGCGCGGGCTTGCCGGACAACGACCTGCTTGAAGACGAGGTACGCGACTACCTGGCGCTCTTTTGCGCCGACACCCAGCCTGGCGAGCTTGCCGCCCTGCGCCGGCTGGCGGCCCGCTGGATGGAGCGCCTGCAGGCCTTCCGCCCCCACCTGTGCGGCGCGGTCTGGCACGGCACCGCCACCCGCTTGTCCGACATCTACCTGCAGCTGTTTTGCGACGATCCGAAATCCACCGAACTCACCCTGATCGACCAGGCGGTCTCCTACGAGGTACGCACCATCACCGGGTTCAACGGCGAACCCGTCGACGCCCTGAGCTTTTCCGCGTCCTGCCCCGAGCTGGGCGAATTCATAGGCATCCACCTCATGATCCACGACCATGACCACCTGCGCGGCGCCCTGCGCCCCGATGCCCGCGGCCGCCAGCCCCGGGGCGACCTGGCGGACCTGCAGGCCCTGATCGCGGCCGATCCCGCCTTGCCCGGAGGGCGCCCGTGAGCGCCGAAGGCCGGCAGGCCGCTGCGGACGCCGCATCCGGGTCGCGGCGGGCGTGGCTCGTGGGGGGTGTCGCCGCCCTGGCCGCTGCAGCCGGTGCCGGGGTGGCCTGGTGGCGCCTGCGGCCGGGAGGGGTCTCTGGCGGCCCAGCCGACGCGCTGTGGCCCCTCACCCTGGAGATGCCCACCGGCGGCGAACTCGCGCTGGCCAGCCTGCGCGGCGCCCCGCTCCTGGTGAATTTCTGGGCGACCTGGTGTCCGCCCTGCGTGGAAGAAATGCCGCTTCTGGATCGATTCTTCCGTGAAAATTCGGCAACTGGCTGGAAAGTGGTGGGTTTAGCCATCGATCAGCCTAGCGCGGTGCGCCAGTTCCTGGCGCGTACGCCGGTCAGTTTCCCGGTCGGTCTGGCGGGTTTGCGGGGCACCGAATTGGGTCGCAGCCTGGGCAACCAGACGGGAGGGTTGCCCTTCACGGTCGTGGTCGGCCGCAACGGCCTCATCCGAGAGCGTAAAATGGGGCAGGTGACGCCCGCCGATCTGGATCGGTGGCAGTCCGCCGCCAGCGCTTGAAGGCGCAGGTCAAATTGACGTCAATAAAAGTCAAAAGACGTCAAATACGGTAATTAAGCGCAAATTGCGGTACATTGGCCGCTTTTGAATGCTTCCAAAGATCTTTGGAGCCCTCCCCCCATGGACTTGCGCAAACTCAAGACGCTGATCGACCTCGTGTCGGACTCGAACGTCTCTGAACTGGAAATCACCGAACCCGAAGGCAAGGTCCGGATCGTCAAGGGCCAGCCGGCCATGGTCCAGGCTGCCCCGGTGGCCCTGGTGCCCGCCGCGCCGGCGGCGGTGGCCGCCCCCGCGCCTGCCCCGGTCGCCGCCCCGCTGCCGCCGCCTGCCGAACCCGTCGGCCACATCGTGAAGTCGCCCATGGTGGGCACCTTCTACCGGTCGTCCAGCCCCGGCGCTAAGGCCTTCATCGAGGTCGGCAGCCCGGTCAAGGCGGGCGAGACCGTCTGCATCATCGAGGCCATGAAGATCCTCAACGAGATCGAGGCCGACCAGTCCGGCACCATCACGCAGATCCTGTGCGAGAACGGCCAGGCTGTCGAATACGGACAGCCCCTTTTCGTGATCGAGTGATGTTCAAGAAAATCCTGGTCGCCAACCGTGGCGAGATTGCCCTGCGCATCCAGCGCGCGTGCCGCGAAATGGGCGTCACCGCGGTCATGGTCTATTCCGAGGCCGATCGCGAGGCCAAGTACGTGAAGCTGGCCGACGAAGCCGTCTGCATCGGCCCGGCGCCCTCGCCCCAGAGCTACCTGAACGTGCCGGCCATCATCTCGGCCGCCGAAGTGACCGACGCCGAGGCCATCCACCCCGGCTACGGCTTCCTGTCCGAGAACGCCGACTTCGCCGAGCGCGTGGAAAAGAGCGGCTTCCAGTTCATCGGCCCCACGCCCGAGTCCATCCGCATCATGGGCGACAAGGTCTCGGCCAAGCAGGCCATGATCAAGGCGGGCGTGCCCTGCGTGCCCGGTTCCGAGGGCGAACTGCCCGAAGACCCGGTCCAGATCCGCCGCATCGCCAAGTCCGTGGGCTACCCCGTCATCATCAAGGCCGCCGGCGGCGGCGGCGGGCGCGGCATGCGCGTGGTGCACACCGAGGCGGCCCTGATCAACGCAGTGCAGATGACGCGCGCCGAGGCGGGCGCCACCTTCAACAATCCGTCGGTGTACATGGAGAAGTTCCTCCAGAACCCGCGCCACATCGAGATCCAGGTGCTGGCCGACAAGCAGCGCAACGCGGTCTACCTGGGCGAGCGCGATTGCTCCATGCAGCGTCGCCACCAGAAGGTGATCGAGGAAGCGCCGGCGCCGGGCATCCCGCGCAAGCTGATCGAGCGCATCGGCGAGCGCTGCGTCGCCGCCTGCAAGAAGATCGGCTATCGCGGCGCGGGCACCTTCGAGTTCCTGTTCGAGAACGGCGAGTTCTATTTCATCGAGATGAACACCCGCGTGCAGGTGGAACACCCGGTGACCGAACTCATTACCGGCGTGGACATCGTCATGACCCAGATCCGCGTCGCCGCCGGCGAGAAACTGCCGTTCACGCAGCGTGACATCCACATCCGGGGCCATGCGATCGAGTGCCGGGTGAACGCCGAGGACCCCTACAAGTTCACCCCTTCGCCGGGCCGCATCACCCAGTGGCATGCGCCGGGCGGGCCGGGCGTGCGGGTGGACTCGCACGTCTACAACAACTACTTCGTGCCCCCCAACTACGACAGCATGATCGGCAAGATCATCGTGCACGGCGACACCCGCGAGCAGGCCCTGGCCCGCATGCGCACTGCCCTGCTCGAGACGGTCGTCGAGGGCATCAGCACCAACATCCCGTTGCACCGCGAGCTGATGGTGGACGCCAAGTTCATGGCCGGCGGCACCAATATCCACTACCTCGAAGAGTGGCTCAGCCAGCATAAGCGGTGACCCCCCCCGAGGCGCCTGCGGCGCCTCCCCCCCAGGGGGGCGCCCTCGGTGGACCGGCCAAGCCGGATCCACGCGGGCGCTGGAAGTGGGGTGCATGTGGCGGGTGGGCGATGGCTAGACTCTCCTTATGTTCGAACTCTCCCTGCTGGCACCTGAATCGTGCGTCGGCGACATCTCCGATGCGCTCGAAGCGCTCGATGCGCTGAGCGTTTCCGTCGAGGACGCCGATGCGCATACCGACGCCGAGCAGGCCCTGTTCGGTGAACCCGGCATGCCGCCGCCGAAGGAGGGCTGGCAGCGTTCGCGGGTGGTGGCCCTGTTTTCCGCCGAAGCGGCGGCCCGGGAGGCGGCGCGCCTGCTGCAACTGCAGGACTTCTTCGAGGGCTGCCGCCTGCTCTCGGTCGCCGCCGTCCCGGAGCAGGACTGGGTGCGCCTGACGCAGTCGCAGTTTTCACCGGTGGAGATCACGCCCGACTTCTGGATCGTGCCGACCTGGCACGAGCCCCCGGGCCAGGCGCGCCAGGTGATCCGCCTGGACCCGGGCCTGGCCTTCGGTACCGGCACCCATCCCACCACCCGTATGTGCCTGCGCTGGATCGCCACCCGCTCCATGGCCGGCCAGCGCGTGCTCGATTACGGCTGCGGCTCGGGCATCCTGGCCATCGGCGCCGCCAAGTACGGTGCCGCCGCGATCGACGCGGCGGACATCGACGAGGCGGCGGTGCGCGCCACCCGGGACAACGCCCAGGCCAATGGCGTCACCCTGAGCGCCGGCCTCCCCGAGGCCGCCAGCGGCCTGTACGACACCGTGCTGGCCAACATCCTGGCCACCCCCTTGAAGATGCTGGCGCCCCTGCTGCGCGCGCACGTGAAGGCGGGCGGATCGCTGGTGCTCGCCGGCATCCTGGAGCGGCAGGCCGAGGAACTCACCGCAGCCTACGCGCCGCACTGTCATCTCGAGGTCGCCGATGTCCAGGAAGGTTGGGTCCTCATGACCGCCCGTTGCTGATGCGGAGCTACCCCGGGCGCTGTCTACAATTTGCCGCATGAGCCTGATCGCCCGTTGCCCCGCGTGCGCCACCCTGTTCCGGGTGGTGCCCGACCAACTCAAGATCTCCGACGGGTGGGTGCGTTGCGGACAATGCGCCGAGGTGTTCGACGCCCACCTCACCTTGCAGGAGGCGCCAGCCCCGGCGGTGCCGGTGCAGGGGCCCGCCACGGACAGCGTGGGGGACGATTTCGATTCATCGCAGGATTCCAGGGCGCCGCATCCCGACGGACGTCCAGAACCCGAGGCAGAAGCCGAAGCCGAAGCCGAACCCGAAGGCGAACCTGCGCATGAGGCCATGGCGGTCCAATCCCCCGCCGAGCCCGTCCTCGAACCCGGCCCCCTTGCGGGGGATGCCCTCGAGACGTCCCCGGCCCTGGGTGCGGCGATCGTCGATGCGGCGCTGGAGCCGCCGCCTGTGGCCGAACCCCAGGCGGACGCCTCCCCGCTGCGGGACATGGCTTTCGTGCGGCAGGCGCGCCGCCGCGCCTTCTGGAACCGCCGTGGGGTGCGCATGGCGATGGGCGTGGCCGCCATCGGCCTGGGCCTGCTGCTGGCCGGCCAGGTGGGTTTTCATCACCGCGACCGCCTCGCCGCGCAGCTGCCTGTGTTGCGGCCGGTGCTGGCGGCCCTGTGCGTGTCACCGCAATGCCGCCTGGGCCCACCGCGCCGCATCGAGTCCATCGCCATCGAAAGCTCCGCATTTACACGGGTACGCGCCGATGCCTTCCGCCTGAACCTGACCCTGAGCAACCAGGCCGACATCGCCCTGGCCGTGCCGGCGCTGGAACTCACCCTCACCGACCTGCAGGACCAGCCGGTCTTGCGTCGCGTGCTGCAGCCCTCGGACCTGGGACCCCAGGTGCCGCAATCGATCGAGGCAGGGGCTGAGTGGACCTCCACGCTGACCCTGGCCATCGCGCCGGGTGCCAACCCGGCCCGCATCGTGGGCTATCGAGTCCTGGCTTTCTATCCCTGAGCCCTTTTTTCTTTTCAATGACCAAGGCGTACGACACATGGCTGCCGTGATTTGTGGATCCCTCGCGTTCGACACCATCATGAATTTCGAGGGTCGCTTTTCCCAGCAGATCCTGCCCCACCAGTTGCATATCCTGAACGTCTCGTTCCTGGTGCCCTCGCTGCGTCGCGACTTCGGGGGCTGCGCCGGCAACATCGCCTACGCCCTGAAGCTCCTGGGCGGGCAGCCCCTGCCCATGGCCACCGTGGGCAGCGACGGCGCCGACTACCTCGCACGGCTGCAGGGCCTGGGCATCAGCACCGAGTTCGTGCGGCAGGTGGACGACACCTACACCGCGCAGGCGATGATCATGACCGACCTGGACAACAACCAGATCACCGCCTTCCACCCCGGCGCGATGATGCAGGCGCACATCACCCGCATCGCGGCGCGCGCGGACATCAGGCTGGGGATCATTTCTCCCGACGGGCGCGACGCCATGCTGCAGCACGCCCAGCAATTCAAGGCCGCCGGCATTCCCTTCGTATTCGACCCGGGCCAGGGCCTGCCGATGTTCGACGGCCCGGAACTGGCGGCCTTCATCGACCAGGCCACCTGGGTCACCGTCAACGACTACGAAGGCAAGATGCTGTCCGACCGTACCGGCTGGAGCAGCGCGGAGATCTCGCGGCGCGTTCAGGGGCTGGTGGTCACGCTGGGCGGCGAAGGCTGCGAGGTCTGGATCGACGGCGAGAAGACCCGGGTGCCACCGATCCAGGCCAGTGCGGTGGTCGACCCGACCGGCTGTGGCGACGCCTGGCGCGGCGCGCTGCTGCATGGCCTGGAGCAGGGCTGGTCGCTGGCCCAATGCGCCCAATTGGGCAACCAGGTGGGCGCGATCAAGATCGCCAGCCGCGGACCGCAGAATTACAGCCTGTGAGCGGCGACGGCGTCCCGCGTGATCAGGCAACCCCGAGACAAACCAAGGAGTCCCCATGTTTTCCCATGTGATGGTTGGCAGTGCAGACCTGGAGCGTTCGCGCCGTTTCTATGACGCGGTGCTCGGCACGCTCGGCATCAAGCCCGGCGCGGTCGATCGGCACCGGGTGTTCTGGCGCTCCCCGGCGGGTGCCTTCGGCGTGACACTGCCAATCAACGGCGAGCCCGCCACCGTGGGCAATGGCGGCACCCTGGGATTCCTGTGCACCTCGCCCGAGCAGGTGCAGGCGTGGCATGCCACCGGCGTGGCCCATGGCGGTACGACCTGCGAGGATCAGCCCGGCATCCGCCAGGGGCCCGCCGGCCAGCTCTATCTGGCCTACCTGCGGGATCCGGATGGCCACAAGCTGTGCGCCACCTACCGCTATCCC
Organism: Pseudomonadota bacterium; assembly: GCA_041178265.1. GTDB lineage: Bacteria > Pseudomonadota > Gammaproteobacteria > Burkholderiales > Burkholderiaceae_C > Ramlibacter. The sequence goes on along the minus strand of JBEGVR010000225.1, from coordinate 1,683 downwards.
AAGGCCTGACGACTCGCGGCCTGCTCGCTCGGGTCTTCCTGACGTTTACATATTGCGCCGGTACTGCCCACCCACCTCGAACAGGGCCGAGGTGATCTGACCCAGCGAGCACACGCGCACCGCGTCCATCAGCACCTCGAACACGTTGGCGTTGTCGATCACCGCGCGTTGCAGGCGCGCCAGCGTGGCTTGGGCCGTATCGGCATGGCGGGCGTGGAAGTCCTGCAGGCGGGCCAGCTGGCTGCGCTTTTCTTCCTCGGTGGAGCGGGCCAGCTCCAGCTTCTCGGGGGTCGGGTCGCCCTTGGGATTGCGGAAGGTGTTCACGCCGATGATCGGCAACTCACCGGTGTGTTTGAGCATCTCGTAATGCATGCTCTCGTCCTGGATGCGGCCCCGCTGGTAGCCCGTCTCCATGGCGCCCAGCACCCCGCCGCGCTCGGCGATGCGCTCGAACTCGGCCAGCACCGCCTCTTCGACCAGCTCGGTCAGTTCCTCGATGATGAAGGCGCCCTGGCTGGGGTTCTCGTTCTTGGCCAGGCCCCACTCGCGGTTGATGATCAACTGGATGGCCATGGCGCGGCGCACGCTGTCCTCGGTGGGCGTGGTGATGGCTTCATCAAACGCGTTGGTGTGCAGCGAGTTGCAGTTGTCGTAGATGGCGATGAGCGCCTGCAGCGTGGTGCGGATGTCGTTGAACTGGATCTCCTGGGCGTGCAGGCTGCGGCCCGAGGTCTGGATGTGGTACTTCAACTTCTGTGAGCGCTCGTTGGCGCCGTACTTCTCCTTCATGGCCACCGCCCAGAGGCGTCGCGCTACGCGGCCCATGACCGTGTACTCCGGGTCCATGCCGTTGGAGAAGAAGAAGGACAGGTTGGGCGCGAAGTCGTCGATGTGCATGCCCCGCGCCAGGTAGGCTTCCACGAAGGTGAAGCCGTTGGACAGGGTGAAGGCCAGTTGCGAGATCGGGTTGGCCCCGGCCTCCGCGATGTGATAGCCCGAGATCGACACTGAGTAGAAATTGCGCACGTCGTGGTGCACGAAGTACTGGGCGATGTCGCCCATCACCTTCAGGCTGAATTCGGTGGAGAAGATGCAGGTGTTCTGGCCCTGGTCCTCTTTCAGGATGTCGGCCTGCACCGTGCCGCGCACATTGGCCAGCACCCAGTCGCGGATCTTGGCCGCCTCGGTGTCGGTGGGTTCGCGGCCGTTGTCTGTTTTGAATTTGTCGACCTGCTGGTCGATGGCCGTGTTCATGAACATGGCCAGGATGCTGGGCGCAGGTCCGTTGATGGTCATGGACACCGAGGTAGTGGGCGCGCACAGGTCGAAGCCCGAATACAGCACCTTCATGTCGTCCAGCGTGGCGATGGAGACGCCCGAGTTGCCGACCTTGCCGTAGATGTCGGGCCGCTCGTCGGGGTCGTTGCCATAGAGCGTGACCGAGTCGAAGGCGGTGGACAGGCGCTTGGCCGGCAGGCCCTCGGAGAGCAGCTTGAAGCGGCGGTTGGTGCGGAAGGGGTCGCCCTCGCCGGCGAACATGCGGGTGGGGTCTTCGTTCTCGCGCTTGAAGGCAAACACCCCCGCGGTGTACGGGAAGCTGCCCGGCACGTTCTCCAGCAGCAGCCACTTCAGCAGCTCGCCGTGGTCTTCGTAGGGCGGCAGGGCGACCTTGCGGATCTTGTT
>JBEGVR010000224.1:0-3529 GCA_041178265.1 Pseudomonadota bacterium | reverse complement strand
CCAAGAACCCTTGGGTCTACGAGAGGCTCAAGGGCATGGCGCTGGCCGCCAAGCGGGCTGGCCGGGAGAGCTACGGCATAGGCGCGCTGTTTGAGGTCCTGCGGTACGAGCACGCGCTGGCAACGAGGTCCGACGACGGCCTGAAACTCAACAACAACCACCGAGCCCTGTACGCCAGGAAGATTGGCCGGGAAGTTCCCGAGCTGCAGGACTTTTTCAGGTACCGGGAGCGCAAGGCCCGGTACGTGGCGGGCCAAGTCGTGGGCGCTGGTGACCCATTCTCGACGGCGGTGAACGCCTGGGACGAGCTGATATGACGATGCGACTTGAGACGCGGCTGCTGGTGGACCTCGCCGGGTCGCTGGCAGGGGACTACCCCCAGGGCGTCAAATGCGAGACCCTGGCGAAGCGGATGGCGATCCGGCACGACCACTGCGGCAAGATCCTGCACTTGGCGCGCAAGGCCGGCCTGATCGACATCTCGGGCAGCGGCGTGGCGGCGCGGTGGGGCACCCCGTCGATCGTGGCCGAGCTCAACACCGCCTACTGGACCCGCAACCGGCTGCGGGGCAAGAAGGCGCGCGAGGCCAAGGTGGCACGCGAGCAGGCCCGGCTCGACGCGGCAGAGCTGGCGCCCAGGCGCAAGGCCCCGCTGTTCACGGTGCGCGCGCCCAACAGCGTCTGGCAGCTCGGTGAGTTCATGGACCTGCCACCGATCGAGGTCCAACGCGAAAAGAAGTTGCACAGGGCTCAAACTTCAAGTTAGAATCTCTACTTCAGCAACGCAACGGAGAGCAGCATGGCATACGTTCAATACGACGACGAGAAAGAAAGCTTCGAGATGTACCGCACCAGCGACGACGCCAAGATCTTTGCCCCGGAGTACCGGGCGGCGATCGAGAAAGCCAGGACCGCCCTGGCATCGTTCCTCGAATGCGCCTGGGAGTACAGCGACGAGCTGGCCGACGAGGGCCTGCTGGTCACGCGCTTCGACGAGATTGCGGAGACCATCGCCAAGGTGACGGGCCTGGAGACGTATCTGGTGGGCGAGTGCCTGACCGTTGGCGCCACGATCGTCGGCGACATCGAGGAATACGAAGACGACATCCACGACCTGCTGGTCCGCTACTTCCTGGAGGATTGAAATGAAATACCTTACCCACACCGAGAACGAGCTCGCCGCCTACGTGGCGGGCGACACCCTGGCAACCGGCCTGCACGCCGCCCTGGCGGACCAGGAGGCCGAGCTCGACCGCATGCGCTACCTGCTCAAGGAGGCGGTGGACACGCTGCGCTACATCAGCACGCAGCGCAAGCACTTTGAATCGATCGGCGTCTCTGGCGAGAAGATCACCCGCTTGGACGCCCTTAACCTCGCAAGCCGGCTTGAAGGTGCGGCGGACACGTGGCTGGAGGACAACGCGGTCGAGGCCGACAACCTGACCGGGTCCTGAAAATAGTTGAAGAAAAGTCCCCACGGGGCTCAAACTTGAAGTTACAATCTCTACTTCAGCAACCCGCCCCCAAGGACACGATCATGAACTACTTCCACCTGAACAGCCGCCTCGAAGTCACCGCCATCCAGGGCAGCCTGCCCGCAGAGCACCGTGGCGTGGGCACGCGCTGGTTCTCGATCGGCGACGGCGGCTGGGCTAACAGGAACGACTTCGACAGCCTCATGCTGGCGCAGGTCGTGGCCGACGCCGCGTCGGTGTTCAGCGGCGAGGCGTACGTCGCCACCGACGCCGGCGACCAGTGCAGCCCGCGCTACGACGTCATCCGCGCCCCAGCGATTGGTGACGAGGTCAGCTACGGGTTCAACGGCGACTGCTACCCCTGCGGCACGGTCGCGAAGATCAGCAAGAGCCTGCGCAGGGTTGAGACCGACGGAGGGAAGGTTTTCTACCGCAAGCAGGAAACAGGGCGTTGGTTGCAGGGCGGCTGGGCGCTGGTGAACGGCCACCACTACACGCAGAACCCACACTTCTGACGCGGACACCCGGAGCCTCAAACTCCGGGTTACAATATCAACTTCAGCAACGGAGAGACGACATGACACAAGCCGAATTCAACGCCCTGGTCAACCAGGACATAGCGGCCCGCGTGGCCGCCGCCCAGGCCCGCTACGAGGCCGAGCTGGACAACGAGTACTTCGAGGCCGGCATGACGCCCGGCGAGCAGGCGTACTGGGACGCTGTTGAGGGGGCAGCGCAATGACTGACTTTCAGTTCAACGAGATAGTGGCAGGGTTGTTTGCTGGTTTTGACCAAGAAACCAATGACCGGGATATGGCGGCAGCGCGGGCCGCTGAAGCTATCCGCATCGCTGCGGTGAAAGCCGATCTCGCTACACCGGCGGTGCGCACCCGGTCGATCGGCTGCCATCGCTGCGGCGGCAAGGGCTACCTGCCGGCGTACCAGCACATCAAGGGCGGCGAGTGCTTCGCCTGCAACACGCGATAATTTGAGCGCACCAAAGGAGCAACGACATGGCAAGAGCAAAGGCGAAACCGGGCTTGTCCCAACTGACCCCCGAGGAAGTGGCCTTCATGAAGGAGGACAAGCAGAGGGAACAAGCCTACGCAGAAGAGGCCAAGTACCGCAAGCTGATCAAGGAATTGCAGGCCATCGAGGTGAAGATCGGCTCACCGCGGGAGCCCGCGTATCTGACGGATGAGAACGAGGACCTCCAGAACGTCCCAAAGGGTTTGACAGAAAACCATCCCGATTTTTGGAAACACGCAAGAAGCTATGCGGAAACGAGCGCGGGCATTCGCGCGTCAGAGATGGGCCACAGCATCAACAAGCTGATCGGGCGCGACATCTACTGATGACTGACGCCAAACGCATTGCCAAACTGGAAGCCCAGGTCGAGGCGCTGCGCGCCCGCCTGGAAACCCGCACGACGCAGCTCACGCTCGTGTTGCTGCAGATCGTGGACCTGAAGGCCGAGCTCGCGCTCGTCCGCTCGCTGGAAGACTGGACCGAGGAATGAGCCTTGAGTTTTCCAGCAGCCCGGAAAACTCAAGGCCGGTTGCCGCCACGCAGCTCGCTGGGGTAGACTCGCGCGCATGGCTACACGAGGACGCCCCAAGGGCATAAGCAACTTTCCGAACAAGGCCGAGCTCAAGGTTGAGGTCGCGGCCTGGATCGCGTCGAGCAAGCCGCTGGCGCAGTGGTGCGAATTGGCCGGGAGGCCGAGCGTAGTCACAATCTCCGATTGGCAGCGCGAAGACCCTGACTTCGCCTTAGCGTACGCACGCGCACGGGATACCGGATACGAGATCATCGCGCAAGATTGCATGCGCCTGATCGATACTGAGCCGCTCGCCGTTCACGACGACCTGGGCAATAAGCGGTACGACCCGGGCAGTATCTCGTGGCGCAAGAATCAAACCGACGTCCGCCTGCGCCTGCTTGCCTGCTGGGACCCCAAGAAGTACGGTTCGCGTCAGAATGTGACGGTGGACGACTCGAAGGTCGAGCATACGGTGAGCTTCGACATATTTGGCGAGCTGCTGAAGAACATG
>JBEGVR010000223.1:0-22374 GCA_041178265.1 Pseudomonadota bacterium | reverse complement strand
CCGGCCTGGAGATGATGGACAAGCCCATGACGGCCGCCGTCGAGGACTTCGTGCACGCGGGCTACGACCTCACGGCCGAAGCCATCCTGCTCAGTGAGAGCGACGGCACGCCCGAGGAAGTGCAAGAAGAGATCGGCCGCATGTCCGAGGTGCTGCGCAACGCTGGCGCCACGGCGATTGCCGTGAGCCGCGACGAGGCCGAGCGCCTGCGTTTCTGGAGCGGGCGCAAGAACGCCTTCCCCGCCTCGGGCCGCATCAGCCCCGACTACATGTGCATGGACTCGACCATCCCCAGGAAGCGCCTGGCCGACATCCTGCTGGCAATCCAGGCCATGGAAAAGAAGTACGGCCTGCGCTGCGCCAACGTGTTCCATGCGGGCGACGGCAACCTGCACCCCCTGATCCTCTTTGATGCCAACGACCCCGACCAGTTGCATCGCTGCGAGCTCTTTGGCGCCGACATCCTGGAGACCAGCGTCGCCATGGGCGGCACGGTGACGGGCGAGCACGGCGTGGGCGTGGAAAAGCTCAACTCCATGTGCGTGCAGTTCGCGCCCGAAGAACGCGAGCAGATGTTCGGCGTCAAGCGCGCCTTTGACGCCAAGGGCCTGCTCAATCCTGGCAAGGTCATCCCCACTTTGAACCGCTGCGCGGAATACGGCAAGATGCTGGTGCGCGCGGGGCAGATCACCCACCCCGACCTGCCCCGGTTCTGACCGGGGCCTGCGCCGAGCCGATCCTCTCGAACCTCACGCCCCCCCTAAATCAGGAGACAGACGATGAACCAGAAGCCTCCCACCTCCCTGCCGCGCCGGCAACTGCTCGCCGGCACCGGCGCCACCGTCACCGCGGCCGCCTTGGCCAGCTGGATGCGCGACGCCGCCGCCAACACCCCCGCGCCGGCGCCCGCCGCAGCGCCCCGGCCGCTACCCGCCTACGTGAACTGGAAAGACCCGAACAGCCTGATCGTCCACAGCAACACCACCATCGAGACCCGCCGCAGCGCGTTCGGCACCAGCATCGTCACCCCTGACGAACAGCTGTACATCCGCAACAACCTGCCAGCACCCGACGCCGCCATCGTCGCCGACCGCGACGCCTGGGAGCTGTCGATCGAGGGCGTGCGCAATCCGCGCAAGCTGACCGTGCGCGACCTCAAGTCCATGGGCCTGGAGACCCTCGCCATGGTGCTTCAGTGCTCGGGCAATGGCCGCGGCTACTTCCCCAGCAAGCCCAGTGGGACCCCCTGGCAGGTGGGTGCTGCCGGGTGCGTGCTCTGGAGCGGTGTGCCGGTGCGCGTCGTGGCCGAGGCCCTGGGCGGCGTCGCCGGCGGCATGAACTTCATGACCGGCACCGGCGGCGAGAAGCTGCCCGAGGGCCTGGATCCCAAGAGCGTGATGGTCGAACGGTCGGTGCCGGCCGCGGCCATGGCCGACGCCCTGCTCGCCTGGGAAATGAACGGCGTGCCGATCTCCCTGGCCCACGGCGGGCCGCTGCGGCTGATCGTCCCGGGCTACACCGGCGTGAACAACATCAAGTACGTCAAGCGCCTGGCCTTCACCGCCCGGGAAAGCGACGCGCGGATCATGTCGCACGGCTACCGCATCTCGCCGCCCGGCGCCAATGGCGACCCGTCGCAGCCCTCCGTGCAGGAGATGACGGTCAAGTCCTGGATCAACGGTCCTGGCACCGATGGCAAGCCCGTGCCCGCAGGCACCGTGCAGATCCACGGCGTCGCCTTCGGGGGCATGCACGCGATCACCAAGGTGGAAGTGTCGGTGGACGGCGGCAAGACCTGGAGCACCGCGCGGCTGGTCGGACCCGACCTGGGCCGCTACGCCTGGCGCCAGTTCGTCCTGTCGGCACGGTTGCCGGCCGGGCCCCACACGCTGGTGAGCCGCGCGACCGACGCGGCGGGCAACCTGCAGCCCGAGCAGCGCCTGGAAAATGCCGGCGGCTACAACAACAGCAGCTGGGCCGACCACGCGTTGAAGGTCGTGGTGGCGTGAAGCGTTGGAAGCGCCACCTGCTGCCGGTCCTGCTTCTGGTGGCCACCCAGGCCGCCTGGGCCGACAACGCGGGCCTGATGGCGCAGGGGCGCCTGCTGTTCAAGCAGCAGTCCGCCATGCCGGCCTGTGCGTTGTGCCACACCCTCAAGGATGCCGGGGCGCAAGGGGAAGTGGGTCCCAGCCTCGATGAACTCAAGCCCGACGCGGCACGGGTGGCCAAGGCGCTGCGCAACGGGATCGGCCAGATGCCTTCCTACCGCGGCAAGCTGACCGAGCAGCAGATCGAAAACCTTGCGCGTTACGTCGCGCAGGCCAGCGGCGCCCCGCGCTGAGACGCTACGACGGCGAGAAGCCCTGCGCAGCGGGCTCCACCTGGTCCAGCGCCAGGCACAGATCGGCCCAGGCCTTGGCCTTGTCCGGGAGGTTGCGAAGCAGGTAGGCCGGGTGGTAGGTGACGACCACCGGCACGCCTTCGTACTGGTGGAACTGCCCCCGCAGCTTGCCGATCGGCTCGGTGCTGCCCAGGATCGACTGCACCGCGAACCGGCCCATCGCCAGGATGATCTTCGGCTGTAGCAAGGCCACCTGGCGACGCAGGAAAGGCTCGCACTGCGCCACTTCGGCCGGGTCCGGATTGCGGTTGCCGGGTGGGCGGCATTTGAGGACGTTGGCGATGTAGACCTTGTCGTTCCGGCCCAGGCCGATGGACCGCAGCATGTTGTCCAGTAGCTTGCCGGCCGGGCCGACGAAGGGCTCGCCCTGCAGGTCCTCCATCTCGCCGGGCGCCTCGCCCACCACCAGCCAGTCGGCCTGCCGGTCGCCCACGCCAAAAACAGTATTGCGGCGGCCCTGGCACAGGCCGCAGGCCTGGCAACCCGAGACTGCGGCAGCCAGGGCGTCCCAGTCCATGGCGGCGACGGGGCCTGCCAGGGGGGCGAGAACGCGCGCGGGCGCGCGCACAGGTGTTTCAGTGGCGGGAGCGGCTTCGGCGGCAACGCAGTCCGGTGCCGGGTCGAACAGGCGCACGCCCATCTCGGCCAGCATGGCACGTTGACGGGCGTCGAGCTGCAGGGTCATGGGTTGATTGTCGCCGCAGGCCTCAGGTGGCGGGCTTCAAAGGGCCAGGCTCATGACGATGGCGTCCTCGCGCCGGCCGTGGGCGCCCGGGTAGTAGGCCTTGCGCTGCCCCATGCGCCGGTAGCCGTGGCGCGCATACAGGCGCTGCGCGCCTTCGTTGCTCGCGCGCACTTCCAGCCACAGCCACTGCGCGCCCTGCCCGCGCGACCAGGTGGCCAGCGCGTCGAGCATGAAGTGGCCCCAGCCCTGGCCCTGGTGTTCGGGCGCGATGGTGATGTTCAGGAGGTGCACCTCGTCCACGCCCTTCATGGCCACGAAGTAACCCAGGAGGGTCTCACCCGCCACCAGCACCTGGGCCTGGTAGCCGGCGCGCAGCGAGTCGCTGAAATTGCCGCGGGTCCAGGGGTGGGGGTAGGCGGTGGCCTCGATGGCTATGACGACGTCCAGGTGCTCGGGGGTCATGGGCTCGAAGCGGGCCTCGGGCAGGTCGTCGGCGTTCGGTCGCAGGATCGCGTTCATGAAGCGACCCCTCCCGCGCGCAGCGCTGCGCGCTCCTCGGTGGTCTGGGCCACCTTGTCACGGACGTACAGGGGCAGGGCCTCGTGCGCCGGCACGGCCGCGCCTGCGGCGATCAGGCCAGGGGCCACACGCAGCAGGGCGACGGCGGCGGGCAAGGCCGCCACCCGGGGGCCGGCGGGCAGGCGCTCGCCATAGGCGGTGAACGCATTGCCCGCGAGCACAAAACCCTCGGGCAGCACCAGGGCCTCGGGCCGGCCCAGGGTGATCGGGCCCTGTCGGTGCCAGGACTGGCCGTCATGCACGTAGGACGCGCCATAGACCTCGTCCATCCGCGCATCGAGCAGGGCCAGCACCCGGGTGGCCCCCTGCGCATGGCGGGCCTCTTCGGCCACCGCCAGCAGGGTCTCCACCGGCAGCACCGGCCGGCCCGCGCCGAAGGCCAGGCCCTGGGCCACAGCGCAGGCGGTGCGCAGTCCGGTGAAGGAGCCGGGGCCGCAGCCAAAGACGATGGCCTCAAGGCCGGCCAGGGCCAGGCCGGCCTCCCGCAGCAGCCCCATGGCCGCGGGGATCAGGGCCGCCGAGGCCTCACGCCCGCCTTCGCCCTCGTGCACGAACAGGCGGGGGCCCGCCGCGCCGCCGCAGGACAGGGCCACGGACAGGCGCTCGGTGCTGGTGTCGAACGCAAGGAGGTTCAAAGGGGTTCACGTCACAAAGCGAGCGCCGATTATCCGGCCCCCGATAATTCCGGCATGGCCTTCTCCCTTCGCCTTGCTGCGTGGCTCACCGTGGGCTGCATTGCCGCCACGGCGTCGGCCCAAGCCCTGCCCCCTGAAATCGAAGCGGCGCTGGCGCGCGCCAAGCTGCCGCGGGACGCTGTCACCCTGGCGGTGGTCGACGCCGAGGGCCGCCTGCCCCCGCGCCTGTGGCACCGCGCCGACACGCCGGTCAACCCAGCATCGATCGCCAAGCTCACCACCACCTTCGCCGCGCTGGACCTGATGGGACCGGCCTGGACCTGGACCACGCCCGTCTTCGTGGACGGTCCGGTGCAGGGCGGCACGCTGCAAGGCAACCTGTACCTCAAGGGCCAGGGCGACCCGCGCCTGGTGATGGAGCGCCTGTGGCTGCTGCTGCGGCGGGTGCAGGGCCTGGGTGTGCGGCGTATCGCCGGCGACATCGTGCTCGATCGCAGCGCCTTCGAGGTGCCGCCGCTGGACCCCGCGGCCTTCGATGGCGAGCCGCACCGCCCCTACAACGCGGCGCCGGATGCCTTGCTCGTGAACTTCCGCGCGATGGTGCTGCAGTTCACCCCCCAGGGCAACGCCGCCCTGCTGCAAGTCGAGCCGCCGATGGCGGGCCTGCAGGCGCCGGCCAGCGTGCCGCTGCAAGCCGGGGACTGCAATGACTGGCGCGCGGCGCTGCGCGCGGATTTCCGCGACCCCGCGCGCCTGCGCTTTGATGGCGCCTTTCCGGCGTCCTGCGGCCCACGCAGCTGGCCCATCGCCGCGGCCGATCCCGCCGGCCAGGCCGGTCGCGCCATCGCGGGCATGTGGCAGGAGATGGGCGGCACACTCACGGGCACCGTGCGCGAGGGCCGCGTGCCGGCGGGCCTCAAGCCCGTAGCCGAGAGTGTCTCGCCCACGCTGGCCGAGGTGGTGCGCGACGTCAACAAGTTCAGCAACAACGTGATGGCGCAGCAGGTGTTCCTCACCCTGAGCCTGCAGCAACGCGGGGTGGGCACCATCGCCGGGTCTCGCGCAGTGCTGCAGCAGTGGTGGCGCGAGCGCCTGCGCAGCGAGCCACCGGTGTTCGACAATGGCTCGGGCCTCTCGCGCGAGGAGCGCGCCACCGCCGCCCAGCTCACGCGCCTGCTGCAGCACGCCTGGGCCTCGCCGCTGATGCCGGAGTTCATCGCCTCGCTGCCCGTCGCCGGCCTGGACGGCACCGCCCGGCGCACGGGCACCCGCACCGCAGGCGTGGCCCACCTCAAGACCGGCAGCCTGCGCGACGTGGCCGGTGTGGCCGGCTATGTGCACGCGCCCAGTGGCCGCCGCTATGTGCTGGTGGCTATCGCCAACCACCCCAACGCCGGCGCGATGCGGGGGGTGATCGACGTGCTGGTGGAGTGGGCGGCGCGCGAGCCCTGAGTCGCAGCCGCTGAAGGCGCGCGGGAGGGGCAGGCCCTCAGCCCGCCGCGGCCCGCTGCAGGCGATCGCGCACGCCGGCCCATTCGGGCGTCTCGGGCGGCGCCTCGATCCAGATTTGCTGCACGCCCCGTGCGTCGAAATCGCGAAGCACGGCAAAAAGCTCGCGGGCCGCGATACGGGCCTCGGAAGGCATGGACCGGTGCAGCCATGCACCTCCCGTCCGAACGAGCATCGCGCGGGCCCAGATGGCCACGCGCGGGGGCGTCGCACCGCCCTCGCGGTCAAGGGCAACCACCGCCTCGCGCAGGGCGTCCGCTGTCATCACCCGCACCCTGGCCTGCGGCGCGTAATGCGATTCGAGCGTACCTGAGGCACGCGGGGCGGCCTCGTCGACTTCATGCGGCAGCCACAGGCGCTCTTCGCAGGCGGCCTCGACCTGCGCGTGCGTGAGCACGCCCGGCCGCAACAGCACCGGGCGGCCGCGCGTGCAGTCGACGATGGAGGACTCGATGCCCACTTCGCACGCGCCGCCATCGAGCACCATGAGCGCGTCACCGAACTCGGCCTGCACATGGACCGCGGTGGTGGGGCTCACGCGCCCGAAGCGGTTGGCACTGGGTCCGGCCACGCCCCAGACGGGCGGCACCTGCGAGGCGCACGCGCGCAGAAGGGCCTGGGCCACCGGATGCGACGGGCAACGCAGGCCCACCGAATCCTGGCCCCCCGCCGCCGCACTCGCGATGCCCTCACGACGCGGCAGGATGACGGTGAGCGGCCCCGGCCAGAAAGCCTGCATCAGGCGGCGGGCCACGGGCGACACCTCGCGAGCGAAACGCCCGGCCTCCTGCGGGCCGGTGACATGCACGATCAGCGGATGATCCGCAGGCCGCCCCTTGGCCGCGAAGATGCCGGCCACTGCGGCATCGCTGCCCGCGTCGGCGCCCAGGCCGTACACCGTCTCGGTGGGGAACGCCACGAGCCCGCCCGCCACCAGGTGGGCCGCGGCCCGCGCGATCGCGGTGGGGTCGTGGCCGTCCAGGATCATCCGAATGCGGGCAGGCCCAGCAGGCCACAGGCCTTCAGCGCGTTCGCACGCACCTTGGCGATATCGGGGCCCGTGAACGTCAGGTGCCCCATCTTGCGGCCCGCACGGGCCTCGGTCTTGCCATACAGGTGCAGGTGGGCACCGGGCAGGGCCAGCACCGCGGGCCAGTCGGGTTCGGCAGCGGCCTTCGCGCCGTCACGCAACCACAGGTCCCCCAGCAGGTTCAGCATGATCGCGGGGCTGTGGGCGCGCGGCGCCGCCAGGGGCAGCCCCGCCAGCGTACGCACCTGCAACTCGAACTGCGAGACGTCGCAGGCATCCAGGCTCCAGTGCCCGCTGTTGTGGGGGCGCGGCGCCATCTCGTTCACCACCAGCGAGCCATCCTGCAGGATGAAGAATTCCACGCACAGCACGCCCACATAGCCCAGGCCGTCGGCGATGGCGCGGGTGGCGTCGATCGCCTGTTGCGCGCGCGCCAGGGGCATGACGCCCTCATGGACCTCGGTGACGGCCAGGATGCCGTCGCGGTGCAGGTTCCATTGCACGGGCAGATGCACCATCTGACCGTCGGCGCCACGCGCCACCAGCACCGAGCATTCGGCGGCCAGGGGCAGCATCTTTTCGAGGATGCAGGGCACGCGGCGCAAGTCGTCCCAGGCCTGGGCCAGCGCTTCGCGCGTGGCCACGCGCACCTGGCCCTTGCCGTCGTAGCCCAGGCGCGCGGTCTTGAGGATGCCCGGGAGCAGATCGGGCGACACACCAGCGAGCTGTTCGGGTGTCTCGATCACTGCATGCGGCGCACAGGACACGCCGCAGCGCGTGAAGTGCGCTTTCTCGCGGGCGCGGTCCTGCGCAATGGCCACCGCGCCACCGCCGGGCGCGACCGTACGCGTGGCCGCCAGTTGCGCCAGGGCCTGCGCGGGCACGTTCTCGAATTCGGTGGTGATGGCGGCGGCCACGCGCGCCAGTTCGGCCAGGCCCTGCGGGTCCAGGTAGTCGGCGCGGATGTGGGTGTGGCTCACGAGGCCGGCGGGGCTGGCGGCATCCGGGTCAAGCACCGCAGTGAAATACCCCAGGCGCTGGGCCGCGTGCACGAACATGCGTCCGAGCTGGCCGCCGCCCATGACGCCCAGGGTCTGGCCGGGAAGGATCGGAACAAGACGCATGCGACAGGGCTCAGGCGGCCGGGGGCAGGACCGTGGCCCGGGCAGCGTCGGTCTGGCGCTGGCGGAAGGCCTCCAGGCGCGCGCGCAGGGCGGGGTCGCGCGTGGCCAGCATCGCCACCGCGAAGAGGGCGGCATTGGCCGCGCCCGCCGCGCCGATGGCAAAGGTGGCCACCGGCACGCCCTTGGGCATCTGGACGATGCTGTGGAGGGAATCGACGCCAGACAGGTGCTTGCTGGCCACCGGCACGCCCAGCACTGGCACCGTGGTCTTGGCCGCCAGCATGCCGGGCAGGTGGGCCGCCCCGCCCGCGCCGGCAATGATGGCCGCCAGGCCCCGGCCGGCTGCGGCCTCAGCGTAGGCGTACATGTCGTCGGGCATGCGGTGGGCCGAGACCACCCGGGCCTCGTGGGCGACACCGAATTCCTGGAGAATCGCCACTGCGTGCTGCAGGGTGTCCCAGTCGCTGCCGGACCCCATCACGACGCCTACCTGTATCGTGTTCATGCCAGATCCCAAAAGGTGTGAATTTTAAGTTGCAACCCGAAGCCACCCCGAATGATCGACGTCACCATCGAAAACTTTGAAACCGAGGTCATCGCCGCCTCCATGACCCAGCCCGTGCTGGTGGACTTCTGGGCCCCCTGGTGCGGCCCCTGCAAGGTGATCGGACCGCTGCTGGAAAAGCTTGAGACGGCCTACGAGGGCCGCTTCAAGCTGGTGAAGATCGACTCCGACCAGGAACAGCAATTGGCGGGCGCCTTCCAGATCCGCAGCATCCCCACCTGTGTCCTTCTGAAAAACGGCCAGCCCGTGGACGGCTTCATGGGCGCCCTGCCCGAAGGCAAGATCCGCGAGTTCCTGGACAAGCACGTGCCCGCCGCCGCCGCCGAAGTCGAGCCCGAGCCCGAGGTGGAGACGATGCCGCCGGATGCCGAAGGCCAGCGCGAACGCCTGGCGCAGGCCGTGGCCCAGGCCCCCGACAACGACGACGCGCGCTTCGACTACGTCAAGTGGCTGCTGCTCTCGGGCCACACCGACGAAGCCAAGGTGGCTTTCGCGCCGGTGATCGCCAAGGCGGCGGGGGTGCGCCGGCTGGACTCACTGCAGCGCCTGATGGACGCCCTGGACTTCGCGGCAGCCCAGGGCAACCCGCAGCAGGCGCTGGCGGGCTTCGATGCGCGCATCGCCGCCAACAAACGCGATTTCGAGGCCCGCTACGCCCGCGCCCGTCTGCTGGCGGCCCACCTGCAATGGACCGAGGCGATGGACGAACTGCTGGAAATCCTGATGCGTGACAGGGCCTGGAACGAAGACGCCGCGCGCAAGGCCTACATCGCCATCCTGGACGTCATGGAGCCGCCCAAGCCCAAGGTGGCCGACGGCCAGATTCCGCCGGACGACCCGGTGGTGGCGACCTACCGGCGGCGCTTGTCGAGTGTGGTTTTGAGCTGAGGGCGCGGGGCGATGCGCCCTGCCCGCCACGTCATTTGCCGGTGAAGTTCGCCGCCAGGACGTTGCCGGGGACACTCAGGAACACATAGAGGGCCTGCTTGTCCTTGTCGACGGCCTGCGGGTTGCGGAAGGTCACCTTCCATTCCTTTCCCTTCTTGCCCTCGACCTGCTCGATCTTCTCGTGCGGAGCGGATTTCCAGCTCGCCTCGATCTTCCCGGTGCCCGCCAGCATGTCCTTGCGCTGCGTGGCGCACTGCAAGACGGTCTCTTGCTTGGCTGGCGTCGATCCGTGGAAGTGACAGGCGCCACCCTTGTCCGCCCGGGCAGGGGCGGCGATCAGCGCCGCAAAAACGCTGGCCAGCAGAAGCGCCGTACGGTGGCTCATGTCAGTTCCTCTCATTCGATATTGTCCCGACCAGCGTCGGGTTTGGAAATGTCCATGTCTTCGTGCACGTGCCGATGCTCCTCGGCCGGGAATCGGAACCCGTTCGGGTCCGCATCATGGGAGTAGCCATGCAACTGCATCAGCAGGAGCAGGGTGCCCGCATACATCAGGGCCATGTTGGCCGCGAATGAAAACTTTCCAAAGCTGGGGCGCCTGCGCCACGAGGCCAGGACGGCCACCATGATCGAGAGCGCCGCGATCTGACCTACCTCCACCCCCGCGTTGAAACTCAGGATGCGACCGAGCATGCCGGACCACTCCTGCCCGAGTGGCAGCTGCTGCAAACGGGTAGAGAGTCCGAAGCCATGGACCAGCCCGAAAATGAACACCATCAGCAGGAGGTTGGGCGAGGCCATGCCAAAGTGCCGCCTGAAGCCCTGGTTGTTGTCAAACCCCTTGTAGATCACGGTGAGCGCGATCACGGCATCGACCAGCCAGTAATTCCAGGTGACGCCCAGGAAGGTGGCGCCCACCAGGGTGATGCAGTGCCCCAGCGTGAAGGCCGTCACGAACCTGGCGATGTCGCCAAACCGGGTGAGGAAAAAGACCACGCCGAACAGGAAAAGGAGATGGTCGTAGCCCGTGACCATGTGCTTGGCACCCAGGACTGCGTACTGCAGGTGGCCGCCCTCGAGCATGGCCTGCTTGTCGGCCTGTGAAAGGCCGTGTGCGCTCGCCCACAGGGGCGCCAGGAGAGCAGCCGCACTCGCCACGCGGCGCGAAAGAAGGTTCATGCAAGTCCAGGGGAGAGCCAGGGAAATCTCCGGCTTGCGCCGTGCGGGGCCATTCTAGGAAGGACGGCAAACCGTCATAGCCCGCGGGGGCGCTGCGACCCCGTCACCATCAGGGCTGCTTCAGGCGGTGAGCCGCTCCAGCGCCTCACGGTACTTGGCCGCTGTCTTCTGGATCACGTCCTGCGGCAGGCGCGGCGCCGGCGGGGTCTTGTCCCAGGGCTTGCCGTTGATGCGGACCTGCTCGAGCCAATCACGCACGAACTGCTTGTCGTAGCTGGGGGGATTGGCCCCCTGCCGGGCCGCCGCTTCGTAACCCTCGACTGGCCAATAGCGGGACGAATCGGGCGTGAGCACTTCGTCCATCAGCACCAGCTGGCCCGAGGCATCCAGGCCGAACTCGAACTTGGTGTCGGCGATGATCAGCCCCTTAGTGAGGGCAATTGCCGCCGCTTCCTTGTAGATGGCCAGGCTGATGTCGCGGATCTTCGCGGCGAGCTCGGGGCCGATCATTTCCACGGTGCGCTCGTAGGTGATGTTTTCGTCGTGCTCGCCCACCGCCGCCTTGGCTGCGGGGGTGTAGATCGGTTCGGGCAGGCGCGCCGCATTCGTGAGGCCCGGGGGCAGCTTCACGCCGCACACCGACTGCGACGCCTGGTATTCCTTCCAGCCGCTGCCCGCCAGGTAGCCGCGCACCACGGCCTCGACGGGAATGGGTTTGAGGCGCTTGACCAGCATGGAGCGGCCCAGCACCTGCTGCACCTCCCCGGAGTTCACCACCGACTCGGGCAGTTCGCCCGTGAGGTGGTTGGGGCACAGGTGCCCGAGTTTTCCGAACCAGAACAGCGCCATCTGTGTCAGCAGCTCGCCCTTGCCGGGTATGGGCTCGCCCATGATCACGTCGAAGGCCGAGAGGCGGTCGGTGGCGACCATGAGGATGCGGTCGTTGCCCACCGCGTAGTTGTCTCGTACCTTGCCGCGCGCCAGCAGCGGCAGCGAGGCGAGCGACGAGGTGTGCAGCGCGTGGTTCACTGCACGACCTGGGCCAGTTCGCCCTGGGCGTATTGGCGCGCCACCACCTGCAGCGCGTGGCCCTTGACCTTGGCGCCCTGGCCTTCGCAGCCGAACTCGAGGTAACGCTGCTTGCAGATCTGCCTGGCGGCCTCGCGCGCGGGCTTGAGCCACTCGCGCGCGTCGAACTTCTCGGGGTTTTCGTGGAGGAATTTGCGCACCGCGCCGGTCATGGCCAGGCGGATGTCGGTGTCGATGTTGATCTTGCGAACGCCATACTTGATCGCGTGCTGGATTTCCTCGACGGGCACGCCGTAGGTTTCCTTCATCTGGCCGCCGTACTGGCGGATGACGGCCAGGAGATCCTGCGGCACGCTCGACGATCCGTGCATCACCAGGTGTGTGTTGGGAATGCGGCGGTTGATTTCCTTGATGCGGTCGATGGCCAGGATGTCGCCCGTGGGCTTGCGGGTGAACTTGTAGGCGCCGTGGCTGGTGCCGATGGCAATGGCCAGGGCGTCGAGCTGGGTCTTCTTCACGAAGTCGGCGGCCTGCTCGGGGTCCGTGAGCAGCTGCTCGCGGGTCATGGTGGCGTCGGCACCGTGGCCATCTTCCTTGTCGCCCTTCATGGTTTCCAGGCTGCCCAGGCAACCGAGTTCACCCTCGACGGTGACGCCCAGCTTGTGGGCCATGTCGACCACCTTGCGGGTGACGTCGACGTTGTAGTCGTAGCTGGCGATGGTCTTGCCGTCAGCTTCCAGGCTGCCGTCCATCATCACCGAGGAAAAACCCAGATCGATCGCGCCCTTGCAGACGTCGGGGCTCTGGCCGTGGTCCTGGTGCATCACCAGCGGGATGCCGGGGTAGGCCTCGAGGGCCGCCGCGATCAGGTGCTTGATGAAGGCCTCACCCGCGTACTTGCGGGCACCGGCGCTGGCCTGCAGGATCACCGGCGCGCCGGTTTCCTTGGCGGCCTCCATGACGGCCTGCACCTGCTCGAGGTTGTTGACGTTGAAGGCGGGGATGCCATAGCCGTTGGCTGCGGCATGGTCCAGCAATTCGCGCATGGAAACGAGAGGCATGGTGCGGGTCCGAAAGGGAGGGTGGGAGAGCAGGGACGTGGCCAACGACGGCCGGGCCGAAAACGCTGGAATTTTAGCCGGGGCGCCCCCGCCGGGGACGGGCTGACGCCCCGCCCAGGTGTCAGTCGATGCGCACGGCGTCCTCGAACGCCAGGCGCGGCCCGCGCGGATGCAAGCCGGCGGAGTCGCCCCAGCCCAGGTTGATCAGGAAGTTCGCCTTCCAGGCGCCATCGGGGAAGAACGCGGTGTTAACCGTCGCCGGATTGAAACCGCTCATGGGGCCTGCCGCCAGACCCAGGGAACGGGCGGCGACGATCAGGTAGGCGCCTTGGAGGCTGCTGTTTCGCATGGCGGTGTCGGCGGCGAGCGTAGCGTTGTCGGCAAACAGGGCCCTCGCGTTCGGATTGGCAGGGAACTGGGTGGGCAGCTGCTCGTAAAAGCGCGTGTCGCTGGCCACGATGGCCACGACCGGCGCGGCCATCGCCTTGTCCACGTTGCCCGGCGACAGGGCGGGCTTCAGGCGCTCCTTGGCCGCGGCGCTGCGCACGAAGACCAGCCGCATCGGCTGGCAGTTCATGGAAGTCGGGCCCCACTTGGCGAGCTCGTAGAGCGCGCGCAGCGTGTCGTCGGCGACGGGCTGCGAAGTGAATTTGTGGATCGTGCGGGCGGACCGGAAGATCTGGTCCATGGCGGTGTCGGGAAGGGTTGGGGTCATCCCGCGATTCTAGGAGGGCGGAGGCGGACGGCCCGCACCACCCCACCCGCCGCAGGCGTCAGGACGCCAGGCAAATCTTGAGCATGTTGGTGCCGCCCGGCGCCCCCATGGGTTCACCGCAGGTGATGGCGTAGATGTCGCCGCTGCTCACGATGCCGCGCTGCTTCAGGTGGGCCTCGGCGTCGCCCAGGGCGGTATCGCGGTCGGCGCTGGTGTCCATCAGCAGCGGTCGCACATTGCGGTAGATCGCCATCTTGCGCTGCGTCGACAGGCGCGGCGTGAGCGCGTAGATCGGGATGTGGATGCGGTGGCGCGACATCCACAGCGCGGTCGACCCCGAGTCGGTCATGGCCACGATGGCCTTGCACCCGAGGTGGTGCGCGGTGAACAGCGCGCCCATGGCGATGGACTGGTCGATGCGCTGGAAGGTCATGCCGGTGAAATCGGCGTCGAGCTTGGTGTCCTCGGCAAGTTCGGCCTGGGCGCAGATGTTGGCCATCTCGACGATGGTTTCCAGCGGGTACTTGCCCGAGGCGGTCTCGGCACTGAGCATGACGGCGTCAGTGCCATCGAGCACCGCGTTGGCCACGTCGCTCACCTCGGCGCGCGTGGGCACCGGGTTTGAAATCATGGACTCCATCATCTGCGTCGCAGTGATCACCACCTTGTCGTACTGGCGGGCCAGGCGGATCATGCGTTTTTGCAGGGCCGGCACCGCCGCATTGCCCACTTCGACCGCCAGGTCGCCGCGCGCCACCATGATGCCGTCGCTGGCCCTGAGGATCGACTCCAGGTTGGGGATGGCCTCGGCGCGCTCGATCTTGGCGATCAGGCCCGGCTTGTGGCCGAACTCGGCGGCCGCGACGTTGCAAAGCTGGCGCGCCATCTCCATGTCGGTGGCGTTCTTGGGAAAGCTCACCGCCACGTAATCGGCCTGGAAGCTCATGGCGGTGCGGATGTCCTCCATGTCCTTGGCCGTGAGCGCGGGGGCGGTCAGGCCGCCCCCCTGCTTGTTGATCCCCTTGTTGTTGGACAGCTCGCCGCCGAGCTTGACGGTGGTCTGCACCTGCTCGCCCTTGACAGCGTCCACCGTGAGCACGATCAGACCGTCATTGAGCAGGAGCACGTCGCCGGCCTTCACGTCGCGGGGGAGCTCCTTGTAGTCCAGACCCACGCCCTGGGCGTCACCGGGCTGGGTGCGCGAGGCGTCGAGCACGAACTTGCTGCCCGGCTCGAGCATGACCTTGCCGTCGGCGAACTTGCCCACGCGGATCTTGGGCCCCTGCAGGTCGGCCATGATGGCCACCTCGCGCCCGGCGCGCTGCGAGACCTCGCGCACCAGGCGGGCGCGGTCGATGTGGTCCTGCGCGGTACCGTGGCTGAAGTTCAGGCGCACGACGTTGACGCCGGCGCGGACCATGTGTTCGAGCAGCTGCGGATCGCTCGAGGCGGGGCCCAGGGTGGCGACGATCTTGGTGGCGCGACGGGGCATGTACTTCCTTGGGAATGCGGGTCAGGGTGGAGGGGGATTCTCACACGCGCCCCGCAAACTGGCCCCTCGGGATTGCCCCGGTCGTCGCCGGGCCCCTGGCCGCAGGAAGAACCTTATCCCTGTGCGCGCTTTTCCAGGATCTCGAAGGCTGGCAGCGTCTTGCCCTCGAGCACCTCCAGGAAGGCGCCTCCGCCAGTGGAGATGTAGCCCACGTCCTTCTCGATGCCGTACTTGGCGATGGCGGCCAGCGTGTCGCCACCCCCCGCGATGCTGAAGGCGGACGACTGCGCGATGGCCCGGGCGATGGCCTGCGTGCCTTGCGAGAAGGCCTCGAACTCGAACACGCCCACCGGCCCGTTCCAGACGATGGTGCCCGCCGCGAGCAGCTGGTCGGCCAGCTTCTTGGCGGTCTGCGGGCCGATGTCCAGGATCAGGTCGTCGGCTGCCACGTCCGTGGCGGCCTTCACGGTGGCGGGCGCGTCGGCGGCGAAGGCCTTGGCCACCACCACGTCGGTGGGAATCGGCACCTCGGCGCCGCGCGCCTTCATGGCGTCGATCACGGCGCGGGCCTCGTTGACCAGGGTGGGTTCGGCCAGTGACTTGCCGATCGGCAGGCCCGCCGCCAGCATGAAGGTATTGGCGATGCCGCCGCCCACGACCAGGCGGTCCACCTTGTCGGCCAGGGACTGCAGGATGGTGAGCTTGGTCGACACCTTGGATCCCGCCACAATGGCCGCCAGGGGGCGTTTCGGGTTGGCCAGGGCCCTGGAGATGGCGTCGATCTCGGCGGCCAGCAGCGGACCGGCGCAGGCCACCGGCGCAAATTGCGCGATGCCGTAGGTGGAGGCCTCAGCGCGGTGCGCGGTGCCGAAGGCGTCGTGCACGAAGATGTCGCACAGGGCGGCCATCTTGCGCGCAAGCGCGGGGTCGTTCTTCTTCTCGCCCTGGTTCAGGCGGCAGTTTTCGAGCAGCACCACCTGGCCCGGCGCGACCTGCACGCCATCGATCCAGCCGGAACGCAGCGGCACGTCGCGCCCGAGCAATTCACCCAGGCGCTGCGCCACCGGCGCCAGCGTATCCTCGGGCCTGAACTGGCCTTCGGTGGGGCGGCCCAGGTGCGAGGTGACCATGACGGCGGCACCGGCGTCCAGCGCCATCCGGATGCAGGGGACGGAGGCGCGGATGCGCGTGTCTTCGGTGATGCGGCCAGCGGCGTCCTGCGGCACGTTCAGGTCGGCGCGGATGAAGACGCGCTGGCCACGGACCTGGCCCTGGGCGCAGAGATCGGAGAAGCGAAGGATGTTCATGGCAGCAGGTGTGACACGCGCCGGACCTGCCGCACGCGCGTGGGAAGGGAGTAGCAGCCCGCCATTCTAGGAAGGCCGGCCCTGGTCGAACTTACCAGCCCGCCACCAGGTGCAGCGGCAGGTAAACGGCCATGCCCGCGACGATGGTCAGCAGGGAGTCGCGGCGCCAGAAAAAGACTGCCATGCCCGTGACCGCGCCGAAGATCCGTGCATCCATCCAGGTGGACACCAGCTGCCCCTGGGTCATCACCACCTCGGGCACCACCACTGCGGTGAGCGCCGCGATGGGCGCGTACTGCAGCCCGCGCTCCGCCCAGGCCGGCAGTCGCCAGGGCTTGTTGGAAAGCACGAAGAAGCCGCGGGTGATGACGGTCACTGCGGTCAGCCCCGCGATCACGGCCATCGTCCAGAAGTCGGTCATGACGACTCCCCCGGGACCGCCGCGGGCCGCAGGCGCTGCTCCAGCGTCATGCACACGAGCACCGCCACGCCAATGGCGAGCACGATGTTCAGGCGCAGGGGCAGGGCGTACGCCACCACGGCCGTCGCACCCGCGACCACCGCGGCCACAGTGCGCAGCGGGGTGGACGCCAGCGCGCAGGAGATGCCCACCAGGCACAGGATGCCGGCGAAGCTCAGGCCCCAGGTGGTGGGCACCACGTTGGCCAGGGCGATGCCCAGCACGCTGGCCGCCATCCAGCTGGCCCAGATGGTGCAGATGTGGCCGGCCATGTAGGCCTCCTGGGCCAGGCGCTGCGCGTCATCCTGCGGGGGCTGCGGGTAGCGGTGCATGTGCTGGGCGTAGCTCAGGTCGGCGATCAGGTAGGCGGCGAGGACGCGGCGCAGCGGGGGCAGGTGCATCAGGTAGGGCCGCAGGTGCAGGCTGAACACGATGAAGCGCAGGTTCACGCAAAAGCCGGTGGCCAGGATCACCCAGGCGGGCGCCCCCGCCACCAGCAGGGGCAGGGCCGCCAGCTGCGAGCTGCCGGCGTAGACGAAGAAGGTCATGGCCAGCGCCTCGGGCACCGACAGGCCGGACTTGACCATGGCCACGCCGATCATCAGCCCCCAGAACGCGATGCCGGTGGCCTGCGGGACGATCTCCCGCAGGCCGTCGCGGAACTGCGGGTGCGCGCGCAGGTGGGAGAGCCAGAACATCAGGCCACCGCCCCGAAACGCTGCCCGGGCGCGAGCGGGAAGCCGCGCAGGAAGTCGGCGGCGGGCAGGCGCTTGCCGCCTGCCCGCTGCAATTGCGTCAGGCGCAGTGCGCCGCTACCGCAGGCCACGAGCACGCCGTCTTCACCCGCGGACAGCACAGCGCCGGGCAGCGCGCCCGGGCCTTCGGCGCCGGCCATCGCCAGGCAGTGCGCGCGCCACAGCTTCACCGCCTCGCCCTCCACGTGGCTGCTCGCGCCGGGGAAGGGGTCGAAGGCCCGCAGCCGCCGCTCGATCACCTGGGCGGGCTGGTTCCAGTCCACCTCGGCCTCGGCCTTCTCGATCTTGTGCGCATAGGTGACGCCCGCCTCGGGCTGCGGTGTGCGCGCCAGCGGACCGGCGGCGGCCTGGCGCAAGGCGTCGACGATCATGCGCGCGCCCAGGTCGGCCAGCTTGTCATGCAGGCTGGCCGTGGTGTCGCACGATTCAATCGGCAAGCGCCCGACCTGCAGCATGTCGCCTGTGTCCAGGCCCGCATCCATCTGCATCAGGGTGACCCCGGTCTGGGCATCGCCCGCCTCGATCGCGCGGTGGATCGGCGCCGCGCCACGCCAGCGAGGCAGCAGCGAGGCATGGATATTCAGGCACCCCAGGCGCGGCGCATTCAGCACCCACTGCGGCAGGATGAGGCCATAGGCGGCCACCACCATCACGTCGGCCTGCGCGGCTTCGATGGCGGCCTGCGCCGCCCGCGCGTCCTGCGGGTACTTGCCTTGCAGGCGCAGGCCCTGGGGCTGGGCCACGGGCAGGCCGTGGGCCTGCGCGAACTGCTTGACCGGCGAGGCCTGCAGCTTCATGCCGCGGCCGGCGGGGCGATCGGGCTGCGTCAGCACCAGCCGGATGGCATGGCCGGCGGCGTGCAGGCGCTCCAGGGCCATGCGCGCGAACTCTGGCGTGCCCGCAAAAATGACACGCAAGGGAGTGCCGGGATTCACGTCGAGGGTCAGGCGCGTATCGCCTCGCGCTGCGCCTTGACCAGCTTGGTCTTGATGCGATTGCGCTTGAACACCGACAGGTACTCGACGAAGACCTTGCCTTGCAGGTGGTCCATCTCGTGCTGGATGCAGATCGCCAGCAGGCCTTCGGCATCGATCGTGTGCGCCTGCCCGTTCTCGTCCAGGGCCTGAACCTTGACCGCCACGGCGCGCTCGACGCCGTCGTAGATCCCGGGCACCGACAGGCAGCCCTCCTCGCCGGCGCGGCGCTCTGGGCTGGCCCAGGTGATCTCGGGGTTGATCAGGGTGATGGGGCTGTCCCGGTTCTCGGATACGTCGATCACGATGACCCGCTCATGGACGTCCACCTGGGTCGCGGCCAGGCCGATGCCCTGGGCGTCGTACATGGTTTCGCGCATGTCGGCCACCAGCTGGCGCACGCGCGCATCGACCACCGCCACCGGCTTGGCCACGGTGTGCAGGCGGGGATCGGGGTAGACGAGGATGGGAAGGACAGCCATGGCGGTTGCGGGAAGGCGGGAAACGGGCCCGTATTGTCCCCCACGTTCACACACCCCGCATGCGGTGCGGCCACCGCGTTGCCCGATCCGGCGGCGTGGGCCAGAATTAATCCCTTGGAATTAATTGAATGTGGCCGCGCCATGAAAACACAATGTTTTGAAGTAACAAAAGCCCCGGGGAGCGCCATCGGGGTCGTGCTCTGGGGGGCCGTGTTCGCGATGGCCCCACCGCCTGCCGGGGCCGAGGCGGTGCCGGTGGCTACGGCCGCCGCCAACGTCGGCGCGCCCCTGTCCGATCTGGCCCCGGGCAGCCCTGAACGTTACCTCGTCAAGCCCGGCGACACACTGCGCAGCCTCGCCAACCTGTTCCTGCGGTCCCCCTGGCGCTGGCCGCAGCTGTGGGCACGCGGTGATGGCCCCACGGCCGGCCCACCGTCCATCCACCCGGGACAACTGCTGGTCCTGGATCGAGGCGCAGACCGCGCCAGCTTGCGGGCCGAGCCCGCGCCGGCAGACACCGGGCCGCTGCCCGCCCTGCGCCTGTCGCCCCGACTGCGCGTGCAGCTGCTGCCCGAGCCCGCGCTGCCCGCCCTCGAGCCTCACCTGATCGAACCCTTCCTGGCCGAGCCCCTGATCGTGGACGAAGCTACTTTCAACCGGGCGCCCCGCATCGTGGCGGCGCCCGAGGGCCGGGTGCTGCTCGCCCGGGGCGACCACGCCTACGCCCGCGGCCCCGCCGACTCCGCCCTGGCGGGCGGGTCGGGCACGATCCTGCGGATCTTCCGCGAGGCCCGGCCGCTGCGCGACCCCGTGACCCAGGCGGTCCTGGGCCACGAAGCCCATTACGTCGGCCGCGCCCGCCTGCGGCAGCCCCAGGGCGTCCACACCGCGGCCGGGGCGGCCGCGGCCGTGCCTGTGCCGGCCGTCCTGGAGATCGTCTCGGCACGCGAGGAAATCCGCGCAGGCGACCGCCTGCTGCCCGAGCCCCCAAGCGCCCTCATGAACTACGCACCCCATGCACCACAGGTCCCCCTGGACGACGCACGCGTCGCCGCGATGCACGGCGACGCCGTCGGCCTGGCCGGCCAGAACCAGGTGGTCGTGATCAACAAGGGCCTGATCGACGGACTGGCCAGCGGCCACATGCTGTTGATCGTCAAGAGCGGCGCGCAGGTCAGCGACCGCACCGTGGCCGGCCTGCCCGAACGCATGCAACTGCCCGACGAGCGCAACGGACTCCTGATGGTGTTCCGCCCCTTCGATCGCCTGTCCTACGCCCTGGTCCTGGAGACCCTGGAGGGCGTGAAGGTCGGCGACCAGGTTGTGCCGGCTCGGTGATCGCATGGCCTCGATGCATCCGCCCATGGACCGCCACGAACTCACCGGCTGGCTGCGCCTGGCCCTCACGCCCCGCATCGGCCCCAGGGCTGCACGCCGTCTGCTGGCGGCCTTGGGCCTGCCGAAGCGGGTGTTCCAGGCCGACCCGACCGCCCTGCGCGACCTCCTGTCGGCCGCCCAGGTTCAGGCCCTGCAGGTCGAGCCGCCCGGCCTGGTGGACCAGGTCGAGGCGACCTGGCACTGGCTGTCGCAAGATCCAGGCTGCCGGCGTGTGCTGACGCTGGCCGACGCCGACTACCCGCCCGCCCTGCTGCACGCCGACGACCCGCCCCTGCTGCTGTACGCCATGGGTCAGACGCTGGCCTGCCCAGGCCCGCTCGCGTGGCCCGAAGCGATCGCCGTTGTCGGCAGCCGCAACCCCACGCCCCAGGGCGCGCTCAATGCCAGGCAGTTCGCCCGCAGCTTCGCGCGGGCCGGCTGGTGCGTGGTATCGGGCCTGGCGCTGGGCGTCGACGCGGCGGCCCATGAAGGTGCGCTGGAGGGTGCGCCGGACGCATCGGAGGGCGAGTGCGCGAGACCCGTCACCCTCGCGGTCGTGGGCACGGGCCTGGACCGGGTCTACCCGAGCCAGCACCAGGACCTGGCGCACCGCATCGCCGCGCGCGGCCTGGTCCTGGGCGAATACCCCCTGGGCACGCCGCCCCTGTCCGAGAACTTCCCGCGCCGCAACCGCATCCTGTGCGCGCTCGCACGCGGCACGCTGGTGGTCGAGGCCGCAATGCGATCGGGCTCCCTGATCACGGCGCGTCTGGCCGCCGAGCAGGGGCGTGAGGTGTTCGCGATCCCGGGCTCCATCCATTCGCCCCAGTCCCGTGGCTGCCATGCCCTGATCAAGCAGGGCGCCAAGCTGGTGGAGACCGCGCAGGAGGTGCTCGACGAACTGCCCGCCCTCCCGGCCGGCTCCCTCACTGTGCCCGCGGACGAGGCCGCAGCAGCCTCGAGCGCCATGGCGCCTGCGGGCCCGTTGGGGCCCGGGCTTCCCGCCGACCCGCTGCTGCAGGCCCTGGGCCACGACCCGGTGACGCTCGACGCGCTGGCAGTGCGCACCGGCCTGGATGCCGCGACCCTGCTCGCGCGCCTGCTCGATCTGGAGTTGCAGGGAGAACTCGCCCGCATGCCCGGCGGCCTGTACCAGCGCACGGCGTTGGCCTGAGGCGCGACGGCAACACGCCCGAAAAAGGACTTGCTGACGACCCCCTCTTCTGGGCTATATTGACTGCATGTTCGACGTGCTGGTGTTTGTCTACGAAAACTACTGGCGAGGCGATGCGTGTCCCGAGCTGCAGCAACTCGGGCGCAAGCTCAGCGCCCACGGCTTCGAAGCCGACGAGATCCACGACGCGCTGGTCTGGCTGGACGGCCTGAACTTCGCAGCCCAGTCGATCAAGCTCACTCCCGCCGCGGCCAACACGCCCCACGAGGCACCGGCCTGCCCCCCGCACCACCAGTCCACGCACAGCCTGCGGGTCTACTCCGTCGCCGAGCAGGACCACCTGGGCGCGCAGTGCCTGGGGTTCATTTCCTTCCTGGAATCGTCGGGCGTGCTTCCCGCCGCCATGCGCGAGATCGTGATCGACCGGACCATGGCCGCAGCGGGCAACCCCATGTCGCTGGACGCCCTGAAGATCATCGTGCTGATGGTCTATTGGAGCTTTGGCGAAGAGCCCGACGCACTGGTGCTCGACGAGCTGTGCGACGACAGCGAGGGCCGGCTGGCCCACTGAGCCCTCAAACCGTCGCGCCCGCGTTGGGGTCGTTCGGGTCGTCCTTGCGCGGCGGGGCCTTGATCAGGTCTTCGCGCTTGACACCCAGCCACATCGCGATGGCGGCCGCCACAAACACCGACGAATAAATCCCGAACAGGATGCCGATGGTCAGGGCCAGCGCGAAGTAGTACAGCGTCGCGCCGCCAAACAGCAGCATGGACAGCACCATGATCTGAGTGGAGCCATGGGTGATGATGGTGCGGCTGATGGTGGAGGTGATCGCGTTGTCGATGATCTGCACCGTGTTCATCTTGCGGTAGCGGCGGAAGTTCTCGCGGATCCGGTCGAAGATGACGACCGACTCGTTCACGGAGTAGCCCAGCACCGCCAGCACGGCCGC
>JBEGVR010000222.1:0-3577 GCA_041178265.1 Pseudomonadota bacterium | reverse complement strand
GAACAAGAAAACCCTGCAGGAGCGGATGGCCGAACTGGTGCACGAGAAGAAGCTCGAGGGCATCAGCCACATCCAGGACGAGTCCGACAAATCCGGTATGCGCCTGGTGATCGAATTGAAGCGCGGTGAAGTGCCCGAGGTGGTCCTGAACAACCTGTACAAGCAGACGCAGCTGCAGGACACCTTCGGCATCAACATGGTGGCCCTGATCGACGGCCAACCCAAGCTGTGCAACCTGAAGGACCTGATCAAGGTCTTCCTGCAGCACCGCCGCGAAGTGGTGACCCGCCGCACGGTGTTCAACCTGCGCAAGGCCCGCGAGCGCGGCCACGTGCTGGAGGGCCTGGCCGTGGCCCTGGCCAACATCGACGAGTTCATACGCATCATCCGCGAGTCGCCCACGCCGCCGGTGGCCAAGGCCGAACTCATGAACCGCGCCTGGGACAGCCAGCTGGTGCGCACCATGCTCACGCGCACCCGCGAAGACGGCACCGCGATCAACGCCGACGACTACCGCCCCGAAGGCATGGAGCGCGCCTATGGCATGGGCGCCGACGGCCTGTATCGCCTCTCAGACACCCAGGCCCAGGAAATCCTGCAGATGCGCCTGCAGCGCCTGACGGGCCTGGAGCAGGACAAGATCGTGGCCGAATACAAGGACGTGATGGCCGAGATCGACGACCTGCTGGACATCCTGGCCAAGCCGGCCCGCGTGTCGGAAATCATCAGCGGCGAGCTGACCACGCTCAGGCAGGAGTTCGGGCAGACCAAGCCGGGCGCGCGCCGCAGCCAGGTCGAACACAACGCGCAGGACCTGGCCACCGAGGACCTGATCACGCCCACCGACATGGTGGTCACGCTATCCCATTCGGGCTATATCAAGAGCCAGCCCCTGTCCGAATACGGTGCCCAAAAGCGCGGCGGGCGCGGCAAGCAGGCCACGTCCACCAAAGAAGACGACTGGATCGACCAGCTCTTTATCGCCAACACCCACGACTGGATCCTGTGCTTCTCCAACCGGGGCCGCATGTACTGGCTCAAGGTCTGGGAAGTGCCCGCGGGTTCGCGCGGCTCGCGCGGGCGGCCCATCGTGAACATGTTCCCGTTGGCCGAGGGCGAAAAGATCAACGTGGTGCTGCCGCTGACCGGAGAATTCCGAAGCTTCCCGGCCGACCACTACGTGTTCATGGCCACCCGCATGGGCACGGTCAAGAAGACGGCGCTGAACGAATTCAGCAACCCGCGCAAGGCCGGCATCATCGCCGTGGACCTGGACGAAGGCGACTTCCTGATCGGCGCGGCGCTGACCGACGGCAAGCACGACGTGATGCTGTTCTCCGACGGCGGCAAGGCGGTGCGCTTTGACGAGAACGACGTGCGCCCCATGGGTCGCAACGCGCGTGGCGTGCGCGGCATGATGCTGGAAGAAACCCAGAGCGTGATCGCCATGCTGGTGGCCGAGGACGAGACCCAGAGCGTGCTGACCGCCACCGAAAACGGCTACGGCAAGCGCACCTCCATCACCGAATACACCCGCCACGGCCGCGGCACCAAGGGCATGATCGCCATCCAGCAAAGCGAGCGCAATGGCAAGGTCGTGGCCGCCACGCTGGTGCGGCCCGACGACGAGATCATGCTGATCACCGATCGTGGCGTGATGGTGCGCACCCGCGTGGCTGAACTGCGCGAACTCGGGCGCGCCACGCAGGGCGTGACCCTGATCGGCCTGGACGAAGGCGCCAAGCTCAGTGGCCTGCAACGCATCGTCGAGAACGACGCGAACGCGGTCGAGGGCGCAGCCCCGGACACGGCCCCGGATGCAGCCCCGGACACGGCGCCGGACGGGGACGCCTGACCGTGGCTGCCCGCCTGCCGGCCAAGAGTCTCGCGCAACTGCGCACCGAGATCGACGCCGTCGACCAGCAGCTGCTGGCCCTCTTGAACCAGCGGGCTGGCCTGGCCCACGAGGTGGGTGAGATCAAGAAGGTGGAGGGCTCGCCCGTCTACCGGCCCGAGCGCGAGGCCCAGGTGATCCTGGGCCTGCAGGCCGCCAATCCGGGGCCGCTCAAGGCCGCCAACATCGCCACGGTCTGGCGCGAGATCATGTCGGCGTGTCGCGCGCTGGAGGCGCC
Organism: Pseudomonadota bacterium; assembly: GCA_041178265.1. Classification (GTDB taxonomy): domain Bacteria; phylum Pseudomonadota; class Gammaproteobacteria; order Burkholderiales; family Burkholderiaceae_C; genus Ramlibacter. The sequence goes on along the minus strand of JBEGVR010000222.1, from coordinate 1,445 downwards.
GCAGCGCGTGGCCTACCTGGGCCCCACCGGCACCTTCAGCGAGCAGGCGGCGGTCACCTTCTTCGGCGCGAGCATCGAGCACGTGCCCTGCACGAATTTCGACGAGGTGTTTCATGCGGCGGCGGCCGGCACCGCCGACTTCGGCGTGGTGCCGGTGGAAAACAGCACCGAGGGCGTGGTCACGCGGTCCTTGGACCTGCTGCTGCAGTCGCCCCTGCACATCGTGGGCGAGATCAGCCTGCTGGTACGTCACCACCTGCTGCGGCAGTCGCCCGCCCTGGAGGGCATCGAGGCGGTGCTGGCCCACCCGCAGGCCCTGGCCCAGTGCCAGAACTGGCTGTCCAAGCACCTGCCCCATGTGGAGCGCCGCGCGGTCTCCAGCAACGCCGAGGGCGCGCGCCTGGCGGCCACGAACCCGGCCTGGGCGGGCATCGCCAGCGAACGCGCGGGCACCGAGTTCGGCCTGCACCTGGCGGCCCACGCCATCCAGGACGACGCGTACAACCGCACCCGCTTTGCGGTGGTGTGCCTGCCCCAGACCCTGCAGGCGCCGCAGGCCTCGGGCCGCGACTGCGTGAGCCTGGTGGTGTCCGTGCCGAACAAGCCCGGCGCAGTGCACGACATCCTGGTGCCCCTCAAAAAACACGGCGTGTCCATGACGCGCTTCGAGTCGCGCCCGGCGCGCTCGGGCCAGTGGGAGTACTACTTTTTTATCGACATTCAGGGCCATCCCTCGCAACCCCATGTCGAGGCGGCCCTGACCGACCTGCGCGCGCTGTGCGCGTACTACAAGGTCCTGGGCACCTACCCGGTCGGCGACTGACCGGGCACCGTCCGCCATGTTCGAACAACTGGGCCTGATCGGCTGCGGCCTCATGGGCGGCTCCTTCGCCCTGGCCCTCAAGCGCGCGGGACTGGTCCAGCGCGTGGTCGGCTACAGCAAGTCGCCCTCCACCACCGAGCGGGCGCTGCAGCGGGGGGTGATCGACGCCGCCGCCCCGTCCGCCCTGCAAGCGGTCTCCGGTTCGGACATCGTGCTGCTGGCGGTACCGGTGGCGGCCACCGAGTCCACGCTCAAGGCCATCCGCCATCTGGTCACCCGCGACATGCTGGTGATGGACGTAGGCTCGACCAAACGCGACGTGGTGGCCGACGCGCGGCGCGTGCTGGGCGAGCAGCTGGGGGCCTTCGTGCCCTGCCACCCGATCGCCGGCAAGGAGTCGGCCGGGGTTCAGCACGCCACGCCCGACCTGTACCGCGACCACCATGTGGTGATCACGCCGATCGAGCGCACCGGCGTCGCCCAGTTGGCGCGGGCCCGCACGGTGTGGGAGGCCCTGGGCAGCCGCGTGCACATGATGTCGCCCGAGGCGCACGACGCCGCGCTGGCGGCCGTGAGCCACCTGCCGCACCTGGTGGCGTTTGCGGCGGTGGACGCGGTGCGC
>JBEGVR010000221.1:0-18407 GCA_041178265.1 Pseudomonadota bacterium | reverse complement strand
TCATCTTCAAGCCCAATCACAAGGCCTTTCCCTCCTTGCTGCCCACGGCGCCGATCGACGTGGGCGGCGCCGTGATCACGCCCACGCAGATCATGATCCTGGGCGTGACTGCCGTCTCGCTGGCGGTGCTGATGTACCTCGTGAGCTACACGCGCATGGGGCGCGCCATGCGTGCCACCGCCGAAAACCCGCGGGTCGCGGCCCTCATGGGGGTCAAGCCCGATACCGTCATCTCGGCCACCTTCATCATCGGCGCGGTGCTGGCCACCATTGCCGGCGTCATGTACGCCTCCAACTACGGCACCGTGCAGCACACCATGGGCTTCCTGCCGGGCCTGAAGGCCTTCACTGCGGCGGTGTTCGGCGGCATCGGCAACCTGGCCGGCGCGGTCGTCGGGGGTGTGCTCCTGGGCCTGATCGAGTCCATCGGCTCGGGTTACATCGGCGACCTCACCGGCGGCGTCCTGGGCAGCCACTACACCGACATCTTCGCGTTCATCGTCCTGATCGTGGTGCTCACGCTGCGGCCCTCGGGCCTGCTGGGTGAGCGCGTGGCCGATCGCGCTTGAGGCCAGGGGTGACCACCATGCTCGATTTCAAGAACCCTCGCACCCTGATCCTCTCGGCCGTCCTGTTGCTGGTGCTGCCGCTGGTGCTGCAGGCCATGGGCAACTTCTGGGTGCGAATCGCCGACGTGGCGCTGCTGTATGTCCTGCTCGCCCTGGGCCTGAACATCGTCGTGGGCTTTGCCGGCCTCCTGGACCTGGGTTTCGTCGCCTTCTTCGCCATCGGCGCCTATCTGTACGGCCTGCTGGCGTCGCCGCACCTGACCGAGACCTTCGAGTGGATCCTGCAGGTCTTTCCGAACGGCCTGCACACGCCAATCTGGCTGGTCATTCCCCTGTCGGCGCTGCTGGCGGGCATCTTCGGCATCCTGCTGGGGGCGCCGACGCTCAAGCTGCGCGGCGACTACCTGGCCATCGTGACCCTGGGCTTCGGCGAAATCATCCGGGTGTTCCTGAACAACCTGGACCACCCGGTCAACATCACCAACGGTCCCAAGGGACTGGGCCAGATCGACGGTGCGACCGTGCTGGGCATACCGCTGGCGCGGCCCCTGGAGATCGGGGCCTACACCCTGTCCTCGGTCACGCTGTACTACTACCTGTTCCTCGCGCTGGTGGTGGTGAGCGTGATCATCTGCCACCGCCTGGAGCTCTCGCGCATCGGTCGCGCCTGGATGGCGATCCGCGAAGACGAGATCGCCGCCAAGGCCATGGGCATCAACACCCGCAACATGAAGCTGCTCGCATTCGGCATGGGCGCCACCTTTGGCGGCGTGGCGGGTTCCATGTTCGCGGCGTTCCAGGGCTTCGTCTCGCCCGAGTCCTTCAGCCTCATGGAATCCGTGATGATCGTCGCGATGGTGGTCCTGGGGGGCATCGGCCACCTGCCTGGTGTCATCCTGGGTGCGGTGCTGCTGGCGGCCCTGCCCGAGGTGCTTCGCTGGGTCTCGGGCCTGATGGACCTGCAGGCCCTGACCGGCGGCCGCCTGGACGCCGCCATCCTGCGCCAGCTGCTGATCGCGCTGGCCATGATCATCATCATGCTGATGCGGCCGCGGGGCCTGTGGCCCTCGCCCGAGCACGGCAAGTCCCTGGGCAGGACGATCTGAGGCCCGCAGCCATGGCAGACAACGTTCTCCGCGTGGCCGGTATTTCCAAGCGCTTCGGTGGCCTGCAGGCGCTTTCCGATGTGGGCCTGACCATCGAGCGTGGCCAGGTCTATGGCCTGATTGGCCCCAACGGCGCGGGCAAGACCACCTTCTTCAACGTCATCACCGGTCTGTACACGCCCGACACCGGCACTTTCGAGCTGGCAGGCAAGTCCTACCAGCCCTCCGCGGTCCACGAGGTGGCGCGTGCCGGCATCGCGCGGACCTTCCAGAACATCCGGCTCTTCGCCGACATGACCGCCCTCGAGAACGTCATGGTCGGCCGCCACATCCGCACCGAGTCCGGCCTTGTGGGCGCGATCTTGCGCACCCGGCGTTTTCTCGAGGAAGAAGCGGCCATCGCAGCCCGCGCCCGTGAGCTGCTCGATTACGTGGGCATCAGTCGCTACGCCGATTTCAAGGCGCGCACCCTGTCTTATGGCGACCAGCGCCGCCTGGAGATCGCGCGGGCCCTGGCCACCGATCCCCAGCTGATTGCGCTGGATGAACCTGCCGCCGGCATGAATGCCACCGAGAAGCTCCAGCTGCGCGAACTGATCGACCGGATCCGCAAGGACCAGCGCACCATCTTGCTGATCGAACACGACGTGAAGTTGGTCATGGGCCTGTGCGACCGCGTCACCGTGCTGGACTACGGCAAGCAGATCGCCCAGGGCACGCCCGCCGAGGTGCAGCGCAACGAAAAGGTGATCGAGGCCTATCTGGGCCAGGGCCATACCGCCGGGCCGGCTGCTGCACAGGAGGGCGGTTGACATGGGCAACGTCCTGCTCAGGGTCCAGGGCCTGAAGGTCTCGTATGGCGGCATCGAGGCCGTCAAGGGCGTGGACTTCGAGGTCCGCGAAGGCGAACTCGTCTCCCTGATCGGCTCCAATGGCGCCGGCAAGACCACGACGATGAAGGCGATCACCGGCACCCTGCCCCTGGCAGGCGGCGACATCGAATACCTCGGACAGAGTATCCGTGGACAGGGCGCCTGGGACCTCGTGAAGAAGGGGCTGGCCATGGTGCCCGAGGGCCGTGGCGTGTTCACCCGCATGACGATCACCGAAAACCTGCAGATGGGGGCCTACATCCGCAGCGACGCGTCCGGCATCGCACAGGACATGGAAAAGGTCTTTACGACCTTCCCCCGCCTGAAGGAGCGGCGCGAGCAGCTGGCCGGCACCCTCTCGGGGGGCGAGCAGCAGATGCTCGCCATGGGCCGCGCCCTCATGAGCCGGCCCCGTGTGCTGCTCCTGGACGAACCCTCCATGGGCCTGTCGCCTATCATGGTCGACAAGATCTTCGAGGTCGTGCGCGAGGTGTACGCGCAAGGCGTCACCGTGCTGCTGGTCGAACAGAACGCCAGCCGCGCACTGCAGATTGCCGATCGCGGCTACGTCATGGAGTCGGGCCTCATCACCCTGTCGGGTGATGCCCGCAAGATGCTGGACGATCCCCAGGTTCGCGCTGCGTACCTGGGTGAATGATCCGCCGCGTCGCTCAGTAGCGGTATTGCAGGCCCACGCTGGCTGTGTTCACCGCGTCGCGCCCGCTGCGGAAGCGGAAGTTGTAGCGGTCCCATTCCAGCACTGCCGACATGCGCGGTGAGAAATCCCAGCTCAGGCCTGCGCCCACGGTCAGCCCGAAGCCGTTCTCGTTGCCCCCCGCGATGTCCGCGCCAGCCGCGGTGGACGTGCGTGTTCGGCCATACATCGCACCTACCTTGCCGAACACGCCGAAGGTCTCGGCGATCGGCATCTTGCCGACCAGGCTGATATTCAGGCCGCGTGCGCGTGTCGTGCCACCACCGCGCTCCATGTCGCCCATGTCCACGAACGCGATCTCGCTGCCCCACATGTCGTTGGCCATGGTGCGGCCATAGAGCGTCCAGTAGCGGTCCGTGTCATCGCAGGCAAACACCGCGCCGCAGGGGGTCTTGAAGTCCGAGCGCCCCACGTTCAGCCCGATCGCCGTGCGTCCGCTACCTGGCATCCACCACGAGGAAGAAGTGGCCTGGGTGCCGCTGGCCGCGCCCGAGGTGCTGGTGTCCGCCGGCACGGTGTCGGCTACGCCCTGGGCATAGACCGGGGCCACCAGGGCCAGCGCGCAGGCGAGGCCAGCCAGGCGCATGCGCCGGGAGATCAGGAGGGCGGGGGAAGGGAAAAGTGATCGATGCATGACGAGGCCTTGTTGGTGTTTCACTGGAGTCGCACTCTAGGAAACGCCTCGCGCAAGGCCTGTCGGAGAACGCTAGGAGCGGCCGTAGGACGCCTCTCGGGCGCCGCAAGCGGCGGGCTCTGGCACAGGTCAGTCGACCTTGGCGCCCGAGGCCTTGACCACGCGTTCGTACTTGGCCAGTTCCGCGCGCATGAAGCCTGCGAAGTCTTCTGGCGTCGACGGCACGGGTTCGGCCATGAGCTGCGCGAAGCGGGCCTTGGCCTCTGGCGACTGCAGCGCGGTGACGAAGGCCTGGTTCAGGCGCTGCACGGTGTCGCGCGGCGTCCCGGCCGGTGCCACCAGGCCCCACCAGGTGTCGATCGAAAAGCCACGCAGGATCTCGGCGATCGGTGGAACCTCGGGCAGGCTGGCGCTGCGTTGCAGCGTGGTCACGCCCAGGGCCTTGAGCTTGCCGGCCCGGATGTTCGGCGCCGCCGTGGCCAGGTTGTCGAAGTTGAAGTCCACCTGCCCCGACAGCAGGGCCAGTTGGGCGGGATTGCCGCCGTTGTAGGGGATGTGCACCGCGAAGATGCCGGCATCGCGCTTGAACATCTCGCCCGCCAGGTGGCCGGCGCTGCCGTTGCCGCCGCTGCCGTAATTGAGTCGGGCCGGGTTGGCCCGGGCATAGGCGATCAGGTCTGAAAGGGAGTTGATCTTCAGGCGCGCGGCGGTGTCGGCGTTCATCACCAGGACGTTGGGCACGCGCACCATCTGCGTGATGGGCGCGAAGTCCCGGGCCGCGTCGTAGGGCATCTTCGAGAACAGCCAGGGGTTGATCGCATGCGTGGCCACTGCGGAAATGCCGATCGTCAGGCCGTCGGGCGCAGCCTTTGCCACCGCGTCGGCGCCGATGTTGCCGCCGCCGCCCGGGCGGTTCTCGATGATCACGGTGCCCAGCGTGTCTTTCACGCGCTCGGCCAGCACGCGTGCGGTGACGTCGATCGGTCCGCCCGCGGCATAGGGCACGATGAGGCGGATCGGTCGGGTCTGGGCGAGGGCCAGCGGACTGGCAGCCGCGGCGGCCAGGGCCAGGAGGTGGCGGCGGTGGAGGATGCTCATGGGGATACTCCGAGGGTTTTCAGGTGCCGTGCTTGTCGGCTTCACTGGTGAAGGAATCGGCAAAGAATTCTTCGGGGGGCAGGGCGGCCTTGCCGGCGTAATCGCGCTGCGCGGACTCCACGACGACCGGCGCGCCGCAGGCATACACCTGGTGGCCCGAGAGGTCAGGCAGGTCCTCCAGGACAGCCTGGTGCACATAGCCGGTGCGCCCCGTCCAGTTGTCCTCGGGCAGGGCGTCGGACACCACCGGCACGTAGCGCAGGTTCGGCATTTGCGCGCACTGCGCGCGCACCCAGTCGCCCAGGTACAGGTCGGCGGGACGGCGGCCGCCCCAGTACAACATCGCAGGCCGCGTGATGCCCTTGAAGTGCATGTGCTCCAGGATCGCCTTGATCGGCGCGAAGCCGGTACCGGAGGCCAGGAGCACGACGGGCTTGGTGCTGTCCTCCCGCAGGAAGAAGCTGCCGAAGGGGCCTTCGATCCGCAGGATCTCCTTGTCCTTCATGTTCAGGAAAACATGGTCGGTGAACTTGCCGCCCGGCATGTGGCGGATATGCAGGTCGATCGAGGGCCCGGTGGTCACCCCGCCTTCGGTGCGCACCAGCAGGTGGGAAGCGTTGGCCATCGAGTAGCTGCGACGCGCGCCATCGCGCAGGATGAACTCCACGTACTGGCCGGCGTGATAGCGCATCGTGTCGTTGGCGGGCAGCTGCAGGCGCACCAGCATCACGTCGTGCGAGAGCCTTTGCAGCGCCTGCACGCGTGCGGGCATCTTGCGCACCGGGAAGGCACTCTCGTCGGTCACCTGGCGCGACTCCAGCACGAGGTCTGTCATGGCGGTCGCACTGCAGGTCAGGACAAAGCCCTCGGCCTCTTCATCGGCGCTCAGCGCCTTGCTCTGGTGAGGGCCGTGTGTCACCTGGCCTTCGAGCTTGCGGCACTTGCAGGAGCCGCAGGCTCCGTCCTTGCAGCCATAAGGCAGGCCCACACCCTGGCGGATGGCGGCGACCAGCACCGTTTCGCCCGCCTCGACACTGAAGCTGCGGCCGCTCGGTTGCACGGTCACTTGGAAAGGGCCGCCCTGGGGCGTGGCACTCGTCATCTTGGGTATCCTTGGTGGCTTCCAGAGCCAAAGCTTGCGATTTTGCCCTCAAACCAGAGCCCCCTCGGCGCCTTGCCCGCCCGCTTTCGCCGCGAGCGCCTCCTGATCGTCGGTTGCGGCGATGTCGGCCTGCGCGTGGCCCAGGCACAGGGCGCACGCGTGCGGCTGCTGGCTCTCACCTCCAGCCCCGATCGGGCCCCTCTTTTGCGAAGCCGGGGCATCACGCCCCTGGCGGGCAACCTGGACATGCCGGCCAGCCTCGACCGGCTGGCTGGCCTGGCCACGCGCATCGTCCATCTGGCGCCGCCGTCCTCCGCCGAGAACCAGCCCCAATGGTGGCGGGACCTGCGCACCCAGGCCCTGGTGCGGGCGCTTCGCCGTCGCACTGCGCCGCTGTCGCTCACTTACGCATCGACCAGCGGCGTGTACGGCGATTGCGCGGGCGCGTACGTTGCCGAGTCGCGTCCCGTCGCGCCGTCCACGCCGCGTGCGCAGCGCCGGGCCGATGCCGAATCATTGGTGCGCCACTTCGGCCGCGCCAGCGGTGCACGCGTGAGCCTGCTGCGGATTCCCGGCATCTATGCGCCCGACCGGCCCGGCGGCACGCCGCGTGAGCGCCTGATGCGAAGTACCCCCGTGCTGCAGGCGCAGGACGACGTCTACACCAACCATGTCCATGCCGACGACCTGGCCCGTGCGACGCTCGCCGCCGTGTGGCGGGGGCGACCCCAGCGAGCCTATAACACCAGCGACGATGGCGAGATGAAGATGGGCGACTACTTCGATCTCGCGGCCGACCTGTACGGATTGCCCCGACCCCGGCGCGTCCCCCGTGACACCGCGCAGGCCGAGTTGCCCCTCATGCTTCTGAGTTTCATGGGCGAGTCGCGCCGCCTGGTCAATCGGCGGATGAAGCAGGAGTTGCGGGTGCGGCTTCACTATCCCACGCCGTGTCAGGGGTTGCTGTCCGCGGCAGGCGGCAGTCCGGCGGCAGGCTGACGCATTCGGGAATCTCCCTCGCCAGCGCACGCACCACTCTTTTCGCAAGCGACGGCGCGTGTGCGGCACTCAAGTGCACCTCGATGGCCTGCAGGTGGTTCATGGGCCACCCGCTGGGGTCGGCGCGAGACGCGTTCAGGTCACGCCGAGCCTGCGCCAGTGTGAGATGCCATGTGCGCTCCAGCGCGTGGCGCTCCACCGCGTCGCGCCACCGGACCGGAAAGAGGGGCAGGTGGGGCGCAGGCAGCTGGTTTCGGCGAGCGCATCTTCTCCTTCGAATGCGTAGCGCCGATGTGGCGATCGGGACAGGTAATTGCGCACCAGGTTCATGGCGATGCCGTAAAGCCAGGTGGAGAGCTCGGACTGGCCCTTGAAGGTTGCAAAGCTCTGCGCGGCCTCGACGAACGCCTGCTGCGTGATGTCCTCGGCGTCCGTGCTCCAGCCGATGTGTTTCACGACGAAACGGTACAGGCGCTGGTGGTGGGCCTGGACGAGTTGCTTGAACAGCGCTTCGTCGGAATCGCTAAGTTGCCGGCTGCTGGGACGGGCAGCCCCAGAATCCGCGGCAGGGGGCGCATCCGCTGGTTGAAGGTGGGGCAGCAAGATAACTCCAAAGACTTACAGATGGCCTGTAAGTTGCCTGATCGGAGTTACTTAGTCAAGAGAATTAGGTCATTTTGTAACCATTCGCCGACCTGTTTCAGCGGGACAGGAACCTGGCCTGTCGCGGCGGCCTGGTTGAATCGGGCGTCCATCCGGGCGTCGATGTCGCGGCGGGTGCTGATGTCGATCCGCCCCGGTTCCAGGCCAACGGACTGGGCCGCGCGACGGAAACCAGGCCCGTCGCCGCAGGCGGAGTGGGCTAGGCGGCTGCCGAAGTCCACGCCTTGCAGGGCGAGCTGCGCCGTCTGCGCGATCTGCAGGACCCGATCGACCTCGCACGCCTGCACGGGGTGGCTGGACGTTGGATCGAGGTTGAGCTCGCAGGCAATGGCTTTGCCGATCGAGGCGCCGAAGGCCTGCTGCAGTGTCTGGATGACCCTGCCCGCGGTGCCGTGGAGGGCCTGTGCGGGGCCGGCGCCCTGGACCGGCCCGCTCGCGCCGGGGCGACTGGCCAGGGCCTGCGCGGTGGGTCTGTCGGGGACTCCAGCGGACTGCGGTAGCGGCTCAAGGGATGACGCGTGGCGCAGGGGTTGTGCGGGCAAGACCGGACGGAGAGGGCTCATGGCGTGGGGCATTTGCTGGCGGGCCGCCTGGTGCCCTCGTGGGTAACGGAGAGACCAATCGGACGCTATTCGTGGCAGGGTTAAGCCGAAGCAAAGCCTTGGTAGCTGCGATGCGGCTTTGGTGGCGGTCTGAAGGCGATGGTTCCCTGCGGGAGAGGGCATGAGGCGGCCCTGATGGGCCCGCCGGCCACGAAGACAGCGCCGATGCATGTCTGGTGCCCGAGGCCGGAATCGAACCGGCACGCCTTGCGGCGGGGGATTTTGAGTCCCCTGCGTCTACCAATTTCACCACTCGGGCGGTGCGGTCTGAGCAGCCGAAAATTATGGCACAGTGGCGCGCATGAAGTACCCCACGATCGAAGACGCCGTCGGCAAGACACCTTTGGCGGCGCTGCAGCGCATCGGCGCCGCCGACAACCTGAAGCGGGGTAACGTGGTCCTGGGAAAGCTCGAGGGGAACAACCCGGCCGGCTCCGTGAAGGACCGGCCCGCGCTGTCCATGATTGCCCGGGCCGAGGAGCGCGGCGAGATCAAGCCCGGTGACACCCTGATCGAAGCCACCTCGGGCAACACGGGCATCGCCCTGGCGATGGCGGCCGCCATCAAGGGCTACCGCATGGTCCTGATCATGCCGGAGGACCTGTCCATCGAACGCGCGCAGACGATGAAGGCCTTTGGTGCCGAACTCATGCTCACGCCCAAGAGCGGCGGCATGGAATACGCCCGTGACCTGGCCGAGAACATGCAGCGCGAAGGCAAGGGACGTGTTCTGGACCAGTTCGCGAATGCCGACAACCCTCGCATCCACTACGAGACAACGGGCCCCGAGATCTGGGAGCAGACGGGCGGGCGCATCACCCATTTCGTGAGCGCGATGGGCACCACCGGCACGATCACCGGCGTGTCGCGCTTTCTGAAGGAAAAGAACCCTGCAGTCCGCATCATTGGCGCGCAGCCCAGTGAGGGCTCGCGCATTCCAGGCATCCGCAAGTGGCCGCAGGAGTACCTGCCCCGCATTTATGACCCGAGCGCAGTGGACGAACTGGTGTACGTGAGCCAGGACGACGCCGAGGAGATGTGCCGCCGCATGGCGCGCGAGGAAGGCATCTTCGCGGGCATCTCGGCGGCCGGCGCGTGCTGGGTGGCGCAGGAGATCGCGCGCACGGTCGAAAACGCGACCATCGTGTTCATCGTGTGCGACCGCGGCGACCGCTACCTGTCCACCGGCGTGTTCCCGGCTTGAGCGACCGGCCATGACACTCGGGGCCTACCGCTACTGCCCGCAGTGCGCCGCGCCGCTGGCCTGGGTCGTGCAGGACGAGGATGGCGGGCCGCGCGAGCGTCTGCGGTGTCCGGCTCCCGGCTGCGGGTGGACACACTGGAACAACCCGACCCCGGTGCTGGCCGCGGTGGTCGAGTACCAAGGGCAGGTCTTGCTGGCGCGCAATGCGGCCTGGCCGGGGAGGAGGTTCGCCCTGATCACCGGCTTCATGGAGGCGGGCGAGAAGCCGGAGCTGGGCATCGTGCGCGAGATCCACGAGGAAACCGGGCTGTTCGTGAGCCACCTGGACCTGATCGGCGTGTACGACTTCCAACGCATGAACCAGGTGATCGTGGCCTACCACGCGGTCGCGCATGGCGAGGTGCACCTCTCGCCTGAACTGGTGGAATGGCGGCTGTATGGCCTGGACGAGGTGCGATGCTGGCCCTCCGGCACAGGTCAAGCACTGGCCGACTGGCTGCGCAGCCGCGGGCACGAGCCGCGCTTCATGGAATGGGCCAGCAACAGCGCGCCTGACGCTCAGGCGGCGCGCGGCTGACACCAAAGACAGGAACCCCCATGGACATCGCCAAGGAAATCGATACGCGCGGGCTCAATTGCCCACTGCCCATACTCAAGGCCAAGAAGGCCCTGGCTGAACTCATGTCGGGGCAACTGCTGAAGGTCGTGGCGACCGATGCCGGGTCGCTGCGGGACTTTCAGGCTTTCTCGCGACAGACGGGGCACGAACTCGTGGACCAGCAGACGCAGGGGGAAGAGTTCATCCACGTGCTGCGCCGCCGATAGGCACGGGCAAGCCGCAGGTTCGGGCTGAACGCGGAGCGGGCGGCTTGGCGCCCGCGATTCAGCACATGAGATTCTTGAGGTACTGCCCGAATTCGCCGCTGACTTCGGGGTGCTTCAAGGCCAGTTCCACGGTGGCTTCCAGGAAACCCTGTTTGCTGCCGCAGTCATACCGTTTGCCCGCGTAACGGAAGGCGTGCACGCCTTCGGTGTCGATCAGGCGGGCGATGCCGTCAGTCAATTGGATTTCTCCGCCGGCGCCGCGCGGTTGCTGGCGGATTTGTTCGAACACGCCGGGCGTGAGGATGTAGCGGCCCGCCACCCCCATGCGCGAGGGGGCGTTCTCGGGACTGGGTTTCTCGACCATCTGGCGCACCCGCGTGAGGCGCTCGCCCGCCGGGTCACCCGCGACGATGCCGTAGCGTCGCACATGATCCGGGGGCACCTCCTGAACCGCCAGCACCGAAGTGCGCACCTGCTCGAACACCTTCACCATCTGGGCCAGCACGCCGGGGCCGCCTTCGGCGCCGATCATGAGGTCGTCGGCGAGCAGCACCGCGAAAGGCTCCTGGCCGACCAGGGGCTGCGCGCACAGGACGGCATGGCCCAGTCCCAGCATGCGTGCCTGGCGGACATAGGAGCAGTCCATGTCGTCGGGCTTGATGGAGCGCACCAGGGCGAGAAGCTCCTGCTTGTTTGCCGCTACGAGCTCGGATTCGAGCTCGTAGGCGGTGTCGAAGTGGTCTTCGATGGCGCGCTTGCTGCGGCCAGTGACGAAGATCATGTGGCGGATGCCGGCGGCATAGGCCTCTTCGACGGCGTATTGAATGAGCGGCTTGTCGACGATGGGCAGCATCTCCTTGGGCTGGGCCTTGGTGGCCGGCAGGAAGCGCGTGCCCAGGCCGGCGACCGGGAAAACGGCTTTCTGAATGGACAAGGGCGGCTGTTTTGTCGAAGGGTTCATGGCTTTCTCTGTGCGGCGCGGAAGGCGGGCTTCGCAGGCTAGTTGCGGGTGCCGAGTCTGCGGGCGCCCCCGCGGAGCCGCGTCATCCCGCCGCGCGCCCTGGTGTCGGACAAGAGGGGCTGCATGGTTGCCGTGGCTCGATGTTCACGCCGAATCTTAACGATCTGGAAGCGGGTGCCGCCTGCAACGTGTCAGGCCCCCAGGCGCTGCAACTGTTCGCGCAGGCGCTCCAGCGTGGCGCCGAATTGGGCGATGCGCGCGCGTTCCTGCTCGATGACGGCGGCCGGGGCCTTGGCCACGAAGGCCTCGTTGGCCAGCTTGCCATTTGCCTTGGCCAGCTCGCCCTCGACGCGCGCGGCTTCCTTGGTCAGGCGCGCCTTTTCGGCGGCGACGTCGATTTCCATGAAGAGGCACAGGCGCGCGTCGCCCGCCATGGCCACGGGGGCGGCCTGGGCGGCGGCAGCCCAGGTGGACTCGTCGTCGAAGACACGGACCTCACTGAGCTTGGCCAGGGCCTGGAGCAGGGGGGCGGCCTCGCGCAGGAAAGCGGCATCGCCTACCGCCAGCAGCGGCAATCGGGTGGAGGGCGAGACGTTCATCTCACCGCGCAGGTTGCGGCAGGCATCGACCATCGATTTCAGGCGCGCCATCCAGGCCATGGCGGCCGGATCGATGGCTGCGGGGTCGGATTCGGGGTAGGGCGCGACGCTGATGGAGTCGCCGCGCATGCCGGCTACCGGGGCGACGGTCTGCCACAGCGATTCGGTGATGAAGGGAATCACGGGGTGGGCCAGGCGCAGGATGGCTTCGAGCACGCGGATCAGGGTGCGGCGCGTGCCACGCTGCTGCGCAGCGTCGCCGGTCTGGATCTGGACCTTGGCGATCTCGAGGTACCAGTCGCAGTATTCGTCCCAGACGAACTGGTAGATCGCGTTGGCCACGTTGTCCAGGCGGTATTCCGCGTAGCCCTTGGCGGCTTCGACCTCGGCCTGCTGCAAGAGGGAAACGATCCAGCGGTCAGCGGCGGTGCGGGTGGCGACTTCCTCGGAGACGTCATGGCCCTCGCAGTTCATGAGGACGAAGCGGGTGGCGTTCCAGAGCTTGTTGCAGAAATTGCGGTAGCCCTCGCAGCGCTTGGCGTCGAAGTTGATGCTGCGACCCAGGGACGCGAGCGAGGCGAAGGTGAAGCGCAGGGCGTCGGCACCATAGGCGGGGATGCCTTCGGGGAATTCCTTCTCCGTATTCCTGCGCACGGCGGGCGCGGTCTCAGGCTTGCGCAGGCCGGTGGTGCGTTTCTCGAGCAGGGGCACCAGGGCGATGCCGTCGATCAGGTCCACCGGGTCGAGCACATTGCCCTCGGACTTGCTCATTTTCCGGCCCTGCGCATCGCGCACCAGGCCGTGGATGTAGACGTCGCGAAAGGGCACCTGGCCGGTGAAGTGCGTCGTCATCATGATCATCCGGGCGACCCAGAAGAAGATGATGTCGTAGCCGGTGACCAGCACCGTGGACGGCAGATAGAGCGCGAGGTCCTGCGTCTTGTCGGGCCAGCCCAGGGTGGAAAAGGGCACCAGGGCCGAGGAGTACCAGGTGTCCAGCACGTCTTCGTCGCGCGTGAGGCGCTTGCCGGGGGCCTGGGCCTGGGCTTGCCCCTCGGAGCGGGCGACGTAGACCTTGCCGTCCTCGTCGTACCAGGCGGGAATCTGGTGGCCCCACCAGAGCTGGCGCGAGATACACCAGTCCTGGATGTTGTTCATCCACTGGTTGTAGGTGTTGACCCAGTTCTCGGGGACGAAGCGCACCTGGCCCGATTGCACCACGTCGATGGCCTTTTGCGCGATGGACTTGCCCGTCGCGTCGCCCTTGCCGACCTGGTTCATGGCGACGAACCACTGGTCGGTGAGCATGGGTTCGACCACCTGGCCGGTGCGTGCGCAGCGCGGGACCATGAGCTTGTGCTTGCGGGTCTCGACCAGCAGGCCCTGGGCCTCGAGGTCGGCCACCACGCGCTTGCGGGCGGCGAAGCGATCGAGGCCCTGGTAGGCGGCGGGCGCGTGGTCGTTGATCTTCGCGTCGAGCGTGAGCACGCCGATCAGGGGCAGCTGGTGGCGCTGGCCGACGGCGTAGTCGTTGGCGTCGTGGGCGGGGGTGACCTTGACCACGCCGGTGCCGAAGGCGCGATCGACATAGTCGTCGGCGATGACGGGGATCAGGCGGTCGCACAGGGGCAGGCGTACCTTCTTGCCGATGAGGGCGGTGTGGCGCTCGTCCTCGGGGTGGACCATGACCGCCACGTCACCCAGCAGGGTCTCGGGGCGGGTGGTGGCCACCGTGAGCGCGCCCGAGCCGTCTTCCAGCGGGTAGTTGATGTGCCAGAGAAAGCCGTCTTCTTCCTCGCTCTCGACCTCGAGGTCGGAGACGGCAGACTTGAGCTCCGGGTCCCAGTTGACGAGGCGCTTGCCGCGGTAGATCAGGCCCTGCTCATAGAGCTTGACGAAGGTGTCGGTGACGACGCGCGAGAGCTTGTCGTCCATGGTGAAGTATTCGCGGGACCAGTCGACGCTGTCGCCCATGCGGCGCATCTGCGTGGTGATGGTGTTGCCCGATTGCTCTTTCCAGTCCCAGATGCGGGCCACGAAGTTCTTGCGGCCCAGGTCGTGGCGACTGATGCCCTGTTGCTGCAGCTGGCGCTCGACGACGATCTGGGTGGCGATGCCCGCGTGGTCGGTGCCCGGAATCCACGCCGTGTTGTGCCCCCGCATGCGGTGGTAGCGCGTGAGGCTGTCCATGATGGTCTGGTTGAACGCATGGCCCATGTGCAGGGTACCGGTGACGTTCGGGGGCGGCAGCTGGATGGCAAAGGACGCCGCCTCGGCCTGGGCGACGCCGGTGCCGCGAAAGCCCGCCTGGCCATACCCGCGCTGCTCCCACAGCGGACCCCACTGCGCCTCGATGGCGGCGGGCTCGAAGGACTTGGACAGGCTGGAGAGCCCGGGTTGTTGCGGGGTGTCGCTCATGGCGCGGGTCGGTAGTGCAAATGGAAACGGCACCCGAAGATGCCGTCGTGGTCAGGGGCAAAGGCGGATTTTATGCGGGTCGCCCACCCTCGACCGGTTCGGGCAGGCGGGCTGCCGCCTCGATGCAGGCGCGCAGCACCTGGGCGTCGCCCACCTGATTGGCCAGGATCAGGATCAGGCGGGCGTTGAGCAATTCGGACTGCGCAGGCGACAGGCCCGCATGGGCGTCCAGCAGTTGCTCGTAGAAGGTGTCGGCGTCCTGGAAATTCAAGGCGGTCTTCATACGAGGGCTCCTTCCTGGGCCAGGCCGAGGGCTGCGCCCAGGGCGTCGACGAGGCTGGCGTCGATGCTTTCGCCGGTGGCGGCCACGTAGCTGTCGGGGCGCACCAGGGCCCAGGCATGGCCGAATACATGGCAGGCCCCCTGTAGGTGGCCCTGAAGATCGCGTACATGCTCGCGGGCGCAGGCGCGGGCCGCGCCGTCGACCACCTGGACGACGCGCACCGGGGCGTTCTCCACCAGCGTGCGTAGGCGCTTGAGGGCGGCTGGCGCGAGGTCACCAAACGCCAGCAGCAGGAAATGGCCTTGCGCCCACAGCAGCAGGTCGTTGACGGTACCGGCCGAGCCGTCGGCCCAGGCCAGGCGAACGTTCTGCACCGACTGGCCGCCGCCCAGGGCGCAGGCGGGCGACCGGGTGTAGGTGTTGGCCACCGCCATGCGGCCGGTGTTGATCAGGGAACGCGCGAACAGGTGCTGGCGGGCCAGGCTGATGGCGGCGGTCCGGAAGGTGCGCTCGATGCCGTCGGCCGGGCGCAGGAAGCGGGCGGTGCGGTTGGTGACCTGCACGTTCTGGCGGGCCGCTTCGTGGCGCTCGTCATGGAAGGAATCCAGCAGCTTCGGGCTGGCCTGCTGGCGCAGGACGGCGGCGAGCTTCCAGGCCAGGTTGTCGGCGTCGGCGATGCCGGTGTTGCCCCCGCGTGCGCCAAAGGGGCTGACCACCTTGGCCGCGTCGCCCATGAAAAAGACCCGGCCATGGCGCATGCGGTCAATGCATTCGCTGCGGTAGGCATAAGGGCCGACCCACACGATCTCGACCTGCATGTCGGGCCCGAACTGGCGCGCGAGGCGCTCGCGCACCACGTCCTCGCGGCTCACGTAGGCGGGGTCGGCGTCGGGGGCCATCTGGTAGTCGATGCGCCAGACGTCGTCGCCCATGAGGTGCTGCCAGACGGCGCGGTTGTCGTTGAAGGGCGCCTCGATCCAGGTGTGGCGCTCGCCTGGCGGCCGGTCGGGGAAGCGCACGTCGGCGATGCACCAGCGGTCGTCGCCCTTCCTGCCGGTGAGGGTGGCGCCGGCCCACTGGTGGAAGGGGCTGCGCGAACCCGTGGCGTCGATCACGTGGTCGGCCCGCAGGCGGTAGTCGCCAGCAGGGGTGGTGATGGTGAGGGTGGCGGCCTGCGCGTCCTGCTCGAAGCCGATCACCCGATTTTTCCAGCGCAGTTCCACGTCGCCCAGTTCGTGGATCCGCTCCACGAGGTAGCCCTCGATGTAGAACTGCTGGATGTTGATGAAGGGGGGCTGGCTGGAGAGGTTGTAGGCGCTTTGCTGGCGCAGGTCGAAGGAGTAGACCTCGTCACGCCCGGCGAAGGTGCGGCCGACGCTCCACTGGATGCCCTTGGTGGCGATACGCGGATAAATGCCCAGGCGGTCGAAGATCTCGAGCGATTTTTGCGTGTAGCAGATGCCGCGCGAGGAGGCGCCCTTGACGCCCACGGTGTTGTCCTCGTCCAGCAGCACGGCGCGCACGCCCAGGCGGGCCAGCGCGCAGGCCAGCGAGAGGCCGGTGATGCCGCCGCCGACGATGACGATCTGTTCGTGGCCGACCTGGCCGCTGACGACCTCGGGCGGGGCGACGAAGGCGTATTCGGGCAGCTGGTAGCCGCTGCCGCTGGTGAACTGGTAGCCGTTGCTGCAGGCGGTGTCGGCGTAGCGGTCTTGCATGGGGCTCGCTCGTGGGGGTGTTCAGCCCCGGTTGTACTCGGGGCGGTCGTTGTGCTGGGGCTTCAGGGGCGCCGCCGATTTGCCGGCGGCGCGCTCGGCGCGCCATTGTTCCTTGCGGGCGGTCCATTCGGCCAGGCGCGCGTGCGCGGTCTTGCTCTCTTGCAGCATCTGGAATTCGTCGGCGTGCTGGGCGGACAGCTCCAGGCGTACGCCGTTGGGGTCGAAGAAATAGATGCTGTGGAAGATGTGGTGGTCGGTGACGCCCAGCACCTCGACGCCATGCGCCTCCAGGCGGGCTTTCATGTCCTGCAGGGCCTGGATGGAGTCCACTCGGAAGGCGATGTGGTTGACCCACAGGGGGGTGTTGGGCGAGGGCAGCGCCGCTTCGTCGTCGCCCAGATCGAAGAAGGCGATGAAGGAACCATCCTGCAGGCGGAAGAAGAAGTGGGTGTAGGGGCAGTACTCGCCGGTGCTGGGGACGTGGTCGCTCTGGATGATGTGATAAAGCGGCAGGCCCAGGATGTCTTCATAGAAGCGGCGGGTTTCTTCCGCGTCGCGGGCGCGGTAGGCGTAGTGGTGAAGCTGGTGGATGGCGGCGGGCGGGGGCAGGCTCGTCAGGACGGGGGTGCCGGGCGCGGCGGACAGGACAGCGGCCATGGGTGTCTCCATGATTTACTAATGCGTAACGCATTTACTATAACGTAATCTTGCGCTCAAAGGGGGAACTCCCCCCCGGGGTTCGATGACGGCCGATAAACCATCGATATAAAGGCTACCCCCCGAATAGCCAAACTCAATGCTGGACATTGAAGTCTCCAATTAGACGGACCGTTCGCGGCTGGGTCATCATGCGTCGTCCCGGCGCTGTGGAAGCGACGGGCATCGCTTCCTTCAACAATCCAAAGGAGATGTTCCATGCCAGCTCTAAAAGGCTCCAAGACGGAAGAGAACCTGAAGGCCGCCTTCGCAGGCGAGTCCCAGGCCAACCGCCGCTACCTGTATTTCGCAAACAAGGCCGATGTGGAAGGCCAGAACGATGTGGCGGCCCTGTTCCGTTCCACCGCCGAAGGTGAGACGGGCCATGCCCACGGCCACCTGGAGTGGCTCGAGCAGTGCGGCGACCCGGCCACCGGTCTGCCCATTGGCACTTCGCGTCAGAACCTGACCGCTGCCGTGGCCGGCGAGACGCACGAGTACACCGACATGTACCCCGGCATGGCCAAGACGGCCCGTGACGAGGGGCATGACGAAGTGGCCGATTGGTTCGAGACCCTGGCCAAGGCCGAGCGCTCGCACGCCAATCGCTACCAGAAGGCCCTGAACGAGCTGGTCGACTGACCCTCGGGATGTTGCGTGTTGGGCAAGGCCTTCGGGCCGTGCCCAATGCAGAACACGCCCCCACTTCAAACAACAACACGGAGCAAGGACATGGCACGAGAAGGCAGCCTGGAAGCGCCCACCCGTCACCCGATCGACTGGAAGAACCCCGAGTATTACAACGAGGAAGCGACCTTCCATGAGATGGAGCGCATCTTCGACATCTGCCACGGCTGCCGCCGCTGCGTGAGCCTGTGCGGTTCCTTCCCCACCCTGTTCGACCTGATCGACGAAGGTAAGACCGGCGAGCTCGATGGCGTGGACAAGAAGGACTACTGGAAGGTGGTCGACCAGTGCTACCTGTGCGACCTGTGCTACCTGACCAAGTGCCCCTACGTGCCGCCGCACGAGTGGAACCTGGACTTCCCGCACACCATGCTGCGTGCCAAGGCGATCAAGTTCAAGAAGGGCGAAGTGGGCGCCGGCGAGAAGTTCCTCGCCTCCACCGACACCCACGGCTCGTTCGCCGGCATTCCGATCGTGGTGCAGGCGGTCAATGCGGTCAACAAGACGCAGGCCGCGCGCGGCCTGATGGAGAACATGCTGGGCGTCGACAAGAACGCCTGGCTGCCGGAGCTGGCCACCACCCGGTTCCGCTCGGGCGCGGCCAAGAGCCAGCCGCATGCGGTGAAGAACGGCGAGAAGACGCCGGGCAAGGTCGT
>JBEGVR010000220.1:0-2936 GCA_041178265.1 Pseudomonadota bacterium | reverse complement strand
CCTGCCCATGATCTTTACCGGGCTGCGGCTCTCGCTGCAGGCCAGTTGGACGACCCTGGTCGCGGCCGAACTGATAGGCGCGGTCTACGGCCTGGGCAGCATCCTGAACCAGGCGGCGCAGGACATTTTCCCCGCCATGATCCTGGTGGCGATGGTGTGCGTGGGCATCTGCGGCGGACTGACCACCTGGCTGCTGGGGCGGCTCGAGGTCCGCGCCATGCCGTGGCGCGTTCAGAGGGGCGCGGCATGAGCGCGCGGGCCTTGCGCCATCGCTGGGCCTATACGGTCGTGGGCACCCTGGCGTTCTTCGCTGTCTGGTACCTGGCCCGGTGGCTCGAGTGGTCGCCCCCGCGTTTCCTGCCCATGCCGCACGAGGTGCTGTCCAAATGGCTGGACCTGATGGAAAAGCCGTTCGCCGGTTACGTGCTGTCCGAGCACCTGCTCTCGAGCCTGCACCGCTACACCCTGGGCTTTCTGCTGGCCGTTGTCGTGGGCGTGCCGCTGGGGCTTCTCATGGGATGGTTTGACTGGCTCGACCATGTGGTCTCGCCCGTGTTCGATGCCCTGCGCTTCATCGCGCCGGTGGCCTGGGTGCCGTTCGCCGCGCTCTGGTTTGGAACCGGCATCGGCGGGCCGACGATGATCATCTTCGCCGGCGCGTTTCCGCCCTGCCTGATCAACGCCTACCGGGGCGCGCGCAGCGTCGAAGTGCGTTACATCGAGGCGGCCAGCATGCTCGGAGTAGGTCACTGGGCCACGCTCACCCAGGTCCTTTTTCCTGCGGCGATTCCCTCGATCATCGCCGGGCTGCGCATCGCGGCCGGCCTGGGCTGGCTGTCGCTGGTGGGCGCCGAACTGATCGTCGCCAGCAGCGGCATGGGCTATCTGATCGTCAAGGGACAAAGCGCCGTGGCTACCGACATCGTGATGGCTGGAATGATCTCCATCGGCCTGGTGGGCGTCCTCATCGACGTGGCCCTGCGCCGGATCGAGAGCTGGCTCTTGCGCTATCGACTGGTTCATTGAAAGATTGCCGATCCCACGCCATGAGCACCATTGAATTCCAGAACGTACGCCGCGTCTTCCAGCGCGATGGCCAGGACTTCCTCATCCTGGACGGCATCGACCTGACGATCGAAGACCGTGAGTTCGTTGTCATCGTCGGCCCCTCGGGCTGTGGCAAGACGACCTGCCTGCGCATGGCGGCCGGCCTGGAGTTCCCTTCGAGCGGGTCGGTGCGCGTGGCCGGCGAGGTTGTGCAGCGCCCCGGGCCCGAGCGGGCGGTGGTGTTCCAGCAGTTCGCGCTCTTTCCCTGGAAGTCGGTGCACGAGAACATCGACTTCGGCTTGCGCGCCAAGGGCCTGCCCGGCGACGAACGGGCCCGCATCGTCGACCACTACATCGGCCTGATGAACCTTCGCGGCTACGCGAGCGCCTACCCGCACCAGTTGTCCGGTGGCATGCAGCAGCGTGTCGCTATCGCACGCGCCTATGCGCTCGATCCCTCGGTGTTGCTGATGGACGAGCCCTTTGGCGCGCTGGACGCGCAGACGCGGGTGGTCATGCAGGAAGAACTGGTCCGCCTGGCGCGAAAGAACCCGCGCACCGTGCTGTTCATCACCCATTCGGTCGAAGAAGCGGTCTACCTGGCTGATCGGGTCGTGATCATGACCAGCCGGCCCGGCCGCGTGAAGGAGATCGTCGACGTCAAGAAGATCAGGGAGCAAGAAGCGTGGGACCGTCATCCCACCATCGAGGACGTGATGGACGAAGCCAGCTTCGTGCATCTGCGCACCCACATCTGGAAGTCCTTGCGCCAGGAGCATGGCGCGGACGACCACTGAGCGCCGAGTGTTTTTGCCACTGCCTTCCAACCCCAAGCCAAGAAAGAGGAGACATCCATGAAACGTCGCAACAGCATCGTCACTGCCGCCTTCGCGGCGCTGGCCCTGGCCGCTGGTACCAGCGCCCTGGCGCAGGCGCCGGCCCTCACGCCGATCAAGATCAGTTACCAGCCCTCCCTTTACTGGGCGCTGCCTTTCCATGTGGCCACGGAGAAAGGCTGGTGGAAAGAGGTCGGCCTGGCCCCCGAGTTCAGCACCTTCCCGGCGGGCGTTCCGCAGATTGCGGCCGTGGCCGCCAAGTCCTGGGACGTGGGCGGCACCGGATCCGTGCCCGCGGTGCTGGGGCACGTGCGCTTTGGCATCAAGACCATCGGTATCACCAACGACGAGTCGGCCGGCAACGCCCTGGTGGGCTCCGCCGCCATGGCCGCCGAGTTCGCCCGCAACCCGGCCAACGCCCTGCGCGGAAAGACCATCAGCCTGACGCAGAACTCCACCGCCGATTTCGCGGTGCAGTCCTGCCTGCGCAAGTACGGCCTGAAGAAGCAGGACGTGATCATGAAGAACATGGGGCAGGCCGAGATCATTTCGGCCATGTCCTCCAACAACGCCGACCTGGGCGGCCTGTGGGCGCCCAACATCTACACCGTCGAGGAAAAGTCCGGCGGCAAGGTCCTGTGCAGCGGCAAGGACGGCGGCGCCACCGTGCCGGGCGCGCTGATCGCGCGCGGTGACTTCGCCAAGGAGAACCCTCAGGCCGTGGCCCGCTTCCTGGCCGTCTACCTGCGCGCCTGGAGCTGGGCCAACGCCAACAAGCCGCAGGCCCTGGCCATGATGAAGGACTTCTACGCCAAGGGCGGCGTCACCATCAGCGACGGTGCGATGAACAAGGAGTTCGACACGCGTCCGACCTTCAACCTCGACCAGCAGGTCACCATGATGACCCGCCGCGGCGCCGAGGATTCGCAGGTGGATCGCTGGTTCACCGAACTGGCTGCCTTCATGCGCGAGACTGGCGCGGTGCAGCAGGTACCCGCCGTGCGTGACTTTGTCACCGACGAATTCATGAAGCTGGTTCAGGCCGACCCCAAG
>JBEGVR010000219.1:0-20869 GCA_041178265.1 Pseudomonadota bacterium | reverse complement strand
CAGTGCTGGACCTCGACTGGGGCGGCAGCACGGTCATCGGCGACCGCGCCTTCCACCGCGACCCGCGCGTCGTGGCCATGCTCGCCAAGGGCCTGATGCACGGGCTGCTCAACGCGGGCGTCGCCAATTGCGGCAAGCATTTCCCGGGGCATGGCTACGTGAAGGCCGACTCGCACACCGAGATTCCGGTGGACAAGCGTTCACTCAAGGCGATCCTGGCCGACGACGCCGCGCCCTACGGGTGGCTCAGTGCCACCTTGACCAGCGTGATGCCGGCGCACGTGATCTACCCCAAGGTGGATACGCGCCCGGCGGGTTTCTCCGGCAAATGGCTCAACGACATCCTGCGCGGGCAACTGGGCTTCACCGGCGCGATCTTCAGCGACGACCTGAGCATGGCCGGCGCGCGCCTGATCGACGGGCGCGAGGTGAGCTACACCGAGGCGGCGGTGACGGCCCTGAACGCGGGCTGCGACATGGTGCTGCTTTGCAACCAGTCGGTGGAGACCGAGGGCGGGGCGGCGGTGGATAAATTACTGGCGGGGTTGGAGAAGGCGCGGCGGCAGGCCCGGTGGCGCCCGAGCGAAGCCAGTGAAGTGCGGCGACTGGCCTTGCTGCCGCAGCGGCCTGCGGCGTCGTGGGATGCCTTGATGGCGGAGCCGCAGTACATGCGGGCGCTGGATTTGGTGTCGACCCCTCGGAGGTGATCCGGTTCTGCGAAGGCCGGGCGGTTGGCGAGGCGCGAGCGAAGCGGCCGCTACAGCGGCACTGCCCTGCGCGGGGTCTGTTCGCGGTGCGAATCCAGGAAATCAACCAGCCCGCCAGGTTCTGGCGCCTGGTTCATGTGCCGCATCACCCCTCGCGCCGCAACGCCGGGAACAGGATCACGTCACGGATGCTCGGTGAATCCGTGAGCAGCATCATCAGCCGGTCGATGCCGATGCCGCAGCCACCGGCGGGCGGCATGCCGTATTCGAGCGCCCGCACGAAGTCGTGGTCGAAGAACATGGCTTCGTCGTCGCCCGCGTCCTTGGCGTTGACCTGCGCGTGAAAGCGCGCGGCCTGGTCCTCAGCGTCATTGAGCTCCGAAAATCCGTTGCCGAATTCGCGTCCGGTGACGTACAGCTCGAAGCGCTCGGTCACCTCCGGTCGCTGGTCGTTGGCGCGCGCCAGCGGCGAGATCTCGGTGGGGTGCTCCATGATGAAGGTGGGCTGCCACAGTTTTTCTTCCACGGTCTCTTCAAAGTAAAGCACCTGAAGGCTGGCCAGTGAACGGTTAGACAGGCGGTGCTTTTCCTCGGTCAGGCCCAGCTTGCGCAGTGCCGGGATCAGCCACTCTCGGTCGTCAGCGCCGGCGCCGGCGTCGGTGTATTTCGCGATCGCCTCGCGGATGGTCAGGCGCTGGAAGGACTCCGCCAGGTCCACCGGTTTGCCGTGGTAGGTCAGTTGCAGCGTGCCCGCGGCCTTCATCGCGGCATCGCGCACCAGCGCCTCAGTGAAGTCCATCAAATCGCGGTAGTTCCAGTAGGCCGCGTAGAACTCCATCATGGTGAACTCGGGGTTGTGGCGCACCGAGATGCCTTCGTTACGGAAGTTGCGGTTGATCTCGAACACGCGCTCGAAGCCGCCGACGATCAGGCGCTTGAGATACAACTCCGGTGCGATGCGCAGGAACATCTGCTGGTCCAGCGCGTTGTGGTGGGTCTTGAACGGGCGCGCGTTGGCACCGCCGGGAATCGGGTGGAGCATGGGCGTCTCCACCTCCAGGAAGTGATGGGCCACCATGAACTCGCGGATGCCGGTGATGGCCTTGCTGCGCGCGATGAAGCGCTGGCGCGCGTCGTCGTCGGTCATGAGGTCGACGTAGCGCTGGCGGTATTTCACTTCCTGGTCGTGGATGCCGTGGAATTTATCGGGCATCGGGCGCAGGCTCTTGGTCAGGAGGCGGATGCGCGTGGCGTGGATGGACAGCTCGCCGGTGCGGGTCTTGAACAGGGTGCCCTCGCAGCCCACGATGTCGCCCAGGTCCCAGTGCTTGAAGGCGGCATAGACCTCCTCGCCCACGCTGTCACGCGTGACGTAGATCTGCAGGCGGCCGCTGCCATCTTGCAGGGTGGCGAAGCTGGCCTTGCCCATGACCCGTTTGAGCATCATGCGCCCCGCGATGGAAGCCGGGATGCCCTCGGCCTCCAGCGTCGGCGTCTCCTTGAAGCCGTGGGCCTCCTGCAGGCCGGCGGCATGGTTCGCGGGCTTGAAGTCGTTGGGAAAGGCCACCGGGCCACCCTGTTTCTGCGCCTCGCGCAGGGCCTTGAGCTTCTCGCGGCGCTCGGCGATCAGCTGGTTCTCGTCGGCGGCGGGGGCGGCGGCTCGGGGGGCGTTGTCGGACATGGGGCAGATGGGGGTGGTGCAGGGGCGCCCTCGGGGCAGGGGCGCAACCTCGCATTCTAGTTTTCCGCCGGGCAGGGCCCCCGGGGCTGCCGGGATAATCCGCCCCATGCTGTTGAAAGCCGGTGTCCTCTCCCTGGCCCTGCTCCTGGCCAGCCGGCTCCTGGGGCTGGCGCGCGAGTCCGCGCAGGCCGCCGCCTTCGGCGCCTCGGGGCTGGGGGATGTGGCCGTCCTGATGCTCACCTTGCCCGATTGGCTCGCCGGGGTGGCCGCCAGCGGGGCCCTGGCCTATGTGCTGGTGCCGGCCTGGGCGGGGCATGCGCCGTCCGCCGTCGACGGCCTGCAGCGGCGGGTCGCCCGGGTCTTGATGGCGCTGGGCGTGGCCACGGCGCTGGCCTGGGCGGTGCTGGCCTGGCAGGGGTCCCTGGTGCGGGCGCTGGCCGCCGGCCTGCCGGTGGCCTTCGGACCCGTCGCTGCGCAGGGGCTGGTCTGGAGCGCCATCGCCTTTCCGCTGGCCCTGCTGGCCGCCCTGTGGGGCACGCGCCTGCAGCATGAACGCGATTTTCTGGGCCTGTATGCCGCCAACCTGGTGGTCAATGGCGTGCTGATCGCGGCCATCGTCGTGGCGGGATGGGGATTCGCCGCAGGTCATGCCGTGACGGCGCTGGGGGCTGGCCTGCTGGCCGCGATGGCCTTGCGCCTGGCCTGGCAGGCCTGGCGGCTGCCGGCATCCACCCCTGGTGGGTCTGAGGGCGACGGGCGCCCGCCGCGCGCGCAGGCGGATGCCGCGCAGGCGATGGCCATTCCCGCGTCCGCCGTCTGGACCTGGGCCATCCTCAGCGCCGGCCTGCCCCTGGCCTTGCCTTTCCTGGCGCGCTCGCTGGCCTCGCAAGAGGGCGAGGGCGCGCTGGCCACCTTCAACTACGCCTGGAAGCTCGTGGAGCTGCCCCTGGTGTTGGCGATTCAACTGGTGGCGACGCTCGCATTTCCCGCCGTGGCCCGCGCGGTGACTCAGGGCCTCGAAGATCCGTCCGCGCGCGAGCCGGTACGCATCGCCTTCGCCCTGGCCTTCGCCCTGGCCTGCGCCTGCGCCGCGGGCTTGCTGGTGGGGGCGGATGCCCTCGCGCAGCTCCTGTTTGGCTGGGGCCGCATGCAGGGCCCGGCCCTGGTGCAGGTGGCCGAGTGGGGGCGGGTGGCGGCCATGGGCCTGCCGCCCCAGGCCCTGGCCGCCGTGGCCCTCACGGTGCTGGCCTCGCAGGGGCGCATGCGGCCCGCCGCCGCCCTGTACGCCCTGGCGCTGCTCGTGGTGGCGGGCCTGGGCGCGGCCGAACCCCGCGGCGGTGCGGCACTCATGGCGGTCCTGAACGCGGTGTTCATGTTCATGGCCCTGGGCCTGCTGATCGCCCTGGGCGCGGGGGCGGCACGCTGCCTGCCGGTGCGCGCCATGCTCTGGCCCCTGGCGGCCCTGCTGGTCGTGGCAGCCTTGCTGCGTGCCACGGGCGGCGCGGGCGGCCTGCCGATGGTGCCTGCCCTGGGCCTGGCGGTGCTTGCGGCAGCCGCCGTCCTGGGGGCGGCCTGGCATGGCGCGGGGCCGATGCGCCTGGCCCTGCGGCGATAATCACGCGCCCCTCGCGGGCCCCGCCTCATGCTCGACCTTCTGCAGTTCACCAACGACCCCCAGCTGGCCCGCCGCTGCGATGCCTTGGACGGCTTGCGCCTGGTGGTCGACCTGGAGCGCCTGGGGAAGGCGGAACGTCAGGCCGGTCGCAACACCTTCATCAGCGCCCACACGCTGGACGATGTGGGCCGCATCAAGTCCGTGCTGCGTCGCGCGCGCCTGATGGTGCGGGTCAACCCGCTGCATGCCGGCACGCCGGGCGAGGTGGATGACGCGATCGCGCAGGGCGCCGACCTGCTGATGCTGCCCATGTTCGCCGACGCTGCCACGCTGCGCGAATTCGCGCGCATGGTCGACGGCCGCCGCCCCCTCGTGCCGCTGGTGGAAACCGCCGAGGCCCTGCGCAGCGCCCCGCAGTGGATCGACACGCCGGGCCTGTGGGAGGTGTATGTGGGCCTGAACGACCTGCACATCTCCATGGGCCTGCGCTTCATGTTCGAGCCGCTGGCGGCGGGGGCCCTGGAGGACCTGGCGTCGGCCACCCGTGCGCGTGGCCTGCGCTTTGGCTTTGGCGGGATCGCGCGGCTGGACGAAGGCCTGCTGCCCGGACGCGCCGTACTCGGCGAGCACCTGCGCCTGGGGTCGCAGGCGGTGATCCTCTCGCGCACCTTCCACCGCCCGGAAGCCGACGTGTCATTCGAGGCCAGCGTGCAGGTGCTGCGCGAGGTCGAGCGCGCGCTGGCCGGGCGCGATGCCGCCCGCGTCCAGGCCGATGCGCGTGAGACCGCCGACCGCATCCGGCGGATTGCCGTCGACATGGCAGCCGCATGATGGCCAAGCGGCTCGTGGACATCGTGGTCTCGTTCGCGGCGCTGCTGGCCCTGGCGCCCCTGCTGGCTGCGACCGCGCTGGCGGTGATGCTCGAAAGCGGGCTGCCGGTCCTGTTCCGGCAGGTGCGCGTGGGGCAGGCCGGGCGCGAGTTCGGCATGGTCAAGTTCCGCAGCATGGTCAAGAACGCTGCCGCCATCGGGCCCTATCACACGAGTGCCGACGACCCGCGCATCACCCGCGTGGGGCGCTTCATCCGCCGCACCAGCCTGGACGAACTGCCGCAGTTGCTCAACGTGCTCCTGGGGGACATGAGCCTGGTGGGCCCGCGCCCGGACGTGCCGGCGCAGCGTGCCTTGTATGCCCCTGCCGATTGGGACCTGCGTTGCAGCGTGCGACCCGGCATCACCGGCCTGGCGCAGGCGAAGCTGCGCTCGGTGGCCACCGAAACCCAGCGCCTGGCGCTGGACCTGCAGTACGTGCGCGAACACGGCCTGTGGCTGGACCTGCGCATCGTCGGCTGGACTTTGGCCCGCCTTGGTGGCCGTGGCAGCAACTGACCATGTGCGGCATCTTCGGCTACTGGCATCGTGACCGGCAGGCGCTGCCCGATGGCGCACTGGCCGCCATGGCGCGTAGCCTGGTGCACCGCGGCCCGGACGACGAGGGCATCTGGCAGCCCGAAGGGCGCGGCGTGGCCATCGGCAACCGGCGCCTGGCCATCATCGACATCGACGGCGGCCACCAGCCTTTCGTGTCGGACGACGGCCGCATCGCCGTGGTGCAAAACGGCGAGATCTTCAACCACATCGAGCTGGCCGCCGAACTGCGCGCCCAGGGCGTGCGCCTGGACACGCAATCGGACACCGAGGTGATCCTGCGCCTGTACGAGCGCGAGGGCATCGCGTGCCTGTCGCGCCTGAACGGCATGTTCGCCATTGCGATCGACGACGCGCGCGAGGATGCCCTGTACCTGGTGCGTGACCGCATCGGCGTGAAGCCCCTGTACGTGCATGACGACGGCCGGCGCATGGTGTTCGGCTCGGAGATCAAGGCGCTGCTGCCGGTGCTGCAGGCCGCAGGCCAGGCGCCCAGGGTGGACCTCGAGGCCGTCCACCACTACCTGACCTTCAACTACATCCCCGCGCCCTGGACCCTCTGGGAGGGTATCCGCCATGTGATGCCTGGCACCTGGATGAAATTCACCCGCCAGGGCGTGCAGGCGCAGCGCTGGTGGAGCCTGGCTGACCAGCGCGAACGCCCGATGGCGTTTGACGACTGGTCCGAGGAGTTCCTGCACCTGCTGGACGACGCGACGCGTATCCGCCTGCGCGCCGACGTGCCCTGGGGCGCCTTCCTCTCGGGCGGCGTGGACTCCAGCACCATCGTGGCCCTGATGGCGCGCCATGTGGACAGGCCGGTCAAGACCTTCTGCATCGGCTTTGCCGACCCGCGCTTTGACGAGTCGTCCTTCGCGGCCGATGCCGCGCGCCGCTTCGGCTGCGACCACACGATGGAGATTGCCGAGCTGAACATGCTCGATCGGTGGCCGCAAGTGCTGCACCACCTGGACCAGCCGCATGGCGACGCGTCCTTCATGCCCACCCTGCGCGTGAGCGAGCTGGCGGCGCGCCAGGTGAAGGTGGTGCTCACGGGCGACGGCGGTGACGAGCTCTTTGCCGGCTACGAGAAGTACGAAAATTTCTTCGCGCTCCCCGAGGCGGCGTCGCTCGATGACGCCGCCTTCCGCCGGCACTATTTCGATTCGATCTCGCTGTTCTCGCCGCAGGACAAGCTGGCGCTTTACCAGCCCGCGATCGCGGCGCGCCTGGCGGGCGTGGACAGCTTCGACGCTGCCGCGCGCCCCTGGTTCGAGGAGGCTGGACATTTCGACCGCATCAACCAGGCCCTGTACCTGGACATGCAGCTGCTGCTCTCGGGCAACAACCTGGTCAAGCCCGATCGAATGGGGATGGCGGTGTCCATCGAGGCGCGCACACCCTTCCTGGATTGGCGGATGATGGAGTTCGCCTTCCGCTCGCGCGGGGCCACCAAGCTCTCGCCGGCCGGCGACAAGAAGCACTGGTACAAGCAGGCCGTCGCGCCCCTGATCGGCCAGGACCTGGCCTATCGCAAGAAGCAGATGTTCACCGTACCGGTGGGCGAGTGGTTCCGCAAGGAGAGCTACGACTGGCTGGCGCGGACGCTGCAAGGCAGCGAGCTGATCGCACGCCTGTTCAAGCCGGAGGCGGTCAGCGGCTTGCTGCAGCGCCATCGCGAGGGCAGCGCCAATCACACCCGCGAGCTGCGCGCGCTGGCGGCGGTGGCGATCTGGGAGCACGGGATCGCGCGGCATGGATTTGCCATCGAGGTCGGCGCATGAATTCAGCGATGCCGTCCTCCTTGCGGGGTGTCCCGGCCGCAGACGACCTGCCCGTGTGGCTCTTCGTCGCCTACGGCGGTGGCCACGTCAAGGCCTTGTTGCCGGTGGCCTTGCGGGCGCAGGCCCAGGGAATCGCCCGCGTGGTGTTCCTCGCGCTCACCACCGCCGCGCCGATCGTGCGTGAAGCAGGCCTGCCTGCGTTCGGTTTCGCTGACCTGCTGGAGGTCTCGGACACGCAGGCCCAGCAACATGGCCAGCGCCTGGTTGACACCCTGGAGGTGCAGGCCGCCCAGCGCGATGAGTCCATCGCCTACCTGGGCCTGTCCTACGCCGAACTCGAATCCGAGGTGGGCGCGCAGGAGGCGGCCGCCCGCTACGCGCAGTACGGTCGCCAGGCTTTCCTGCCCGTGCGCGTCCTGGAACGTGCCCTGCGCCGCTGGCAGCCGGCCTGCGTGCTGGCCACCAACTCGCCGCGCGCCGAGCGCGCCGCGCTGCTGGCTGCGCGGCGCCAGGGCGTCCCCAGCCTGTGCCTGCTGGATCTCTTTGGCCTCTGGGAGCGCGAGTGGCTGGTGCGCCCCGACTACGCCGACGCCCTGTGCGTGCTCAATCCGCAGGTCGCGGCCAGCCTGGTGGCGGGTGGCCGGCCCGCGCCGCAGGTGCACGTCACCGGCAATCCCGCCTTCGACGGCATCCATGACCCGGCGGCGATCGCCCGGGGGCAGGCCCTGCGCCGCGACGCCGGCTGGCCTGCGCAGCGCGTGTTCCTCTATGCCTCCTCGCCCGAGCCCGAGGAAGTGACCGGCATTGCGGGGCGGGGCGATCCCGCGTGGCCGCGCCGCGTCGAGGCGCAGTTGGTCGAGGCCGTGCAGGCCGATCCATCCCTGGCCCTGTGGGTGCGCCGCCACCCCAGCGAGGCAAGCGCCGAAAGCCTCCATGACCTGGGGCATCCGCGCATCCGCGTCGCCGAGGGCCCGCTGCACCCCTACCTGCATGCCTGCGACGAGGTGGTGGTGACCGTGTCCACCGTCGGCGTCGAGGCCAGGCTCGCGGGCCGCGACGTGACCCAGGTGCGCGGTTCCATCCTGGACGGCCTGAGCCCCTACCTGGCCATGGGCATCGCCCGGCGCGCCCTGCGGCTCGATGAAATCGGCACGCGCCTGCCGCAGCCGGCAGCTGCCTCGGGGCCGGATGCTGGCCTCATGGAGGGCCAGGCCGCCGCGCGCGTGCTCGCGGTGGCCCGTAGCCTGTCCGTGTCCCGGGCCGCCGCATGATGCGAATCGTCGCCCTGCCTACCGACGAGGCCCAAGCCCGCTTCGAGCGCCTGCCGGCCGCCTTGCGTATCGCCTCGCTCAGTCCGGCCTTCGCGGCGGCCGACACCCGCCGCGACCCGGCGCTGCGCTGCGTGCATGCGGTCCTGGAGGGGGGTCAGGCCGAATGGATCCACTCGGTGCACCTGCTGCCCCTGGGGGGCCAGGCGGGGGCCTGGGGCGCGACCTCGCCGTATGGCTACGGCGGTCCGGTCACGCCGGCCACCGACCCGGCCTTCCTGGCCCAGGCCTGGTCGGCCTGGCAGACCTGGTGCCGCCACGAAGGTGTACTCGCCGAGTTCTGCCGCTTCCATCCGCACGCGCCCGCAGCCTGCCGCGCCTTCGGGGGCACGGTCAAGGAAAACCGGCTCACCGTCTCGGTGGACCTGACCGTGCCCGATGCGACCGCGGGCTTCAACAGCCTCACCCGCCGCAAGATCCGGCGCACGCAGCAGACGGGGGTGCAGGCCCGCTGGAGCCGCGAGGTGGCCGACTGGACGCACTACGCCGGGTTCTACCGGCAGGCAATGCAGGACCTGCAGGCTGCACCGTTCTACTTCTTCCCCGACGCCTACTTCGAAGCGCTGTCGCGGCTGCCCTGCGCCCACCTGCTGATTTGCGAGCGTGAGGGCCGCTGCCTGTCTGCGGGCGTGTATCTTCTGGAAGAAGGCGGCGTGCTCGAATATCACCTGGGCGCCAGCAGCCCCGAGGGCAAGGACGCCGGCACGCCCAGCCTGCTGCAGGCCCAGGCCGCGGCCTGGGGCCAGGCGCAGAGTGCGCATTCCCTGTACCTCGCGGGCGGCACCGACACCTCGGCGGACAACCCCCTGTTGTTCTACAAACTCGGCTTCTCCCGGCGCACCCTGCCCTTTTCGGTGGGGCAGGCCGTCCACGACGACAATCGCTACTGGGCGACGGCGGCCCGCCTGGGCTTCAGCCCGGACCATCCGCCGCCCCGCCTACTCCTTGACTGAAAGCCCGACATGAGCCGCGATGCCCTCTGGGAAGAGATCTTCAGCACCCGTGCCTGGGGCCGTTATCCGCCCGAAGACCTGATCCGCTTTTGCGCCCAGCGCTTTTATGCGCGCCAGCCTCGCAGCGACGTGAAACTGCTTGAGGTGGGCTTTGGCACCGGCGCCAACCTCTGGTACTTCGCCCGCGAGGGCTTCGGCGTGCACGGCCTGGAAGGCAGCGAGGCCGGCGCCGCCCAGACCCGCCAGCGCCTGGACACCGAGTTGCCTGGCTGGAACCGGGGCGACGCCGATCGCCTGCGCGTGGGCGACATGTGCGACGCGCTGCCCTGGGCCGACCACAGTTTCGACGCGGTGATCGACAACGACGCCGTCACCTGCGTGGACCACGACAGCGCCTGCCGCGTCTACGCGCAGATGCACCGCGTGGCCCGCCCGGGCGGCTGGCTCTACGCGCGCACGCCTGCTGCCGGCACCTGGGGTGACGGCACTGGCGAGGCCCATGGTCACAACGCCTGGCGTTGCAGCGAGGGGCCTTTCGCCGGCACCGGGATCGTGCGTTTCGCCTCCGAAGCCGACCTGGCGGCCCTGTTCAAGCCCTGGAACGTGCTGCAGGTCGAACAGGTCTCCCGCACCCTGGAAAACCGCAGCCAGGTCCACACCGAGTGGGTCATCGTCGCGAGGAAGGGCCAGGCGTGACCGCTTCGGGCGTACTCGTCGCGACGATCTGCGCGCGCGGCGGCAGCAAGGGGCTGCCCCGCAAGAACGTGCTGCCCTTCGCCGGGTTGCCGCTGATCGCGCACAGCATCCGCCAGGCGCTGGCCTGCCCGCGGATCGCGGGCGTCTACGTCTCCACCGACGATGAAGAGATTGCCCGCGTGGCCCGCGACCATGGCGCGCAGGTGCCCTACCTGCGCCCTGCCGAACTCGCCACCGACACCGCGGGCAAGCTTCCCGCCATCGAACACCTGGTGGCCCACCTCGAGGCGGGCGGCGCACAGATCGCCACCATCGTCGACCTGCAGCCCACCTCGCCCCTGCGCAGCGCGCAGGACCTGGAGGCTGCCCTGGCCCTGCGTGACCGCGCAGGCCTGGTGGTCAGCGTCACCCAGCCCTCGCACAACCCCTACTACACGCTGGTCGAGGCCGCGCCCGAGGGCGGCCTGCGCCTGTCCAAGCCGCTGGCTTCGGGCCAGGCGGTGGCCCGCCAGGCGGTGCCCGAGGTCTGGGGCCTCAACGGCGCACTCTATGTCTGGCGCCGCGACGCCCTGGCCCGCGCCGTGCGCGAGGGCTTCTGGAGCGTGGACATGCACCCGCTGGTCATGCCGCGCGAACGTTCCATCGACATCGACGACCGCCTGGACTTCGACACCGCCGAGTGGCTTCACACGAGCGGACGCACCGGCGCAGTCCCCACGCATTCAAACGGGCAGCAGCCATGAACCCAGGCAAGGTCTTCGTCATCGCCGAAGCCGGCGTCAACCACAACGGCGACGTCGCCCTGGCCCTGAAGCTGGTGGATGCCGCGCACGCCGCTGGTGCCGACGCCGTCAAGTTCCAGACCTTCCGCGCCGAGGACGTGGTCACGCGCCGCGCCGCCACCGCGGATTACCAGCGCACCAACACCGGCGCCACCAGCCAGTTCGACATGATCAAGGCGCTGGAGCTGGACGAGGCCGGCCACGCGAAGGTGGCCGCGCATTGCACGCGCATCGGCATCGAGTTCTTCTCCACGCCGTTTTCCGAGCCGGCGGTGGACCTGCTGGTGCGCCTGGGCGTCAAGCGCCTGAAGATCCCCTCGGGCGAGATCACCAACAAGCCCCTGCTGCAGCACGCGGCCGCCACCGGTCTGCCGATGCTCATGTCCTCGGGCATGGCCACGCTCCAGGAGGTGCTGCAGGCTGTGCAGTGGGTGCATGAGGGCCGCATTGCGGCCGGCCACCCCGCGCCCGATGCCCGCACCCTGCACCTGCTGCATTGCACCTCCGCCTACCCCGCGCCGCCCGAGGCCCTGAACCTGCTCGCCATCCAGACCATGGCGCAGGCCACCGGCCTGCCCGTGGGCTACTCCGACCACAGCCAGGGCGTGGAAGCGGCGCTGGCCGCCGTCGCCCTGGGCGCGGCCCTCATCGAAAAGCACCTGACCCTGGACAAAGCCATGCCCGGACCCGACCACCGCGCTTCGGCCGACCCGCAGGAATTCGCCGCCATGGTGCGCGGCATCCGCCTGGTGGAGGCCATGCGCGGCGACGGCATCAAGCAGCCCACGCCGGTCGAGGCCAACACCCGCGACGTGGCGCGCCGCAGCGTGGTGCTGGCGACGGCGCGGCCCCGGGGCCATGTGCTCACGGCCGCCGACCTGGTCCTGCGCCGCCCCGGCACCGGCATCCCGCCCGAGCAGCTGGCCGCGTTGCCGGGCCGGCGTCTGGCCGCCGACCTGGCCGCCGACACCACCCTCACCTGGGACCTGCTGGAAGGCGCCTGAGCGATGCGCAAGATCCTGTACGTCACCGGAACCCGGGCCGATTACGGCCTGATGGCGTCCACCCTGGCGCGCATCGCGGCGCATCCCGCGCTGTCGCTGCAGGTGGCGGTGACCGGCATGCACCTGAGCGAGGCCTATGGCCTCACGGTGCGCGAGATCGAGGCCGCGGGCCTGCCCATCGTCGCGCGCATTCCCACCGGCGTGGACGAACGCAGCGCCGACGCCATGGCCCATGGCATCGGGCAGGCGGTCGGCGGCCTGACCGAGGCCCTGCGTTTGCACGCCCCCGACCTCGTGCTGCTCCTGGGCGACCGGGGCGAGATGCTGGCCGGCGCGATCGCGGCGCTGCACCGGGGCATCCCCATCGCCCACCTGCATGGCGGCGAACGCTCTGGCACCGTGGACGAACCCGTGCGCCACGCGATCAGCAAGCTCAGTCACTGGCACTTCGTGGCCACCGAAGAATCCCGTGATCGGCTGGTGCGCATGGGCGAGCGGCCCGAGCATGTGTGGGTCACTGGCGCGCCCAGCCTCGACGGCATCGTGGCTGACGCACACCTGGCGCGGGATGCCACGTTGCAGACGCTGGGCCTGCAAGCCGGCTCGCGCTACGTCCTGGTGGTATTCCACCCGGTGGTGCAGGAAGCGGACGACGCTTATGCGCAGACTGGGGCCCTTCGAGAAGCACTGGAGCGCACCGTCATCGCCAGTGGCCGCCAGGTGGTCTGGCTCGACCCCAACGCCGACGCGGGCGGCAGCGGCATCCTGCAGGCGCTCGAGGGCGCCGGCGTGCGCCGGATCCGGCATCTGGGTCGCCACAGGTACCTCAGTGCGCTGCGCCATGCCGATCTGCTCGTGGGCAATTCCTCCTCGGGCATCATCGAGGCGGCCAGCTTCGGCACGCCGGTGGTCAACGTGGGCAGCCGCCAGAACGCGCGCCAGCGCAATGCCAACACGCTCGATGGCGAACCGCTGCCGCATCCCCTCGATGCCGCCCTGAAGGCCCAACTCGCGCACGGCCCCTATTCTCCGGCCAACGTGTACGGCGATGGCCGCGCCGGCGAGCGCATCGTCGACCTGCTGGCAAACCAGCCCTTCGCCCCCGGCCTCATGAACAAGGTCAACACCTACTGAATCCCCGACACGCCATGAACGCCGATACCTTCCATGCCCTGCGCGTGCCCGTGACCCTGCCCTGGAAGCAGGCGCTGACCGTGATGGACGACACCGCCCAGGGCGTGCTGCTGGCGGTCGATGGCCAAGGGCGCCTGGTGCGTACCGTGACGGATGGCGACCTGCGCCGCGCGGTGCTGGGCGAGGTGCCCGCGGACAAGACCCTGGCGGACCTGCCCGGACGCGAGCCGCTGGTGGCGGATGAAAACGCCACGCCCGCCGACCTGCAGCAACGCATGAACGCGCTGGGTATCCTGCACGTGCCGGTGGTGGACGCGGCTGGCCGGCCCGTCGACCTGGTCTCGGCGCGCGAGCTCGCCAGCCGCATCTGGCTGTCCTCGCCCCACCTGGGCGAGGAAGAAAGCGCCTTCGTCGAAGAGGCCTTCCGCACCAACTGGATCGCGCCCCTGGGCCCGCACGTCGACGGCTTCGAGCGCGAGCTCGCGGCGCAGGTGGGCCTGGGCCACGCCGCCGCGGTCAGTTCGGGCACCGCCGCCATCCACCTGGGCCTGATCCTGCTGGACGTGAAGCCCGGCGACACCGTGTTCTGCTCCTCGCTCACCTTCGTGGGCAGCGCCAACCCTTTGCTGTATTGCGGTGCCAAGCCGGTGTTCGTCGACTCCGAGCCCCAGACCTGGAACATGTCGCCCGCCGCCCTGGAGCGCGCCTTCGCATGGTCGAAGGCGCAGGGCCAACTGCCCAAGGCGGTCGTGATCGTGAACCTCTACGGCCAGAGCGCCGACATGGACGCCCTGCTGCCGATTTGCGAACGCCATGGCGTGCCCGTGCTGGAAGACGCCGCCGAGTCGCTGGGCGCCCATTACAAGGGCCGCCCCAGCGGTACCTTCGGGCGCGTGGGCATCTACTCGTTCAACGGCAACAAGATCATCACCACCTCTGGTGGCGGCATGCTGGTGTCCGACGACGCCGCCCTCATGGCCCGCGCGCGCAAGCTCGCCACCCAGGCGCGCGAACCCGCGCCGCACTACGAGCATGTGGAGATCGGCTTCAACTACCGTATGAGCAATGTGCTGGCGGGCATCGGCCGCGGCCAGCTCAAGGTGCTGGCCCAGCGCGTCGCGCAGCGGCGGCGCGTGTTCGAGATCTACCGCGCGGCCCTGGCCGACCGGCCCGAGGTGCAGTGGATGCCCGAGCCCCAGGGTTATCACTCGACGCGCTGGCTCACCTGCTTCACGCTGGAGGGGCCTGACGGGGTGGCCCGCCGCGAGCGCCTGCTGCGCGCCCTGGAGCGCCACGCCATCGAGGCGCGGCCCGTCTGGAAGCCCATGCACCTGCAGCCCCTGTTCCAGGGCGCCCCCTACTTCCCGCACGCCGAGGGCAACGACGTCGGCGCGCGCCTCTTCGAGCGCGGCGTCTGTCTGCCCTCGGGCTCCAACCTCACCGACGCCGAGATCGAGCGCGTCATCGGCGACCTGCGCCGCCTGCTGGCGTCCACCGCGTCCACGCATGCTGTTTCGTAAGCACACCCTGGCCGTCCTGGGCGCCGACCTGTTGCTGGTGGGCATCGCCTGGCTCGTCGCCTTCTGGCTGCGGTTCAACCTGGACGTTCCCGACGAATTCGTGCAGATGGCGTGGGCGACGCTGGTCCTGCCCCTGGCCCTGCACGGCGCCACCCTGGCGTTCCTGCGGGTGCCCCGCCAGGTCTGGCGCTTCACCGGCCTGCACGAGTTGCGTCAGCTGGTGCGCGGTGTGGCGGTGGCCGGCCTGCTGACCGCCGCCGTCGTGCTGATGCTGCGGGTGCCGCAGTTCCCCCGGTCGGTGCTGCTGCTGCACCCGCTGATCGCCCTGGCCCTGATGGCCGCAGCCCGCGCGACCCAGCGCAGCGTCCATGAGCGCCGAAATGCCGTCCCGGGCGGGCGCCGCATCCTCCTGGTCGGTTCGCTGCAGGAAGCCGACGAGGCGCTGCGCGTTCTTAAGGGCGCGGCGCAGTGGCTGCCCGTGGGCATCGTGTCGCCGGTGGCAGCCGAGGTCGGACGCACCCTGCAGGACCTGCATGTCCTGGGTACCCTGGCAGAGATTGGTGACATCTGCCAGGACGAGGACGTGCAGACCGTGCTGGTCGCCAGCGCCCCCGGGTCTCCCGCCCGGCGTGATGCCCTGCTCAATGTGAACGTCGCCCGCCTGACCCTGCTCACGCTGCCACGGCCCGACCAGTGGATCCAGGGCCAGGGTGACGGCACCGCCCCGCGCCGCATCGAGCTGGAAGACCTGCTCGGTCGCGCGCCGGTGCAACTGGACGTGGCGGGCCTGTCGGCCATGATCTCCGGGCAGACGGTGCTGGTGACCGGGGCGGGGGGCTCCATCGGCTCCGAGTTGTGCCGCCAGATCGCCCGCCTGGGCGCGGCGCGCCTGGTGTGCGTGGACATCTCTGAATACGCCATCTACCAGCTGGAGCAGGAGCTGCGCGAGGCGCACCCCCAGATGCGCGGCACCTACTACACCGCCAACGTGCGCGAGGCCGACCGCCTGGGCGCCATCGTGGCGCGCGAGCGGCCTTCGGTCATGTTCCATGCCGCGGCCTACAAGCACGTGCCGCTGATGGAGCAGCTCAATGAAGTCGAGGCGGTGCGCACCAACGTGCTGGGTACCCTGAATGCCGCGCGCGTCGCGGGCGCGTTTGGCGTGCGCCGCTTCGTCATGGTGTCCACCGACAAGGCCGTCAATCCGACCAATGTCATGGGCGCCAGCAAGCGCCTGGCCGAACTGGTGGTGCAGGGCGTGGCCGCGTCGCATCCCGGCACGGAGTACGTGTCGGTGCGATTTGGCAACGTGCTGGGGTCCAGTGGTTCGGTTGTCCCCCTGTTCACCGCGCAGATCGCGCGCGGCGGCCCGGTCACCGTCACGCACCCGGACATCGTCCGCTACTTCATGACCATCCCCGAAGCCGCGCAACTCGTGCTGCAGGCGGGCCTCATGGGGCGCTCAGGCCAGATCTTCGTGCTGGACATGGGCGAGCCGGTCAAGATCGCCGAACTGGCCCGCCTCCTGATACGCCTGTCCGGTCGCACCGAGCAGGAGATCCCGGTCACCTACACCGGTCTGCGCCCGGGCGAAAAACTCTACGAGGAACTCCTGGCTGACGACGAGACCACGCTGCCCACGCCGCACCCCAAGCTGCGCGTGGCACGGGCCTCGGGCCAGTTGCAGATGGACGTCGATGCCGTGGTGCGCTGGGTCGAGGCGGCCGGTCCAGCGCCGTCCGAGGAGGCACTGCGCGCCTGGCTGCGCGGCTACGTTCCGGAGTACCGGACCCCGCACTGAGCAGCCCGCCAGGCCGCGCCCGCGGGGCGGTGCGGCGCTGCCTCAGCGGCCGGTGATGCCGTTGCGGGCCAGCAGGTCGCTCACCAGCTCCAGCCGCACCAGGGGGTTGTCCAGTTCCATCAGCCGTTGCTTCATGGGCGTGGGCATGGGCAGCATCTCGCACCAGCGGTTGGCCACCCAGCCGCAGTCTCCCAGCGACCAGGGGGTGCGCACCGGCAGGTCGCCGCCGGCCTCCTCGGCCTGGGCCTGCAGGTTCTCCAGCAGCTGGCCGAGGGCATCGGCCGTGGCCTGGAGGTCGTCCGGCACCGGTACCGACACGTCATCCGGGATCTGCGCCACGTCGGCGACCCAGAGGCCGTGCGTGAGCCGTTCGCTGGACTGGATGCGAAAGCGCTGGTCGCCGTGGGCGCGCACCATCAGCAGCCCGGGCTGGGGCGCCTGGACGTCGGCCAGCGTGGCCAGGGTGCCGACGGCGGCAAAACCTTCCTGGCCCGCGCCGGGCTGGCGCACCTCCTGCCCCTGCGTGAGGCAGACCACCCCGAAGGGCGCGCCGGCCTTCTGGCATCGGCGGATCATGTCCAGGTAGCGCACCTCGAAGATCCGCAAGGGCAGCAAGCCCCCGGGGAAGAGCACAGTGCCCAGGGGGAACAGGGGGAGGGATTGCAGGGTCAAGGCCGTGTTCACAGTACGCACCGGGTCAGGCCGCTATCATCCCACGAGCGGTCTGCCCACCCATTACATGCTCTACCA
The DNA here is from genome assembly GCA_041178265.1 of Pseudomonadota bacterium. Classification (GTDB taxonomy): domain Bacteria; phylum Pseudomonadota; class Gammaproteobacteria; order Burkholderiales; family Burkholderiaceae_C; genus Ramlibacter. The sequence continues at coordinate 3,687 of JBEGVR010000219.1, read as the reverse complement.
GATCATTTCCCTGCTGCTGGATGTCGTCATCGGCCTGCTCGGGGGCAGCTGCCTGCTGCGTCTTTACATGCAGCACCAGCGTGTGCCTTTTGGCAACCCGCTGGGCCGCTTCGTCTTCGCCGTGACCGACTGGCTGGTGCTGCCCTTGCGCCGTGTCCTGCCTGCTCTTGGGCGCTGGGACACCGCCAGCCTGGTGGGCGCGTGGCTCCTGGAGCTGCTCCAGGCTGTGTTGCTGTGGCTGTTGGCGGGTGGGGGTGGCTCGGTCGTGCTGCTGCCGCTGGTGGCCGTATTCGGTGTGGTGCGGCTGGCGATCTCCGCGCTCACGGTGCTGGTCATCGTGTCGGCCGTGCTGTCCTGGGTGCAGGCCAGCCAGCAGGGTCGTTCTTCCCTGACCGCCGACATCCTGGACCGGCTGGCTGCGCCGTTGCTGCGGCCTTTCCGGCGCATCCTGCCGATGGTGGGGGGCGTCGACCTGTCTCCGTTGGCCCTGCTGCTGGTGCTGCAGGTCGCGGGTATCGTGCTTGCTGCGGTGCAGGCGAGCGTCTTGCGCTGATCAGGCCACCGCGTCGCCGGGCTGTCGCTGCAGCATGGCCAGGGCGCTGGCCACGGTCTTGCGCAATTCGCGCCGGTCACAGATGAAATCGACCGCGCCCTTTTGCTCCAGGAACTCCGCGCGCTGGAAACCCTCGGGCAGGGTCACGCGCACGGTGGATTCAATCACGCGCGGGCCGGCAAAGCCGATCAGGGCCTTGGGCTCGGCGATCACGATGTCACCCATGAAGGCAAAGCCCGCGCTCACGCCGCCCATGGTGGGATCGGTCAGCACGCTCACGTAGGGCAGACCCTTTTGCGCCAGGCGGGTGAGGGCGGCATTGGTCTTGGCCATCTGCATCAGCGACAGCAGGCCCTCCTGCATGCGCGCGCCGCCGGTGGCGGTGAAGCAGATGAAGGGCACCTTCTGGTCGATCGCGGCCTGCACGCCACGAACGAAGCGCTCGCCCACCACGCTGCCCATGGAGCCGCCCATGAAGTCGAACTCGAAGGCCGCGGCCACCAGGTTGATGCTGTGCACCGCACCACCCATCACGACCAGGGCGTCGGTCTCGCCGGTGTTTTCCAGGGCTTCCTTGAGGCGCTCGGGGTACTTGCGGCTGTCCTTGAACTTCAGGGCGTCGACCGGCAGCACCTCCTGGCCGATCTCGTAGCGGCCTTCGGCGTCCAGGAAGGCGTCCAGACGCTTGCGCGCCGAGATCCGGTGGTGGTGGTTGCAGGTGGGGCAGACGTTCTGGTTCTGAGCCAGGTCGGTGTTGTAAAGCACTGACTCACAGCTGGGGCACTTGACCCACAGGCCCTCGGGCACGCTGCGCCGCTCGGTGGGGTCGGTCGGCTGGATCTTGGGGGGCAGGAGCTTTTCGAGCCAGGACATATGGGGATCCCTTCTATCGCGTGATTCTAGGCGTCCAGAGCCTGGCGGATCTCGCCCAGGAAGCGGGCGGCGGCAGGCACGACCTGCTCGCGCGGCAACTCGCCCACGATCTGGATCAGGCGCGTGCCGATCACCACCGCGTCGGCCACCCGGCCGACGGCGCGCGCGGTCTGCGCGTCGCGGATGCCAAAGCCCACACCCACCGGGATCTTCACGTGCTGGCGGATGCGGGGCAGCATGGCCTCCACGGCGTCGGTATCCAGGTGGCCGGCGCCGGTCACGCCCTTGAGCGAGACGTAATAGACGTAGCCGCTGGCCACGCGCGCCACCTGCTGCATGCGTGCGTCGGTCGATGTCGGCGCCAGCAGAAAGATCAGGTCCATGCCGTGGGCGCGCAGGTCGGCGGCGAATTGCGCGCATTCCTCGGGCGGGTAGTCCACGATCAGCAGGCCATCGACGCCCGCCGCCGCGCAGTCGCGGATGAAGGCGCCTTTGCTGTGCTTGAGGTCGTAGCGTTCCACCGGGTTGGCGTAGCCCATGAGGACCACGGGCGTGGTCGAATTGCCCTGGCGGAAGGCGCGCACCATGGCCAGCACCTGCGACATGCCCACACCCATGGCCAGCGCGCGTTCGCCCGCCTTCTGGATCACGGGGCCGTCGGCCATGGGGTCGGAGAAGGGCACGCCCAACTCGATCACGTCGGCGCCCGCGTCCACCATGCCCTGCATCAGGGCGGGCGTGATGTCGGCGTAGGGGAAGCCGGCCGTCACATAGGGAATGAGGGCCTTGCGGCCTTGCTGCTTCAGGCGCTCGAAGGTGGCGGTGATGCGGTGCACGGGCGCGCTCATGATGCACCCCCACGTCCGCCCACTGCGTGTGGCATCTTGCCCCCCGAGGGGACCTTCGCGCCTTGGGACGGCCCGGCGGCGCTCATTTCTTGAACTCCACGGGGTGCATCTCGCCCTTGACGCTCTGGCCACGGCAGCTGGGGCGGCAATAGAAATCGGCCTGCGACAGGTCGGCCACGGTGCCGATGTCCTTGTCGCCGCGCCCGGACAGGTTCACCAGGAGGCTCTGGTCGGTGCGCATCGTCTTGGCCAGCTTCATGGCGTAGGCCAGCGCGTGGCTCGATTCGAGCGCCGGGATGATGCCCTCGGTGCGGCACAGGTAGTGGAAGGCGTCCAGCGCCTCACTGTCGGTCACGCCCACGTATTCGGCACGGCCGATGTCCTTGAGCCAGGCGTGCTCGGGGCCCACGCCGGGGTAATCGAGGCCCGCGCTCACGCTGTGCGTCTCGGTGATCTGGCCGTTCTCGTCCTGCAGGATGTAGGTGCGGTTGCCATGCAGCACGCCGGGGCTGCCCCTTTGCAGCGAGGCCGAATGCCTGCCGCTATCGAGGCCCTCGCCCGCGGCTTCCACGCCGATCAGGCGCGTGCCCTCGTGGGGGATGTAGGGATGGAAGATGCCCATCGCGTTGCTGCCGCCGCCCACGCAGGCGATCACGGCATCGGGCTGGCGCCCGGTCATCTCGGGCATCTGCGTGAGGCACTCCGTGCCGATGATGCTCTGAAAATCGCGCACCATCATCGGGTAGGGGTGCGGGCCCGCCACCGTGCCGATGATGTAGAAGGTGTTCTCCACGTTCGTCACCCAATCGCGCATGGCCTCGTTGAGCGCGTCTTTCAGCGTGCGGCTGCCCGATTCCACGGGCACCACGGTCGCCCCCAGCAGCTTCATGCGGTAGACGTTGGGGCTCTGGCGCTTCACGTCTTCGGCGCCCATGTAGACCACGCACTCCAGGCCATAGCGGGCGCAGATGGTGGCGGTGGCCACCCCGTGCTGGCCGGCGCCAGTTTCGGCGATCACGCGCGGCTTGCCCATGCGCCGGGCCAGCATGGCCTGGCCGATCACGTTGTTGATCTTGTGGGCGCCGGTGTGATTGAGGTCCTCCCGTTTGAGGTAGATCTGCGCGCCACCCATCTCACGGCTGGTGCGCGCCGCATGGTAGATCGGGGACGGGCGGCCCACGAAGTGCTTGAGTTCGTACTGGAATTCGGCCAGGAACTCCGGGTCGTGCTGGTAGTGGGCATAGGCCGCCTTGAGTTCTTCGATGGCGTGCGTCAGCGTCTCGCTGACGAAGCTGCCACCGTACTGGCCGAAATGGCCTGCGGCATCGGGCTGGTCATAGATGATCATGGCTGGGTGCCTGCAAGGAGCGCGTCGGCCGCACGCACGGCGGCGACGAACTGGTGGATCCGGGC
>JBEGVR010000218.1:0-5848 GCA_041178265.1 Pseudomonadota bacterium | reverse complement strand
CCGATCACGGCCACGCGCTTGCCCTTGAACAGCGGGCCGTCGCAGTGCGGGCAATAGGCCACGCCCTTGTTCTTGTACTCCTGCTCGCCGGGCACGTTGATCGTGCGCCAGCGCGCGCCGGTGGTGATGATCACGCTGCGCGCCCGGAGCGCCGCGCCGCTTTCCAGTTGCACCTCGATCAGCTCGCCAGGCACGAGGGCCTTGGCGCGCTGCAGGTTCATGATGTCCACGTCGTAGTGGCGCACGTGTTCTTCCAGGGCCAGCGCGAAGCGCGGGCCCTCGGTTTCCTTGATCGAGATGAAGTTCTCGATGCCCAGGGTGTCCAGCACCTGGCCGCCAAAGCGTTCCGAGGCGATGCCGGTGCGGATGCCCTTGCGCGCCGCATAGACCGCCGCCGCCGCGCCGGCCGGGCCGCCGCCGACGATCAACACGTCGAAGGGATCCTTCGCGTCGATCTTCCTGGCTTCGCGCTCGGTGCCGCTCGTGTCGATGCGGGCCAGGATTTCTTCCAGCGTCATGCGGCCGTTGCCGAACATCGTGCCATTGAGGAACACGGTGGGCACGCCCATGATCTGGCGTTCCTTGATCTCGTCCTGGAACAGGCCGCCCTCGATCATGGTGGTCTTGATGCGCGGGTTCTGGATCGCCATCAGGTTCAGGGCCTGTACCACGTCCGGGCAGTTGTGGCACGTCAGGGAGACATAGACCTCGAACTCGAAGTCGCCCTCAAGCGCGCGGATCTGCCCGAGCACCGTGGGCTCCACCTTCGGCGGGTAGCCGCCCACCTGTAGCAGTGCCAGCACCAGTGAGGTGAACTCGTGCCCCATGGGCAGGCCGGCAAAGCGCGGGCCGTGGTTCTCACCGGGCCGGTTGAGGGCGAAGGAGGGCGTGCGGTGCGGGCCGCCCTGGCTCTCGCGGACGGTGATGCGGGGCGAGGCCTCGACCACGTCCCGCAGCAGCGCCTGCATGTCACGCGAGGCCTGCGAGTCATCGAGTTGAGCCGTGATCTCGATCGGCTGCGAGATGCGTTCGAGGTAGCTGGCCAGCTGGGTCTTGAGGGCGGTGTCGAGCATGAGGGTCTCCGTGCGCCGTCAGATCTTGCCGACCAGGTCCAGCGAGGGTTTGAGGGTCTGGGCGCCCTCGCTCCACTTGGCGGGGCAGACCTCGCCCGGGTGGGCCGCGATGTACTGGGCGGCCTTCACGCGGCGCAGGGTCTCCGACGCGTCGCGGCCGATGCCGTCGTCGTGCACTTCCATCGTCTTGATGCGGCCTTCGGGGTCGATCACGAAGGTGCCGCGCAGGGCCAGGCCCGCGCCTTCGCCTTCCGTCACCAGCACCTGGAAGAAGCTGGCCAGCTGGTGGTTGGGGTCGCCGATCAGGGGGTACGTGACCTTGGCGATGGTCTCCGAGGTGTCGTGCCAGGCCTTGTGGGTGAAGTGGGTGTCGGTGGACACGCCATAGACCTCGACGCCCATCTTCTGGAACTCGGCATAGTGGTCGGCCAGGTCGCCCAGCTCGGTGGGGCACACGAAGGTGAAGTCGGCGGGGTAGAAGCACACCACCGACCACTTGCCGCGGAAGTCGGCCTCGGTCACCGGAACGAACTTGCCGTTGTGATATGCCGTGGCCTGGAAGGCGCGAACTTGGGTATTAATGAGGGACATTTCAGGATTCCTTTCGGTCTGCGTTGGCCGGTTGGCAAACGAAAGGAATATTAGGGTTCCCCCTGATATTGATCAACTCAATTAAAACAAATCGAACGATATATTTCGACTATTGACGGGCTGCCGGCGCAAACGACCCCTCGGGAGGGCGTGAGCCCCACGCAGTGGGCGAGCGTGAAGGGCCCTAGTACTCCAGCCGCTCCGGCCGCAGCTCCTGCAAGATGGTGGTCGCGATCTCCTCGATCGACTTGGTGGTTGTCGAGAGCCACCGGATCCCGGCCCGTCGCATCATGGCTTCGGCCTCGCTGACTTCCATGCGGCAGTTTTCCAGCGAGGCGTAGCGCGAATTCGGGCGCCGTTCGTTGCGGATCTCGGCCAGCCGCTCGGGCTGGATGGTCAGGCCGAAGATCTTGCTGCGATAGGGCAGCAGGGCTGGCGGCAGCTGCTGGCGCTCGAAGTCCTCTGGAATCAACGGGTAGTTGGCAGCCTTGAGCCCGTACTGCATGGCCAGGTACAGGGAGGTTGGCGTCTTGCCGCTGCGGCTCACGCCCACCAGCACCACGTCGGCCGAGGCCAGGTCGCGGTTGCTCTGGCCGTCGTCATGCGCCAGGCTGAAATTGATCGCCTCGATGCGGTCGTGATACGCCTGGCTCTTGCTGGCGTCCGAAAAGCGTCCGACGCGGTGACTGGACTTCATGCCCAGCTCGATTTCCAGCGGCTGCACGAAGGTGCCGAACATGTCCAGGATCATGGCCTGGCAGCCCGATCGGATGATCTCCAGCACCTCCATGTTGACCAGGGTGGTGAAGACGATGGGCCGCCGGCCCTCGGCGGCGGCGGTCTGATTGACTTGCCGCACCACCTGGTGGGCCTTGTCCGCCGAATCGACGAAGGGCAGCCGCACGTGCCGCGGCTGGATCTCGAATTGCGCCAGGATCGCATTGCCGAAAGTTTCCGCGGTGATGCCAGTGCCGTCGGAGATGAAGAACACAGTGCGATTGGGCATGCAAGCTTTCAGGTGGGCGCACGGCGCAAAGGGACCGCGCCGCCTACAATCCGCAGCAATTTAGCCGAATTCGCCCGCCGGAACCGGCCCCGCCCCGACTCCCTCCCCATGCCCCGCAGCCCCGACAACCTCCAAGCACAAAGCCGGCTGCTTTGCCATGGGAGCGCGCACCCCACGCGCGCCGCACCGCTTTCAACTTCCGGAGCTTTCCCATGTCAGACCGTTTTCCTGCGACCGCCCTGGTCGTTCCGTTTGAAAACCTGAGAATGTCGGATGTCGAGGTGGTCGGCGGCAAGAACGCCAGCCTCGGCGAAATGATCTCCCAGCTGCCCCAGGGCGTGCGCGTGCCCACGGGCTTTGCCACCACCGCCCATGCCTTTCGCGAGTTCCTCGCCGCGGGTGGCCTCGCAGCCCGCATCCAGGCGCGCCTGGACACCCTGGACACCGAAGATGTGCGCGCGCTGGCCGCCGCCGGCGCCGAGATCCGCGGGTGGGTCGAGAGCCAGCCCTTTCCCGCCAGCCTGGAGGCCGCCATCCGCGCGGCTTTCATCACGCTCGCCGGCCCCAACGCCCAGGCCAGCTTCGCGGTGCGCTCCTCGGCCACCGCCGAGGACCTGCCCGATGCGTCCTTCGCCGGCCAGCAGGAGACCTTCCTGAACGTCGTGGGCATCGAGCAGGTGCTGCACAAGATGAAGGAGGTCTTCGCCTCCCTGTACAACGACCGTGCCATCAGCTATCGCGTGCACAAGGGCTTCGCCCACGCCGACGTGGCCCTGTCTGCTGGCGTGCAGCGCATGGTGCGCTCCGACCTGGGCGCCGCGGGCGTGATGTTCACCATCGACACCGAGTCGGGTTTCGAGGATGTCGTCTTCATCACCGCCAGCTACGGCCTGGGCGAGACCGTGGTGCAGGGCGCCGTCAATCCCGACGAGTTCTATGTGCACAAGCCCATGCTGCAGGCGGGCAAGCGCGCCGTGATCCGCCGCAACCTGGGCTCCAAGCTGATCGAGATGGTCTTCGCCTCGCCCGAGGAGAAAGCCGCCAGCGGCAAGTTGATCAAGACCGTCGACGTGCCCCTGGAGCAGCGCAATCGCTATTGCCTGACAGACGCCGACGTCGAGCAACTCGCCCGCTACGCCCTGGTGATCGAAAAGCACTATGGCCGCCCCATGGACATCGAGTGGGGCAAGGACGGCCAGGACGGACAGCTCTATATCCTGCAGGCCCGCCCCGAGACCGTGAAGAGCCAGGCCCAGGGCAAGTCCGAGCTCAAATACAAGCTCAAAGGCAAGGGCACGGTGCTGGCCGAGGGCCGTGCCATCGGCCAGAAGATCGGCACCGGCCCGGTGCGCCTGGTGCACAACGTGTCCGAGATGGACAAGGTACAGCCCGGCGACGTGCTGGTGGCCGACATGACCGACCCCAACTGGGAGCCTGTGATGAAGCGCGCCAGCGCCATCGTCACCAACCGCGGCGGGCGCACCTGCCACGCGGCCATCATCGCCCGCGAGCTGGGCATCCCCGCGGTGGTCGGCTGCGGCCATGCCAGCGAGGTCCTGCAGGACGGCACCCTCGTCACCGTCAGTTGCGCCGAGGGCGACACCGGCTTCATCTACGACGGCCTGCTCGAGACCGAGGTGAGCGAGGTGCAGCGCGGCGCGCTGCCCCCCATCCAGACCAAGATCATGATGAACGTGGGCAACCCCCAGCTCGCCTTCGACTTCGCCCAGCTGCCCAACGAGGGCGTGGGCCTGGCGCGCCTGGAATTCATCATCAACAACAACATCGGCGTGCACCCCAAGGCCATCCTCGACTACCCCAACGTCGATGCCGACCTGAAGAAGGCGGTCGAATCCGTGGCGCGCGGCCACGCCTCGCCGCGCGCCTTCTACGTCGACAAGGTCGCCGAGGGCGTGGCCACCATCGCGGCGGCCTTCTGGCCCAAGCCGGTGATCGTGCGCCTGTCCGACTTCAAGTCCAACGAATACCGCAAGCTCATAGGCGGCTCGCGCTACGAGCCCGAGGAGGAAAACCCCATGCTGGGGTTCCGTGGCGCGGCGCGCTACATCAGTGCCGACTTCGGCGAGGCCTTTGCCATGGAATGCGAGGCGCTGCGCCGCGTTCGCACCGAGATGGGCCTGACCAACGTCCAGATCATGGTGCCCTTCGTGCGCACGGTCAGCCAGGCCGAGCGCGTGGTCAAGCTGCTGGCGCAGCAGGGCCTGCAGCGCGGCGCTGACGATCTGAAGCTGATCATGATGTGCGAGATCCCCAGCAACGCCCTGCTGGCCGACGCCTTCCTGCAGCACTTCGACGGCTTCTCGATCGGCTCCAACGACCTGACCCAGCTCACCCTGGGCCTGGACCGCGATTCCGGCCTCGAGCTGCTGGCCGCCGACTTCGACGAGCGCGACCCAGCGGTACGCGCCCTGCTGTCCATGGCCATCGCCGCCTGCCGCAGGCAGGGCAAGTACGTCGGCATCTGCGGCCAGGGCCCCAGCGACCACCCCGACTTCGCCCAGTGGCTGGCGGATGAAGGCATCGCCTCCATCTCGCTCAACCCGGACAGCGTGATCGCCACCTGGAAACGGCTGGCGCAAGCTTGACCGCTGGCCCGGGCGGCCCGGGCCGGGGGGTCATTCCTCGTCGATGGTCCAGTCGTGCGCGCAGCGCCGGCAGCGCACCTGAGTCTGGTTCGCCCGGCGGTCTTCGGACACCACCTGGAAGCGCCCGTAGTCCTTGCACTCAGGACAGTTGGCCTGGTTGGCGAGGAATTCGGCGCGCATCAGCAGATACAGGTAACGCCGCAGGGACCACAGGGTGATGACCCCGGCCACCAAGGCCAGGGCCACGTCCACCAGCCTGTCTCCCCCCTGCGCCTCGGTGTAGGCCTCCAGGGCTGCCAGCATGGCGAAGAGCGACAGCAGGGACAGCAGCATGTGGGCATGGCTGGACAGGAGCTCCCGCTCGTACCACTTTCGGAAACCGACCCGGCCCACGCCCTCGGCCAGTCGGGAATTGAAGGGGTTGTCACGCAGGGGGTTCATCGACCGATGTTCCCAAAACGCGCCCGCAGGCGTGAAACAGGGGGTTTCGCCTGTAGCTGATACAATCGCGGGCTTTGCCTTGCCACACTGGTGAAATGTCCAGCAGCTTGCCCGGTCTCGTACCGGCGTGG
>JBEGVR010000217.1:0-6818 GCA_041178265.1 Pseudomonadota bacterium | reverse complement strand
AGGTACTGCATCTCGGGGGAGTCGGCGGCCGGGCGGTACAGGGGCAGGCTCTCCAACTGGTCGTCGGGGATCGGCACGTTGAATCGGTCGCGGAACTCGCGGATGGTGGACACGTCCAGTTTCTTCAGCTGGTGCGTCGGGTTCTGCGCCTGGCCCTGCTTGCCCAGGCCGTAGCCCTTGACCGTCTTGGCCAGGATCACGGTCGGCTGGCCCTTGTGCTTGACCGCCGCGGCGTAGGCCGCGTAGATCTTGTGCGGGTCGTGGCCGCCGCGGTTCAGCCGCCAGATGTCGTCGTCGGTCATGCGCGAGACCATTTCGAGCAGCTTCGGGTCCTTGCCGAAGAAGTGCTTGCGCACGAACGCGCCGTCGTTGGCCTTGAAGTTCTGGTACTCGCCGTCGACCGTGTCTTCCATCACGCGCAGGAGCCGGCCCTCGGCATCGCGCGCCAGCAGCGGATCCCAGTACGAGCCCCAGATCACCTTGATGACGTTCCAGCCGTCGCCGCGGAAGCCGCCTTCGAGCTCCTGGATGATCTTGCCGTTGCCGCGCACCGGTCCGTCGAGCCGCTGCAGGTTGCAGTTGACGACAAAGATCAGGTTGTCGAGCTTCTCGCGCGACGCGAGCCCGATCGCACCGAGCGATTCGGGTTCGTCCATCTCGCCGTCGCCGCAGAACACCCAGACCTTGCGCCCTTCGGTGTTGGCAATGCCGCGCGCATGCAGGTACTTCAGGAAGCGCGCCTGGTAGATCGCCATCAAGGGGCCCAGGCCCATCGACACGGTGGGGAACTGCCAGAACTCGGGCATCAGCTTGGGGTGCGGGTAGCTGGAAAGCCCCTTGCCATCGACTTCCTGGCGGAAGTTCAGGAGCTGTTCCTCGGAGATCCGGCCCTCGAGGAAGGCGCGGGCATAGACGCCGGGGGCGCTGTGGCCCTGGATGTAGAGGCAGTCGCCGCCATGGTGCTCGCTCTCGGCGTGCCAGAAGTGGTTGAAGCCGGCACCGAACATGGTGGCCAGCGAGGCGAAGGAGCTGATGTGGCCGCCGAGGTCGCCGCCGTCGGCGGGATGCAGGCGGTTGGCCTTGACCACCATGGCCATGGCGTTCCAGCGCATGTAGGCGCGCAGGCGCTCTTCGACCTCGAGGTTGCCGGGGCAGCGCGCTTCGTCCTGCGGTTCAATGGTATTGATGTAACCGGTAGTAGCAGAAAAAGGCAGGTCGATGCCTTCCTGGCGGGCCTGCTCGAGGAGCTGCTCGAGCAGGAAGTGCCCGCGTTCGCGGCCTTCATTGGCGATGACGGCCGACAGGGCGTCGACCCACTCGCGGGTTTCCTGGGCGTCCGCGTCGTTCGCGGCGGCACCAAAGAGATGCTCAGGCTGTGCTGACATGGCTTGTCTCCTCGAGGGATTGGCGATTGAGGGCGGTTGTACCGCCTGCCTCGAAGTGTGGCACATTTTTTTTCAAATTTCAAATAGCGCTATCTCATTTCAAATTATGAAATAAAGCGGTTCCCAGGATTGCGGTGCCATGGCGCGAAGCCTCGTTGCGCTGCGGGGCTCCCCACGGATGGGCCGCCGGCAGGTTACGGGCTAACCCCTACACTTGGGCCTCCATGCAGGAAGCCGTCACCCCGCCGGACCCCAGCGACAGCGCACGCGGCCTACCTTGGCCCAGTCGCTGGTGGCGCACCCAGCCTGCCAGCCGCCAGGACCGCTTTGCGGTGCTGGCGCCCTTGGCGGCCGTGGTCCTGTTCCTGGCGGCCATCGTGTCGGCCTTCAGTTACCTGCGGATCGAGGAGCAGGAACGCGAGCTCGAGGCGGTCAAGCGCGATGTGGAATACGCGCAGCAGCGGGTGCGCCTGCGCCTGCTGGAGCGGCAGGAGCAGTTGATGCGGATCGCACGCGACATCTCCAACAAGGAGGTGGACACCGAGGAATTCGTCGGGCGCGCCGAGTCGCTGGTGGCGCAATACCCCGAGCTGCAAACCTTGTCCTGGATCGACGAGCGGCGCCGCGTGAAGGCCAGCTACAACGCGCCGGCCGTGAGTTACCAGCCCCGGATCGCCGGCGAGGTGCTGCGCCTGGGAGAGACAGAGGCCATGTTCGGCCTGGCGCGGGACCTGCTGCAGCCGGTGTACTCGCAACCGATCGCCGGGGCGGAGAACGGCGTGATCCTGCAGTTGCACGTGCCCCTGGCCGACCAGGGACGCTTCGGCGGCGTGATCCTGGGCGAATACTCCATTGACAGCCTCCTGCGTTACGCCGTGCCCACCGAGGTGTCCGCCAAGCACGCGGTGGCGCTGCTCGATGGCAATGGCCAGATGCTGGCTGGAACCGCGGTGCCCGCCCGCGGTGCGGCCACTTCCCTGCTGCCCTGGATGCCGTCGCACGCCAACGAATACGAGGTGCCGGTGTCACCCGTGGGCAATGGCCTGATCATCCGAGCGCAGGCCTATCGGACCTCCCAGGGCCTGATCGGTACCGGCCTGTTCTGGCTGGTCGGCACCCTCAGTGTGATGACGGCCTGGATGCTCATAGGCAACTGGCGGCACACGCGCCGGCGCCTGCAGGCGCAGCGCGCGCTGGTGGCGGAGACGAATTTCCGGCGGGCCATGGAAAACTCCATGCTCACGGGCATGCGGGCGCTGGACCTGCATGGGCGCATTACCTATGTGAACCTCGCGTTCTGCCAGATGACGGGCTGGAGTGAGGCCGAGCTGGTGGGACGCCTGCCGCCCTTTCCCTACTGGCCCGACGAGGACCGGGACCTGCTCACGGCACGCCTGGAGGATGAACTGAGCGGACGCAGCACGGTGGGCGGGTTCCAAGTGCGGGTCAAGCGCAAGGACGGCAGCCTCTTCGACGCCCGCATGTATGTCTCCCCCCTGATCGACGCCAAGGGGGAACAGACAGGATGGATGACGTCCATGACGGACATCACCGAGCCCACGCGCATTCGCGAGCAGCTGCTGGCGTCGCACGAGCGCTTCACCACGGTGCTGGAGGCGCTGGACGCGTCGGTGTCAGTGGCGCCCCTGGGCAGCGACGAACTGTTGTTCGCCAACAAGTTGTACCGCCAGTGGTTCGACACCCGCACCGACGGCCACCTGCAGATGGTGGCCCAGGCGGGCATGCCGGCACAGGCCCGCAGCGACGACGCCACCGACGATGTCGACGCCTTCGTGGGCCTGCCCATGGGGCAGCTTGAATCCTCCGGTACCGGCAATGCGGAAATCTTCGTGCCGTCCCTGGCCAAGTGGCTGGAGGTGCGTTCACGCTACCTCAATTGGGTGGACGGGCGCCTGGCGCAGATGGTGATCGCCACCGACATCACGGCGCGGCGCAAGGCGGAAGAACAGGCGGCGCTGCAGGCCGAGCGCGCGCAATCGGCCAGCCGCCTGATCACCATGGGCGAAATGGCGTCCAGCGTGGCGCACGAGTTGAACCAGCCCCTGACCGCGATCAACAACTATTGCACCGGCCTGCTCTCGCGGATCCGGGGCCGTCAGATCAACGAGGACGACCTGCTGGCTGCCCTTGAGAAAACTGCGCGCCAGGCCCAGCGCGCGGGTCAGATCATCCAGCGTATCCGCTCCTTCGTGAAACGCAGCGAGCCCAATCGCACGCTGTCGGAAGTCGCTCCCATGGTGACCGAGGCGGTGGAACTGGTCGAGATTGAATTGCGCCGGCGCAATGTGCGGCTGTCGCACTACGTGGCAGCGCGCATGCCCGCCCTCATGGTCGATCCGATCCTGATCGAGCAGGTGCTGGTGAACCTCTTGAAGAACGCCGCTGAGTCGATCGACATGGCGCAGCGCCCGGCCGCCTTGCGCAGCATCGAACTGCGCGTCGTCCCGCGCCGGGCAAACGAGCAGGAAGTCGTCGAATTCTCCGTGCGCGACACCGGCCGCGGGCTCGCGCCGGAGGTGATGGAGCGCCTCTACGAAGCGTTCTTTTCCACCAAGGCCGAGGGCATGGGCATCGGCCTGAATCTATGCCGCACCATCGTCGAGTCCCATCAGGGCAGGATGCAGGCGGAGAACATCTACAATGGCGCCCTCGTGGCCGGGTGCCTGTTCTCATTCTGGATTCCCGTCGTCCATACCAACAGCATTTCGAGCGACAACAACGCAGGGGTCACAGCATGAGCCTTATTCCCAAACGAGGCACGGTCTATGTGGTGGACGACGACGAAGCCGTACGCGACTCCGTGCAATGGCTGCTGGAGGGCAAGGACTACCGCGTCCGCTGCTTCGAATCCGCTGAATCCTTCCTCTCACGCTACGACCCCCGTGAGATCGCCTGCCTGATCGTCGACATCCGCATGGGCGGCATGACCGGCCTGGAACTGCAGGACCGCCTGATCGAGCGCCGCTCGCCCCTGCCCATCGTGTTCATCACCGGCCACGGCGACGTGCCCATGGCCGTCAACACCATGAAAAAGGGTGCCCTGGACTTCATCCAGAAGCCGTTCAAGGAGGACGAGCTCCTGAACCTGGTCGAGCGCATGCTCGAACACGCCAAGAGTGCCTTCGCCGATTACCAGAGCGCCGCCAGTCGCGACGCCCTGCTGGCCAAGCTCACCTCCCGCGAGGCGCAAGTGCTGGAGCGCATCGTGGCAGGCCGCCTGAACAAGCAGATCGCCGACGACCTGGGCATCAGCATCAAGACGGTCGAGGCGCATCGCGCCAACATCATGGAAAAACTCAACGCCAACACCGTGGCCGACCTGCTCAAGATCGCCCTGGGGCAGGCCCCGGTGAAAGCCTGATTCCCGGCACGCACCATCCCTCCATCTTTCGGATCGCCCGCAAACGCCTGCCGCTGCGGGCGACTCTTTTTCGCAAGCGCCCATGACCGCCCAGCTCATTGACGGCATCGCCCTGTCCCGCCAGATCCGCGACGAGGTCGCCCACCGCACCGTCGCCCTCAAGGCGCGCGGCATCCAGCCCGCGCTGGCGATCCTGCTGGTAGGCGACGACCCGGCCAGCCAGGTCTATACCCGGCACAAGGTCAACGACAGCGCCGAGACCGGCCTGGTCGCGACGCTCGAGCGCTATCCCGCCACCCTGGCCGAGGCCGAACTGCTCGATCGTGTCCGCGCCCTCAACGCCGATCCGGCGGTACACGGCATCCTGGTGCAGCTGCCCCTGCCCCGCCACATGAACGCGCAGCGGGTGATCGAGACCATCTCGCCCGCCAAGGATGTCGACGGCTTCCACGTGGCCAGCGCCGGCGCGTTGATGGTGGGCCAGCCGGGCTTCTGGCCCTGCACGCCCCATGGCTGCATGAAGATGCTCGAGGCCATCGGCTACGACCTGCGCAGCAAGCACGCCGTGGTCATCGGCCGCAGCAATATCGTGGGCAAGCCCATGGCGCTGATGCTGCTGCAACGGAACGCCACGGTCACCGTCTGCCACAGCGGCACGCGGGACCTGGCCGCCTTCACCCGCCAGGCCGACGTGGTCGTGGCCGCCGTGGGCAAGCGCAACGTGCTGACCGCGGACATGGTCAAGCCCGGCGCGGTGGTGATCGATGTGGGTATGAACCGCGACGACGCTGGCAAGCTGTGCGGCGATGTGGACTTCGAGGGCGTGCGCGCCGTGGCCGGCTGGATCACCCCGGTGCCCGGCGGGGTCGGGCCCATGACCCGCGCGATGCTGCTTGTGAACACCCTGGAGGCGGCCGAGCGCGCAAGCAAGGCCTGATCCGCGGGCCGAACCACGGGGGCGGCGCGCCGCCTCCTGCGACCGACCGATCGCGGCGATCAGGCAATTCAATGCCCTGGGCCCCTTGGGGATGGCTGCGGCGGCGCAAAATCGGGGGCATGAGCAACCCCCTCCTCGATTTCACCGACCTGCCCCTGTTCGACCAGATCCGCCCCGAACATGTGGCGCCCGCCATGCAGGCCCTGCTGGCCGAATGCGATGCGGCGCTGGAGACCGTGGTCGCGCCCGGTTTTCCCCCCGAATGGAAGGCCCTGGCCGCCACACTGGACACAGCCACCGAAAAGCTGGGCCGCGCCTGGGGCGCGGTGGGCCACCTCAATGCCGTGGCCGACACTCCCGAACTGCGCGCGGCCTACAACGAAGTCCTGCCCCGTGTCACCGAGTTCTGGACCCGCCTGGGCAGCGACGAACGTCTGTACGCGAAATACAAGGCCATGGACCCGGACCGCCTGGACGCGGCGCAGCGCCAGGCGCACCGCAACGCGATCCGCAACTTCGTGCTCGGGGGAGCCGACCTCCGGGGCGAGGCAAAGGCGCGCTACGCCCAGATCCAGGAGCGACAGGCCGAACTGGCGCAGAAGTTCAGCGAGAACACCCTGGATGCCACCGACGCCTACGCCGACTTTGTGGACACGGCGCAACTGGCAGGCGTGCCCCCGGACGTGGTGCAGGCCACGCGTGCCGCGGCCGAGGCCGAAGGCCGCGAGGGCCACAAGCTCACGCTGAAGATGCCCTGCTACCTGCCGGTGATGCAGTACGCCCACAGCAGCGACCTGCGCCAGCGCCTGTATCGCGCCTACGTGACCCGGGCCAGCGACCAGGCACCGCAGGCGTCACGCCACTTCGACAACGGCGCCCTGATCGCCGAGATCCTGGCGCTGCGCCAGGACGAGGCGCGCCTGTTGGGGTACCGCAACTTCGGCGAGGTCTCCCTGGTGCCCAAGATGGCCGATACCCCCGCCCAGGTGGTGGCCTTCCTGCGCGAACTCGCCGCGAAGGCCCGGCCGCATGCCGAGAAAGACGTGGCCGACATGCGCGCCTTTGCCGGCACTGCGCTGGGCATCGCGCAGCCGCAGGCCTGGGACTGGCCCTA
>JBEGVR010000216.1:0-4623 GCA_041178265.1 Pseudomonadota bacterium | reverse complement strand
ACACCGTAGTCGGTCGCACCGTTGAAATCCGGATTGAGCGGCAGCCCGTATTCCTGCGCCGCGTCCAACCACGCCTGGCAGCTCGGGTCGTCGTTACGCAGCTCGGACACGCCCAGCTCGCCCTCGGTGCCGTGGTACTCACTGGAAGGCCCGTCGAAGCCCTCGGACTTTCGGAAGAACGGCAGCACGTCACGGTAAGACCAGCCGGTCGCCCCCAGGCGGTCCCAGTCGTCGTAGTCGGCGTGCTGTCCGCGGATGTAGATCAGCCCGTTGATTGAGCTGGAGCCGCCCAGGATGCGACCGCGCGGCCAGATGATGCGGCGATTACCGCTCTCGGGCTGCGGCTCCACCTGGAACTGGCGGGCGAAGCGCTCGTCGAAGATGGTGCGGAAATACCCTACCGGCAGCTTGAGCCAAAGCGAGCGGTCCGCACCGCCCGCCTCCAGCAGCAGCACACGCCGGCCGGCGCGCAGCAGTCGATTGGCCACCACGCAACCTGCCGAGCCCGCGCCAACGACGATGTGGTCCCAGTTGCCGACGGTACTGCCTGCCATCCATCAGGCCTTGACGTTGTCCATCAGCAGGCCGGTGTCGAAATACGTCTTGGCCGGCACCGGGTTCTGGATGCCCCCAAAGCGCGCGTAGAAGTCCGTGACCTGCTGCAGCCAGCCCAGGGCCGTGCCGTCCTGATAGAGCTTGCGCCACTCGGCGGCGGTGTGGTACTTGGACGCCTTGAACTGCTCCTGCAGTTCGACCAGCGGCACCTGCTCGTAGTTCTTGGCCTGGATGGTCGGCAAGATGGCGGCCGAGTTCTTGATCAAGTCGTCGTTCGCAGCGGCCCAGCCCTTGACCACCTGCGCCAGCACCGCGCGGTTCTTCTCGTAGTAGTCGGTGCGCGTCGCCCACCCGCCCACGATGGCGGACTTGGGAAAGTAGGCCGAGGCATCCACCAGCATCTTCGCGGCGGGCACGCGCGCCTTGACCTGCATGTTGAATGGCACCCACAGGGCCACGGCGGGCACCGCGCCCGAGATGAACGACGTCACCGCCACGGGCATGCCCTGGTTCACCAGCTCCACGTCCTTGGCAGGGTCCAGGCCGTTGGCGCGCAGCGCGGCGTCGAGGAACACGTGGGCGGTGGTGCCCAGGGTGGTGGCAATCTTCTTGCCCTTGAGGTCGGCCCAGGTCTTCACGCCCTGGTCCTCACGGATCCAGAGCTGCGCGGTCGCGAACTCGATGTTGTTGATCAAGAAGGCCTTGCCCTGCCCGCGCGCGGGGAAGTTGGAGATCACCGCGCCGGTGGACAGCATGTCCAGGCTGCCCCCGATCATGGCGTTGAACAACTCCAGGCCGGTGTTGAACTTCACCGGGTCGAATTCGATGCCCTCCTTGGCCCAGTGGCCACGGTGCACACCGGTCCACAGCTGCCCGGTCACGGCCAGCGTGTCCACATAGCCGATGCGGATCTTGGTGCGTTGCTGCGCGATGGCGGGCGCGCCCAGCGTGGCCAGGCCGGCAGCAGCCAGGCCCATGACGACGTGGCGGCGACGGGGTTGGAAGGTCTTGTCCATGATGTCTCCTCGGGGGTGGGTGGGGAACGTTTGAGAGGGGAAGCCTTATCCGGCGGCAGTGCCCAGCATCTGCTGGGCCTCGTACTCCGCCATCACCAGGTCACGCACATGGGCCTTGATGGCGATGAACTCGGGGGATTCCTGCAGGTCCTCGCGGCGCGGATAGCCGAAAGGCACCTCGATGATTTCCTTGATGCGGGCCGGCCGCGCGGTCACCACCACGATGCGCGAGGCCAGGTACACGGCCTCGTCCACCGAGTGGGTGATCATCATCACGGTCTTGCCTTCCTGCTGCAGCACCTCCAGCAGCAGGTTCTGCATCTTGGAGCGGGTCTGGGCGTCCAGCGCGCCAAAGGGTTCGTCCATCAGCAGGAACTCGGGCTGCGCCGCATAGGCGCGCGCAATGGCCAGGCGCTGGCGCATGCCGCCCGAGAGCGTCTTGGGGAAGGCCTTGGCAAAGTCCGTCAGGCCCATGAGCGCCAGGTATTTGCGGCATACCGCGTCGCGCTCCGACGCAGGCGTCTTGCTGCCAGAGAGATTCAGGCCAAACAGGATGTTCTGTTCCACCGTGAGCCAGGGGAACACGCCGTATTCCTGGAAGATCACGCCGCGATCGCGCCCCGGCCCCTGCACCGGCTGGCCGTCCAGCGTGACGCGCCCCTGCGTGGGCGGCACGAAGCCGGCCAGGATGTTCATCAGGGTGGTCTTGCCGCAGCCCGAGGGGCCGACGATGCAGATGAACTCGTTTTCGTGGATGTTCAGCGAAACGTCGTCGACCACCCGCAGCGGCCCCGTCTCGGTCTGGAAGTCGACCGACACCTGCTCGAACTGAATGCGCGGTGCGGTCATGATGCCTCCACCCGGTCCTGCCATCGGAGCATGCGGCGGGTGAGCGCGCGCAGCGCCAGGTCCATGCTCAGGGCCACCACGCCGATGCACACGATGCCCACGTAGATCACGTCGATCTGGAAGAAGGACCCCGCGCTCTGGATCAGGGCGCCCAGGCCCTGCTGCGCGGCAACCAGTTCGGAGGCGACCAGCGTCGCCCAGGCCACGCCCAGCGCCACGCGCAGGGCGGTCAGGATGTGGGGTGTGGTCATGGGCACGATCACGCGGGTGAAGATCTCCCAGTCGTTGGCGCCCAGGGTGCGCGCCACCTTGATGAAGATGGGGCTGATCTGCGAGACGCCCTCGTACATCACGATCACGCCCGCAAAGAAGCTGGCGTAAAAGAGGATCACCACCTTGGCCGGCTCGTCGATGCCGAAATACACCACCACCAGCGGAATCAGCGCAATCGGCGGCAACGCGCGAAAGAAGTTGATAAGGGGATCCAAGAAGGTGCGCGCCCCCTTGTACCAGCCAATCAGAAAGCCCACCGGCACCGCCAACGCGATGCCCAGCGCCACGCCCAGCGTCACACGCTGGGTGGATTTGAGGATGTCGATGCTCAGGCGCCCGCCAAACAGCAGTTCGACCAGCTTGGAAGCGACCTGGCCCGGCGTGGGCATGAGGCCGGGGTTGACCCACCCGGATGTCGCCACCCCCTGCCACAGCGCAATGAGCAAGGCCCAAGGAAGCAGCAGGAAGCCCAGGTGACGCAGGCGGGCGACGATAGCGTTTCTCCTAATGGTCAGTTCTTCTTTAAAGATACTATAGATAGAACTTTAAAACTTAGAGGTTTTCCCTGATGCCCGTGCTGGCCTCTGGCAATCCGGTCCCGCGCTATGCCCGGCTCTCGCAGCTGCTGCGCCAGCGCATCGACAAGGGCATCTGGAAACCCGGAGAGCACCTGCCCCGGCTCGAAGACCTGATGCAGGAGTTCGACGTCGCACGCGTCACGGTGCGTCAGGCGGTGGCCTTGCTGGCGCAGGAAGGACTGGTTAGCGTGAGCCGGGGACGCGGCACCATCGTCCAGCCGCGGCCAGCGCAGGACACGACCTTGGTGCTGGAGACCTCGCTGTCCGACATGGCAGATGCCTACCGCACGGACAAGCCCACGCTCACGCTGATTGATGAACGGATCGCCGAGCCTCCGGCCCTACCCGCCGACTGCGGCCCGCCGGTGGCCACCTACCGTCATCTGCGCCGCGTGCACTCGCGCGATGGTAAACCTTATTGTGTGATCTCCATCCACCTGGACGAAAGCATCTTCAAGAAAGCGGCCCGACGCTTTCGCCGCGAAACCATCATCCCCGTGCTGCTGGAGGTGCCAGGGGTGCGCATCGCCAGAGCCCACCAGACCCTGCGCATCTCGGTGGCGGACTTCGAGACCTCGCGCCTGCTCGGCGTACCACTCAATTCGGCGGTAGGCGAAGTGGTGCGCGTCTTTCACAACCCCTGGGGCCGGGTGATGTACATCGCCGAGATCACCTACCGCGCGGAGTTCATCCGCTTCCAGATGGAGCTGAAGGTATGAGCCCGCTGCGCCTGCATTCCCTGACCCCGCACCTGTACCGGGTGCCGCTGGAGCAGCCGGTGGTCACGTCCTTCGGTACCATGCGCGCCCGCTGGGCGCTGTGGGTCTGTGTGCGAGACGAAGACGGCGTCGAAGGCTGGGGCGAGGTCTGGTGCAACTTTCCGGACAGCGGGGCGCTGCATCGGTGCCGTCTACTGCAGGAAGTCTTCGCGCCACTCCTGCCTGCATTACGTGGGGACGACCCGGCACAACTGAGCGCGCAGGTCGCGGCGCGCACGCGCATCCTGCGCCTGCAGTCGGCCGAATACGGTCCACTGGATCAATGCGCGGCGGGCCTGGATGTGGCGATCTGGGATTTGCATGCACGGTGGCTCGGGCTGCCCTTGTACCGGGTCCTGCATCGTGCGCTGCATGCGCAGGACGCACCGCCCGGCCCAACGCGCGTGCGCGCCTACGCCAGCGGCATCAATCCCCAAGGCGCGGGCCAGACCCTCGAGCGCGCCGCACAAGCCGGCCACCGCGCCTTCAAGGTGAAAGTCGGCTTCGGCCATGACCAGGACTTGCGCACCCTCCAGGACGCCCGCGCGGCGGCGGGTGACCACTGGCTGGCCGCCGATGCCAACCAGGGCTGGA
>JBEGVR010000215.1:0-33873 GCA_041178265.1 Pseudomonadota bacterium | reverse complement strand
CGAGTTCGACATGCATCGGGCCCTGGCGGAAGTCGCCCGAGACGGCCAGCACCGCGTCATGCGGCAGCAGGGCCTGCACCTCGCCCGCCAGCCAGCGGCGCAGGTCCTCGCCGCTGGCGAGTACGGCGCCAGACTGGGCCACCCGCAGGAACAGCGAGGCGTGGACCTCGTGGGTGGAAACGGTTGCCAGCATGGGAAAGGCCTTGCTCAGTCCGGGGTGGCGAGGATCGTGCGCGAGCAGGACAGGAGGGACCTGTAGGTCCCTGTCGTGCCCCCCTGTCGGTGCCCGGCGTTGGGGCCGTTGCGCATGCGCGGCACAAGGGCGTCGCCTGCGCGCCTCAGGCCGCAGTGCGTGGCCGAACACGTACCCGAAGCCCGGGGCGTGCCGGGCACACCGTCACCGGTGACGGGCCGGGACGTTCAGGGCAGCGGCGGGCGGGTGCCTGGGTCCTCGGGCTCGGCAGGGCGCCAGTCCGGCGCGAACTCGGGTTCCACCGGCAGGTGCGAGGGATTGGGCGGCACCGGGTCGGCCGGACCGGACTCCGGCGGCTCGGGCTCGACGGGGTGGGTCGCCGCGTCCTGGCGCGGCGGCGGGTGGAAGCCGTCGTTGAACACCTGCGGCGCGGGCGGGCCACTGTGCAGGGTGGGGTCGATGGCGTAGGGAATCGGCATCTGCCAACAGGCCTCAGCTGTTTTCCTCGGCGATGCGCCGGGCCTCACGGCGCACCACGGTGCTGGGCTCGTGGGTGAAGGGCAGTCGCGGCAGCCCCATGAGCGCCTGCAGGCGCGCATGGGCGCGGTCCATGTCAGCCCCGATCATGGCCAGGGCCACCTCGTGCCCGGGTTCGTTGCGCGCGACCTCGAGGTAGGCGGCGCGAAAGCGCTGGTAGTCCGCTTCGGCGCGCGTGATCTCGTGCTGGCTGGCCGTGGCGGCCCGCGCATAGTCGGTGCGCACGGGCCGCGGACGGGTTTGCGGCAGTTCTCGGGTGGCCACGGGAGCCTTCCTGTGAATCCAGACAAGGCACCATGCTAGGCAGGGCCTTGCCCGCGCTGGAGCGCGAAGTTGTGAGGGGACTGCAACATCGGTCTCATGGATGCAGGGCGGGGGCACAGGCCACTGCTAGGATTCAGGTTGGGCACTACACCATCCGAGATCCGGAACCGAACGATCCGTGGCGCGCCGTGCCAGGCGTGCGCACACAGGAGACAGACATGACCCCAGGCGCGAAGGCGCTCCCCGGCGAGCTGCGCTGGGAGGGCGAGGGCACCAGCCGCATCCCTTTCATGACGTACACCGACGAGGCCCTGTACCAGCAGGAGCTTGAGCGTTTCTTTTACCGCGGCCACTGGTGTTATGTCGGCCTGGAGGCCGAAGTACCCGAAGTGGGCGACTTCAAGCGGACGGTGGTGGGCGAGCGCTCGGTGATCATGGTGCGTAGCGCGCCAGCCGAAATCCGCGTGATCGAGAACGTCTGCGCGCACCGTGGCATGCGCTTTTGCCGCGAGCGGCACGGCAACCGCAAGGAATTCACCTGCCCGTACCACCAATGGAGCTACTCGCTCGAGGGCGACTTGCAGGGCGTGCCCTTTCGCCGCGGCGTGCGCCAGGACGGCAAGGTCAACGGCGGCATGCCGGCCGACTTCAAGACCGAGGACCATGGCCTCACGCGCCTGAAGGTGGCGTGCCGCGGCGGGGTGGTGTTCGCGTCCTTCGACGAAACGGTCGAATCGTTCGAGGACTACCTGGGCCCCGAGGTGCTGGGGTACTTCGACCGCATGTTCAACGGCCGGGATCTGGTGATACTGGGCTACAACCGCCAGCGCATTCCGGGCAACTGGAAACTGATGCAGGAGAACATCAAGGACCCTTACCACCCAGGCCTCTTGCACACCTGGTTCGTGACCTTCGGGCTCTGGCGCGCCGATAACCGGTCGCAGCTTGTGACCGACGCGCACCACCGGCACGCCTGCATGGTGTCTACCCGAGGCTCGGCCGACGCCTCGTCTCCCGGCGCGCAGGTGACGCAAGTCTCCAGTTTCAAGCAAAGCATGCAGTTGCACGACCCGCGTTTCCTGGACATCGTGCCCGAGGCCTGGTGGGGCGGCCCGACGGCGGTGATGACAACGGTCTTTCCCAGTGTGATCCTGCAGCAGCAGGTCAACAGCGTCTCCACGCGCCACATCCAGCCCGATGGCCATGGCCATTTCGATTTCGTGTGGACGCACTTCGGCTACGCAGACGATACGCCCGAGATGCGCGAGCGGCGCCTGCGCCAGGCGAACCTGTTCGGGCCGGCGGGCTTCGTGTCGGCAGACGATGGCGAGGTGATCGAGTTCTCGCAGGAGGCCTTCGAGAGCAAGCCGGCGCACCGCGCTCTGGCCGAACTGGGCGGGCGCAGCGCGGACACGCACACCGACCACATGGTGACCGAGACGCTGATACGCGGGATGTACCGCTACTGGCGGGAGGTGATGGAGGCATGAACGCTCCCGCTTGGACCCTGTCCTTCGAGGAATACCTGGCGATCCAGCAGCTGTATGCCGACTACGCACGCGCGGTGGACAGCGCCGACTGGGAACGCTGGGTGGACTTGTTCGTGGACGACTGCATCTACCGGATCCAGCCGCGGGAGAACCACGAACGCGGGTTTCCGCTGGCGACGCTGTCGTTCGACAGCAAGGGCATGCTGCGCGATCGCGCTTACGGCATCAGCGAGACGCTCTTTCATGACCCGTATTACCAGCGGCACATCGTGGGTGCGCCGTTGATACGCAAGATGTCCGAGGGGGCTTACGCCTGCGAGGCCAATTACGCAGTGTTCCGGACCAAGCTGTCGCAGCTGACGACCGTGTTCAATGTGGGGCGGACGCTGGATGAAGTGGTCGCCACCTCCGAGGGCCTGCGCTTCAAGAGCCGGCTGGTGGTGTACGACAGCGAGATGATTCCGAATTCGCTGATATATCCGATCTGAGGGGTTACTTTTTCAGCCTGCGGGGTTTGGGCTCCTTGGCCTGCAGCGCGCTAAGGCCCTTCTTCTTTGGCCTGGCCCCCACACCGAAACCCGGCATCACCCCCTCGGATGATGCTTCTCGTGCAGCAGCTTGAGCCGCTCTCGCGCCACATGGGTGTAGATCGTCGTCGTGGAAATATCGGCGTGCCCCAGGAGCATCTGCACCGCCCGCAGGTCCGCCCCGTGATTGAGCAGGTGCGTCGCAAACGCATGCCGCAGCGTATGCGGTGACATCGGCGCGGTGATGCCTGCAGTCTGCGCGTATTTTTTCACCAGCACCCAGAACATCGCCCGTGTCATCGCCGCGCCGCGCCCGGTGACGAACAGGTCCTCGGTGGGCTGACCCGCCAGGATCGCGCCACGGGCCTCTTCCAGGTAGCGTGCAAGCCAGTCGCTGGCCACCTCGCCGAAAGGTACCAGCCGCATCTTGGCGCCCTTTCCCAACACCCGCACCACATGCTCGGACTGGCTCACGTTCAGCACCTTGAGCGTCACCAGTTCGCTCACACGCAGCCCACTGGCGTACATCAGTTCGAGCATGGCACGGTCACGCAGGCCCAGGGGCGTGGCGATGTCAGGCGCCGCCAGCAGCGCCTCCACCTGGGATTGGGTCAGCGTGCGGGGCACGCGCAGCGGCCGCTTGGCCGTCTGCAGCTTGAGGGTGGGGTCGGCCGCCACCAGGCGTTCGCGCAGGGCCCAGCGGAAAAAACGCCGTAACACCGCCAGGCGCCGGTTGGCCGACGTGGCCCGCGTCTGCGCATGGCGGTGCGCGAAATACCCGCTCAGGTCGGGCTCAGAGGAAGCGGCGAGGGGCACGCCCTGGCCTCGCAGCCAGCGGTCGTAGCCTTCCAGGTCACGGCGGTAAGCCGCCAGCGTGTTCTTCGACAGGCCCTCCTCCAGCCAGAGGGCGTCGATGAAGGTGTCGATCAGGGGGTCGGGCTGAACACTCAAGCCAGGCTCAATCAGGGCTCAATCGAGCTTCAGCTTGGCGCTGTCCACCACCTTCTTGTACACCTCGTACTCGGCGCGGATCTGTTGCGTGAACTGCTCGGGCGTGTTGCCGATGATGACGGAACCGGTGTCCTCGATGCGCTTGCGAACCGCCGGATCCTGCAGCGCCTTGAGCGTGCCAGCGCTGACCTTCTCGACCACCTCGCGCGGCAGGCCTTTGGGCCCGGTGATGCCGTAGTAGGCCATGCGGTTGACGGGCTCGAGGCCGACCTCCTTGAACGTGGGCACATTATTCAGGCCGGCCACGCGCTGGGGCGCGGCCACCACGATGGGAACGAGACGGTTTTCCTTGATGAAAGGCAGCGCCGAGGGCAGGTTGTCGAAGATGATCGGCACCTGGCCGGCCACCGTGTCGTTCAGGGCCGGGCCCGCGCCACGATAGGGGATGTGCGTGACGAAGGTGCCGGTCAGGCTCTTGTACAACTCCATCTGCAGGTGGCCGATACCGCCGGTGCCGGAAGACGAATACGAGTACTTGCCCGGGTTCTTCTTCAACTCCGCGACGAAGCCGGCGTAATCACGCGCCGGAAAACTGGGATGCACCGCGATCACGTTGGGCGTGGCGGCGATGTTGATGATGGGCGTGAAATCGGTGAGGGTGTTGTAGGGGATCTTGGTGTTGATCGCCGGGTTGGCAGCGGTGGTGGACACGGTGGCCATGCCCAGGGAATAGCCGTCGGGCGCGGAACGGGCCGTCTCGGTGGCGCCGACCACGCCACCGCCGCCAGCCTTGTTCTCAATCACCACGCTCTGGTTCAGGGCCTTGCCCAGGGGCTCGGCGATCACGCGGGCGATGATGTCGGTGGTGCCGCCCGGTGCGAACGGCACCTGCAGGCGGATCGGCTTGTTCGGGTACGCCTGGGCCCAGGCAGGGCCGGCAGACAGGGCCAGCAGGGCGGCGGAAAGCGCGAGGCAGTGACGGCGTTGCATGGGGTCTCCTAGGGTGGGGTCCGGCCATACAGGCCGTGATAAGCGAATCTTAAAGCGTACGCATGCCAGACACGGCTCTGGGGTTGCTATCCTCGCGGGGTGAATCTCCTGCAATTGCTGTTCCCCGATTTCTTCCTGATCCTGTGTGGCTGGCTGCTTTGCCGCTACACCCCCTTGGACCGCAAGGTCTGGGAGCCGGTCGAGGCCCTGGTCTACTACTTCCTTTTTCCGGTCCTCCTGTTTCACTCCGTGGTTCGCCAACCGCTGGACCTGGGCGCTGCCTCCACCCTGATCGCCGCCGGCATGGCCCTGGGCTTGTCCGCGATCGCCATGGCCTACGCGTTGCCCTGGGTGCCCGGGATCGGACCCCACATCGACCGCCGCGACCACGCCGCCGGCGCGCAGGTCGCGTTCCGCTTCAACTCCTTCATCGGCCTGGCGCTGGTCGACCGCCTGGCCGGCCCGCAGGGGGTGCAGCTGCTGGCCATCCTGATGGGGATTTGCATCCCCATGTTCAACACCGCCGCCGTCTGGCCGATGGCGCGCCAGTCCGGCACCCATTTCGGGGCAGCCGTGATCCGCAACCCCCTGATCATCGCCACGGTCGGCGGCCTGCTGGCCAACCTGGCCGGCCTGTCGATCCCGTCCTGGCTGGAGCCGGCCGTCACCCGCATCGGCGCGTCCTCGATCCCCCTGGGCCTGATGGCCGCCGGTGCGGGCCTGATCCTGGGGTCGCTGGCCCAGCGCAAGGCACTGGCGACCTCCTTGCTGGCCATCAAGCACCTGCTTGTGCCGCTGATGGCCCTGGTACTGGCGCGCGTGATGCGCCTGGACCCCCAGCAGACCACCATCTTCATGTGCCTGTCGGCCCTGCCTACCGCCTCCAACTGCTATGTGCTGGCAGCGCGTATGGGTTACAACGGCGCCTTCGTGGCGGCCCTGGTGACGCTGTCCACGCTGCTGGCGGCATTGAGCATTCCGTTCGCGCTGGCCGTCCTGCAGCCCTGGGCCGCGCCCTGAGGACCGCGCGCGGGGGCCACGGAGGCGACTCAGGCAGCGCCGGCGCGCTGCGCCAGGGCCCAGGCCACGTGCTCGCGCACCAGCGCACTCGAGTCCGACAGGCGCGCCGTGAGGGCCTCACGCAGGCCCCCATCCTCCCCCTGGCGCAGGGCGTTACCCGCCGCCACCGCTACATTGCGCAGCCAGCGCTCATGGCCGATGCGGCGGATCGGGCTGCCCTCGGTCAGGCGCAGGAATTCGTCCTCGCTCCATCCGATCTGGCGCGCCAGGGATTGGCCCGTCATCGCCTCCCGGGCGTCGAAATCGGGCAGTGTGCTGCGCTGCGCGAACTTGTTCCAGGGGCAGGCCAGCTGGCAGTCGTCGCAGCCGTAGATGCGGTTGCCGATCGCTGGGCGCAGGTCCTCGGGGATCGGCCCGGCGTGTTCGATCGTGAGGTAGGAGATGCAGCGGCGCGCATCGAGCACGCCCGGCCCCAGGATCGCCTGCGTGGGGCAGACGTCGATGCAGGCGCTGCACGTGCCGCAATGGTCCACGACGGGGAGCGTCGGCGGGAGCGCCAGGTCCAGGTAGATCTCGCCCAGGAAGAACATGGAGCCGGCCTCGCGGTTCAAGACCAGCGTGTGCTTGCCGCGCCATCCCAGGCCACTGCGGGTCGCCAGCTCGGCCTCCAGCACAGGCGCCGAGTCGGTGAACACCCGATGGCCCAGGGGTCCCACCGCCGCCGCGATGCGGTCGGCCAGTTGCTGCAGGCGCGCGCGCAGCACCTTGTGGTAATCCCGGCCCCGCGCATAGAGCGACACCACGCCCTGGCCGGGGCGGGCCAGGCGGTCCCATTCGATGGCCTGCCAGCCCTCGGGCGTATCGCGGGGCAGGTAGTCCATGCGGGCCGTCAGCACGCTCACCGTCCCGGGCACCAGTTCGGCCGGCCGGGCCCGTTTGAGGCCATGGACCGCCATGTAGGCCATGTCGCCGTGGAAACCGCGCGACAACCAGTCCAATAGCCCCGCTTCCGCAGAGGACAGGTCGATGCCCGACACGCCGATTTGGGAAAATCCGAGCTCACGCGCCCAGCGCCCGATTTCCGGGACGAGCGACGAACCCTTCAAACGAGCTTGACTGCTGCCGATCATCACCCGCCGATTGTAGGAAGCCCCCTGCGGCTGCATTGGCCCGACGAGGCGGCAACCGAGGCCTTCGCCCGCCGCCTGGCCGCCAGGCCACCGATCCGCGAGGCCTTTCTGGCCCTGAGCGGCGACCTGGGCGCGGGCAAGACCACCTTCGTGCGGCACCTGCTGCGGGCGCTGGGCGTGACCGGGCGCATCAAGAGCCCTACCTACGCCGTGGTCGAACCCCACGAGGGCGTACCGGCTCCGGGTGGCGACGCGCCCCTGCCGATCTGGCACTTCGACTTCTACCGCTTCAACGACCCGCGCGAGTGGGAAGACGCCGGCTTTCGCGATATCTTCGCGGGCCCGGGACTCAAGCTGGCCGAGTGGCCTGAACAGGCGGGGGGGCTGCTGCCTGTGCCCGACCTCTCGCTGGACCTCGTGGTATGTCCCGACGAGTCGCGGCAGGTCGCCGTGCGCGCCTACACCACCCGGGGCCAGGCCCTGCTGGCCGCATGATCGGGCGGCGCGGCGTCCTGCGGGCCGGCACCCTGGTGCTGTCGCTGGGCGCCGCCGAGATCGTGCGCGGGGCCACCATCCTGGCGGTGCGCATCTGGCCCGCGCCGGACTACTCGCGCGTGACCATCGAATCCGATGGCCTGCTGGCCTCGCGCCAGTCCCTGCTGTCCGACCCGCCCCGGCTGGTAGTGGACATCGAGGGCATCGACCTGAACCCCGCCCTGCGCCAGCTGGTGGCCCAGGTGCGCTCCGACGACCCCTACATCGCCGGCATCCGCGCCGGCCAGCACGCGCCGGGCGAGGTGCGGCTGGTGATCGACCTGAAGCAGGCGGCCACGCCGCAGGCCTTCCACCTGCCGCCCATCGCGGCCTACCGGCACCGGCTGGTGCTGGACGTCTATCCGGCCGCGCCAGTCGACCCGCTGGAGCAGCTGATCGCGCAGCGCCTGCGCGAGACGCCCGCGGCCGCCACCCCGCGGCCCCTGCCCGCAGCCTCCGCGCTCGCACGCGACCCCCTGGGCGAGCTGATCGAGCGGCAGATGCAGCGCCCGGGGCCTGCGCCTGCGCCAGCCGCCCCGCCCGAAAACGCCGCCCCGGCCCCAGCACGCACCGACCGTCTCATCGTGATCGCCCTGGACCCCGGACACGGCGGCGAGGACCCGGGCGCGATCGGCCCGGCCGGCACCCGCGAAAAGGACGTGGTGCTGCGCATCGCGCAGCGGCTGCAGGCCCGCATCAATGCCAGCGTGATCAACGGCAATCCGATGCGCGCCTTCCTCACGCGCGACGCCGACTTCTTCGTTCCGCTGCACGTACGCGTGCAGAAGGCGCGCCGCGTGCAGGCCGACCTCTTCATCAGCATCCACGCCGACGCCTTCTTCACGCCCATGGCGCGTGGCGCCAGCGTCTTCGCCCTGAGCCAGAGTGGCGCCTCCAGCACCGCGGCGCGCTGGATCGCCGACAAGGAGAACCGGGCCGACCTGATTGGCGGCATCAATGTGCGCACGCAAGACGCCCATGTGGCCCGCGTGCTCCTGGACATGAGCACCACCGCGCAGATCAACGACAGCCTGCGCCTGGGTGGCGCCATGCTCGGGGAGATCGGGCAGGTCGGGCGGCTGCACAAGCCGCGGGTGGAGCAGGCGGGCTTCGCGGTGCTCAAGGCCCCGGACATTCCCAGCGTGCTGGTGGAGACGGCCTTCATCTCCAATCCCGAGGAAGAGGCCCGGCTGCGAAGCGATGCCTACCAGGAGCAACTGGCCGACGCCCTCATGCGGGGCATCCTGCGTTACTTTGCGGCGAATCCGCCGCTGGCGCGCAGCCGCACCGTCTAGGCGGGCCCCGGGCGCCGCGCGCGCGGGGGTCTCAGGACGCGGCGGCCCCGGTGTCTGCGGTGGCCGGCGCCTTGCGGCGCGCCCGCCAGGCACCGAAGATGACGATCAGCCCGGGCACGAAGATCATCGCCCAGATGATCTTGTCCAGGTTGGCCTTGACCCAGGGCACACTGCCCAGGAAGTAGCCGGCGGTGCAGATGCCCAGCACCCAGATCAGCGCACCGATCACGTTGTAGAAGGTGAACTTCGCGCGGTTCATGTCGGCCACCCCCGCCACGAAGGGCGCGAAGGTGCGGATAAAGGGCATGAAACGCGCCACGATGATGGTGATGCCGCCATAGCGCTCATAGAAGTCGTGGGCCTGCAGGAAGGCGCGCCGGTTGAAAAAGCGCGATTGCTCCCACTGGAACACCTTGGGCCCGAAATGACGGCCGATGGCGTAGTTGCACTGGTCGCCCAGGATGGCCGCGGCGATCAGCACGCCCATGGCCAGGGGCAGACTCATGAACCCGACGCCGCACAGCGCCCCCACGACGAACAGCAGGGAGTCGCCTGGCAGGAACGGCATCACCACCAGCCCGGTCTCGACGAAGACGATCAGGAACAGGAGCGCGTACACCCAGGGCCCGTGATCGCGCACAAACGCTTCCAGGTAGCGGTCCACGTGCAGGATGAAGTCGATCAGGAAGGCGGCGTATTCCATGGCTGGACATTATGGCCGGCCCCCTAGAATGCCGGGGTGTCTGCCCTGCCCGATTCCCCCATGCGCCGCCCGATCCGCGAGTTGCCCGACGAACTGGTCAGCCAGATCGCTGCGGGCGAAGTCATCGAGCGCCCGGCCTCGGTGGTACGCGAACTGGTAGACAACGCGCTGGACGCCGGGGCCATGCAGGTCACGGTGCGCCTGCTGGCTGGCGGCACCCGCCTGGTCAGCGTCGAGGACGACGGCGGCGGCATCGCACCCGGCGAATTGAGCATCGCCCTCAGGCGCCATGCCACCAGCAAGATCGCTTCCCTGGCCGACCTGGAGTCGGTGGGCACCATGGGCTTTCGCGGCGAGGCGCTGGCTGCCATCGCTTCGGTCTCCGAACTGAGCCTGCTCTCGCGCACCGAGGGCCAGGCCAGCGCCTTCCTGCTGGACGCGCGCACCGGCGAGCTGCGCCCCGCCGCGCGCGCCACCGGCACCACGGTGGAAGTCAAGGAGCTTTTTTTCAGCACCCCAGCCCGCCGCAAGTTCCTCAAGACCGACGCCACCGAGCTGGCCCACTGCATCGAGTCGGTACGCCGCCACGCGCTGGCCCGGCCGGGCGTCGGCTTCGCCATCTGGCACGAGGGCAAGCTGGTCGAACAATGGCGCGCCGCGCACGTGTATGCAAGCCGCGTCGCCGATGTCCTGGGCGCCGACTTCATCACGCAGAGCGTGCCCATCGACGCGCACGCCGGCCCGCTGCGCGTCACCGGCCACGCGGGCCTGCCCGACGCGGCCCGCGCGCGTGCCGACCACCAGTACGCCTACGTCAACGGCCGCTACGTGCGTGACAGGGTCATCGCCCACGCAGTGCGCAGCGCCTACGAGGACGTGCTGCACGGCCAGCGTCAGCCGGTCTACGTTCTGGCCCTCGACATCGACCCGGCGCAGGTGGATGTCAATGTCCACCCCACCAAGGTCGAAGTGCGCTTTCGTGATGGGCGTGCCGTGCACCAGGCGGTGCGCCATGCGCTGGAGAACGCGCTGGCCGCACCCCGCGCGGGGCAGACCGCCGGTGCGCCGATCGCGGCGGGCGCGATGCAGGACCCGGCACGGGGCAGCTTGGACTTCCCGCCGCACCCCGAGCGCCCCGAGGCGGGCGGAGGTGCCGGTGCCGCACGCTGGACCCAGCCCGCCATCCGCTTTGCGGCGCGCGAAGACCTCGCAGGCCAGCCCGTGTCCGACCTGGGACTGCTGTGGCAGTCCTCCCCCTCCAGCGCCTCCAACGCATCGCCCGCCGGTACGCCTGTCCCCCTGCCCGAGGGTGATTGGCCCCTGGGTCGCGCCCTCGCGCAGTTGCAGGGTGTCTTTATCCTGGCCGAGAACACCCAGGGCCTGGTGGTGGTCGACATGCACGCCGCGCACGAGCGCATCGTCTACGAAAAACTCAAGGCCCAGGCCGGCGACGACGCCTCGCGACCCATCGCCAGCCAGCCCCTGCTGATTCCCGCCACCTTCCACGCCACGCCCCAGGAAACCGCCACGGCCGAAGCCCATGTCGACACCCTGCGGCTGCTGGGCCTGGACATCGCCCCGCTGTCGGCCAAGACCGTGGCGGTCCGCGCCGTGCCCACCAGCCTGGCCCAGGGCGATGCGGTCGAACTCGCGCGCAGCGTGCTGGCCGAACTCGCCCAGCACGAGGCCAGCACCGTGGTGCAGCGGGCCCGCAACGAACTGCTCGCCACCATGGCCTGCCACGGCGCGGTGCGGGCCAACCGCCGCCTCACGCTGGACGAGATGAACGCCCTGCTGCGGCAGATGGAACAGACCGAACGCGCCGACCAGTGCAACCATGGCCGGCCCACCTGGCGCCAGCTCACGCTGCGCGAACTCGACGCGCTGTTTCTGCGCGGTCGCTGAGTCCGCGTCGCCGGTCGTCGATGTCCCGAGCCCCTGTTCCGTCCCTGCCCTCTCTCGCGCCCTATCTCGCGCTGGCCGGCCCCACAGCCAGCGGCAAGTCCGCGGCTGCCCTGGCGATCGCGCGCATCCGTCCGATCGAGATCGTGAGCGTCGACTCGGCGCTGGTGTACCGCGGCATGGACATCGGAACCGCCAAGCCCACCCCCGAAGAACGCGCGCGGGTACCCCACCACCTGATCGACATCCGTGACCCGGCGCAGGCCTACAGCGCCGCCGAGTTCGCCGCCGACGCCGCGCGCTGCATCCGCCAGATCCATGCGCGTGGTGCGCTGCCCGTGCTGGCTGGCGGCACGATGCTGTATTTCAAGGCCCTGTTCGAAGGCCTGGCCCCCATGCCGCCCGCCGACCTGCAGGTACGCGCCAGCCTCGAGGCGCAGGCCGCGTGCGAAGGCTGGCCCGCGCTGCACGCCGAACTCGCCCGCGTCGACCCGGCCGCGGCGGCCCGCCTGGCGCCCCTGGATTCGCAGCGGATCCAGCGCGCGCTGGAGGTCTATCGCGTCTCGGGTCGCCCCCTGAGCGACTGGCATGCCGACCCGTCAGCGGACACCCTCAGCCCCCCGATGCCACCCACCCTCCTGCTGTCGCTGGAGCCCCATGATCGGGCCTGGTTGCACGAACGGATCGCACAGCGCTTCGCCCAGATGATCGCCGCCGGTTTCCTCCAGGAGGTACAAGCCCTGCGCGCACGCGCCGACCTGCATCCCGCGCTGCCGTCCGTGCGCTGCGTGGGCTACCGCCAGGCCTGGGCGTGGCTGGACGCGGTGCAGTCCGCCCAGGGAAACGGTCGACCGGCGCCCGACCTGCAGGCCTGGGTCGAAGCCGGCATCGCCGCCACGCGCCAGCTGGCCAAGCGCCAATTGACCTGGCTGCGCAGCATGCCCACGCGCCGCGTCATCGCCTGCGACGCCCCCGACGCGCAGGCGCAGGTGCTGCGCGCGGTACAGGAAATACCTGCATGAACGCCTCCGACACCGCCTGCGTCGTGCGCGCGCAGGGCCTGGCCAAGCGATATGGCGCCGACACCGTGTTCTCGGGCGTCTCCCTCGATGTGGCCGCCGGCGAGTTCGTCGCCGTCGTGGGGGATTCCGGTGTGGGCAAGTCCACGCTCCTCAATTGCCTGGCCGGCCTGGACAGCTTCGACGAGGGCCGCATCACCCTGTGCGGCCACGACCTGGGCAGCGCCAGCGACGACGAGCGCGCCCTGCTGCGGCGCCGGCGTGTGGGCTTCGTATTCCAGGCCTTCCATGTGCTGCCGCACCTGGACGTGGCGCAGAACATCGCCCTGCCCCTGATGCTGCTGCAGGAAAAGCCTGCGGCCATCGCGCCCCGGGTGCAGGCCATGCTCGAGGCCGTAGGCCTGGCCGGCCTGGGCGAGCGCCTGCCGCAGCAACTCAGTGGCGGCCAGTTGCAGCGCGTGGCCATCGCTCGGGCCCTGGTGCATCGGCCTGCCCTCCTGCTGGCCGACGAACCCACCGGCAACCTGGACCCGGGCACCGCCTCGCGCGTGATGGACCTGCTGCTGGCGCAGACCCGCGAGCAGGGCGCGGCGCTGGTGCTGGTCACCCACTCCGAGACCGCCGCCCATCGCAGCGACCGCGTGCTGCACCTGACCGCGCGCGGCTTCGCCTGAGGCGCTGTCCGACACCCGTGGCGGCTGCGGCCTGACGCCGCGCGCCGCTGCAGCCATTAGCCTGAAGATCGACGGGCGCCGCCCAGGCACCCGTACGCCCACCCAGGAGAACCCCATGGCCACCACACGCTCAGGCAAGGATGCCTGCGACCTGCTTGACGCCGACCATCGCGCGGTCAAGAAGATGTTCAAGGAATACGAGGAACTCACCGGCTCGCGCGCACGCAGCGCCGCACAGAAGAAGTTGGACCTGGCGCATCGCATCTGCCAGGAACTCACCGTGCACGCCCAGATCGAGGAGGAGATCTTCTATCCGGCCGTACGTGCCGTCGTCAAGGATACCGACCTGCTCGATGTTGCCGAAGTCGAACACCAGACCGTGCGCAACCTGGTCACGCAGATCCAGCGCACCAGCGAAGCCGATGACATGCTCGATGCCAAGGTCAAGGTGCTCGGCGAGTACGTGGACCACCATGTCAAGGAGGAACGCGGCGAGATCTTTGCGCGCGCACGCAGCGCCCGCAAGCTGGACCTGATGGCCATGCGGGAGCAGCTGGAGCAGCGCAAGGAGGAACTCATGTCCGAATTCGCGCCCGATGTGGGCGAGCTGGCCGCCTGACGTCCGGGCGCATCCGGCCGGCATCAAGCCCCCGCAGGCGCGGGGCGCGGGCGGGCAGGCCACAATCGGTCCATGCTGGACCTGCTGCGCACCTTCTCCTGGCAGGAACTGCGCCACCACCCCTGGCGCAGCGCTGCGGCCGTGGTGGCCGTCATGCTGGGCGTGGCGCTGGCCTTCTCGGTGCACTTGATCAATGCATCGGCCCTGAGCGAATTTTCCAGCGCGGTGCGCTCGGTCAACGGGCAGCCTGACCTGGAATTGCGCGCGGTACAGGCGGGTTTCGACGAATCGCTGTACGCCCGCGTGGGCTCCCACCCGCAGGTGGCCCTGGCCAGCCCGGTACTGGAGGTTGCCACCCTCGTGACCACGCCCTCGGGCCGCCGCCGGCCGCTGCGGGTGCTGGGCGTCGACGCCCTGACGGCGGCGACCCTCGCGCCGGCACTGTTGCCCGCGCCAGCCGCAGGCAGCGACCGCTTCTCGTTCTTCGCGCCGGCCACGGTGTTCCTCAACCCGGCGGCGCGGCAGGTGCTGCGCGACGAGCGCCTGGAACTCCAGGTGGGCCTCCAGCGGGTACCGGTGGTGGTGGCTGGCACGGTGGCCGCAGGGGGCGGGCCGATGGCGGTGATGGACATCGGCGCAGCGCAGGACCTGTTCGGGCGCGCCGGTGAACTCACGCGGATCGACCTGCGGCTGGCGCTGGGTACCTCACGCGAGGACTTCGTGCGCTCGCTGCGCCTGCCCCCGGGCGTGACGGCGGCCGAACCCGGTGACGCTGCGCAACGCGTCAGCAACCTCTCGCGCGCCTACCGCGTGAACCTCACGGTGCTGGCCCTGGTGGCCCTCTTCACCGGCGCCTTCCTGGTGTATTCGGTGCTGTCCCTGAGCGTCGCGCGGCGCACGCCCCAGCTGGCCCTCCTGGGCGTGCTGGGCCTGACGGCGGACCAGCGCCTGCGCCTCGTTGCCATCGAATCCCTGGTCCTGGGCGCGGCAGGCAGCGTGGCGGGCATCGTCCTGGGCACTGGCCTGGCTGCCCTGGCCCTGCGCCTGCTGGGGGGCGACCTGGGCGGTGGGTATTTCTCCGGCGTAGCGCCCACCCTGCAATGGAGCGGCGGTGCAGCCCTGGTCTATGGCGCCTTGGGCGTGGTGGCGGCCGCGGTCGGCGGCTGGCTGCCCGCGCGCCAGGCGCAGCGTTTGCCCCTGGCGCCCTCACTCAAGGGCCTGGGCCCGGCCGGCACGTCCGGGCGCCGGCATCTCGCCAGCCTGGTGCTGATGGCACTGGGCGGCCTGCTGGCCCTCATGCCTCCGGTGGCCGGCGTGCCGCTGGCGGCCTACCTCTCGGTGGCCGTGCTGCTGGTGGGAGGCATCACCGCCCTGCCCTGGGCCGTCGCTGGCGTCTATGACGCCCTGGCCCCGCGCCTGGCGTATCACCTGCTGCCGCTGCTGGCCGTCGAGCGGGCGCGCCGCTTGCGGAACACGGCGGCGGTGGCGGTCAGCGGCGTGGTGGCTTCACTGAGCCTGGCCGTGGCCCTGACCGTGATGGTGGCGAGCTTTCGCGACTCGGTGACGCGCTGGCTGGACGTGGTGTTGCCCGCCGACCTGTACGTGCGCACTGCGGATGGCGCCGCCGCGGGCGACACCGCCTTCCTGGATGCGCCTTTCGTGCAGGCGGCCAGCCAGGTGCCCGGCGTGGCGCGGACGGCCACCCAGCGTGTGCGCTCGCTGCTGCTCGATCCCTCGCTGCCCGCCGTGGCCCTGCTGGCACGGCCCCTGGACGATCCGGCGCGCACCCTGCCGATGGTGGATGCGCCCCAGCCCGTGCCCCAGGGGCGCATCGGCATTTACGTCAGCGAGGCCATCGTCGACCTGTATGGCGTGGTGCCGGGCCAGGGCTTCGAACGACTGTCACAGGCTTTCAACGGACATCCCGCCTTCTTCGTGGCCGGCACCTGGCGCGATTACGCGCGCCAGAGCGGTGCGGTGATGATGGACCGCGCAGACTACCTGCGCCTGACTGGCGACGAGCGGGTCAACGACCTGATGCTGTGGCTCACGCCGGGTGCGGATGCGGCTTCGGTGCAAGATGCGCTGCGCGCCCTGGCACCGGGTGGTGGCCTGCTCGAGTTCGCGACCACGCAGGACATCCGCACCGTGTCTCTGCGCATCTTCGATCGCAGCTTCGTCGTGACCTACTGGCTGCAGGCGGTGGCCATCGGCATCGGCCTGTTCGGCGTGGCCGCCAGCTTCAGTGCGCAGGTGCTGGCACGGCGCAAGGAATTCGGGCTGCTGCAGCACCTGGGCCTCACGCGGCGCCAGGTGCTGGCCGTGGTGGCTGGCGAAGGCGCAGCCTGGACCCTGATCGGGTCCCTGGCTGGCGTGGCGCTGGGCCTGGCGGTGGCGGTGGTCCTGGTCCACGTGGTCAACCCGCAAAGCTTCCACTGGACCATGGACCTGCAGGTGCCCTGGGTCCGGCTGGCGCTACTGTGTGCCGCGGTGGTCGCGGCCGGCACGCTCACGGCGTGGTTTGCCGCGCGCGCGGCGGCGGGCCGCGATGCGGTCCTGGCGGTCAAGGAGGACTGGTGATGCCGCTGCGCCCGGCACCCTTACCCCCCCTGTCGCGACGCGCGATCCTGCTGGCCCTGGCCGCGGGCGGGGGCGGCCTGCCCCGCGCCGTCCTGGCCCTGCCCACGCGTGCGCTGGAGTTTCCCCGGGACCACGGCGCACACCCCGACCTGCGCACCGAGTGGTGGTACGTCACCGGCCATGCGCGCGCGGGTGTCGCGCCATCCAGCCGGGAGTTCGGCTTCCAGGTCACCTTCTTCCGCTCGCGCGTCGATGTGGCGCAGGGTCTGTCGTCCGCCTTCGCCGCGCGCCAGCTGGTGTTCGCCCATGCGGCCCTCACCGACGTTCAGGGGCGACGCCTCTGGCACGACCAGCGCATCGCGCGGGAGGGCTTCGGCATCGCGCAAGCCGCACGGGACGACACGCGCCTTGCTTTGCGTGACTGGACGCTGGCGCGCAGCGCGGACGGTGCCTACCAGGCCCGCATCCCGGCGGGCGAGTTCTCCCTGGACCTGCGGTTCATGCCCACGCAGCCCGTGCTGCTTCAAGGGCAGCAAGGGTTGTCACGCAAGGGGCCCGAGGCACGCCAGGCCAGCTACTACTACAGCCAGCCCCAGTTGCAGGCCAGCGGCCGCTTGCAGGTGCAGGAACAGGCCTTTCAGGTGACCGGCCGTGCCTGGCTCGACCACGAATGGAGCGAGGCGCTGCTGCACCCGCAGGCCGTGGGCTGGGACTGGATCGGGATGAACCTGGAGGACGGCAGCGCCCTCACCGCGTTCCGTTTGCGTCGCGCCGATGGCAGTGCGCTGTGGGACGGCGGCTCCTGGCGCGGACCGCGCGGTCCGGTGCGGGCCTTCGAGGCCGGCCGCACCGTGTTCACGCCACAGCGTCACTGGCGCAGCGCACGCTCGGGCGCGCGCTACCCGGTGCAGTGGCAGGTGGACTGCCCCGCCGGTCGCTATTTCGTACGTCCCCTCGTGGACGACCAGGAACTGGACAGCCGCACGTCCACGGGGGCGATCTACTGGGAGGGCCTGAGCGAACTGGCCAACGCCCGGGGCGAGACGGTGGGGCGCGGCTACCTGGAAATGACGGGGTACGCGCAGCCCCTGAAGTTGTAGCCCTCACGCCGCGCACGGGCCCGCGCTGCAACCCGCCTACACTGCGGGCATGGCCCGACGCCCCGCTTCCGACGCCGCACCCAAAGGCCAGCCTCGCTCCCTCTCGGGCCTGCTGCCCTTTCTGCGCCCCTATCGGGGCCGCATCGCGCTGGCGGCACTGTTCCTGGTGCTGGCCGCCGGCGCCACCCTGCTCTTTCCAATTGCCCTTCGCAGCCTGATCGACGGCGGCCTGGTCGGTGCCGGGCGGGGCGAGCAGGTCATGGCCCTGCGCCAGCATTTCCTGGCCCTGTTCGCCGTGGCTGTGGCCCTGGGGGTGTTCTCGGCGGCGCGCTTCTACACCGTGAGCTGGCTGGGCGAGCGCGTCACCGCCGACCTGCGCAACGCGGTCTACGCCCACGTGGTGCGCCAGAGCCCCGAATTCTTCGAAACCACGCAGACAGGCGAGGTGCTTTCTCGTCTGACCACCGACACCACTCTGGTCCAGACCGTGGTGGGTTCATCGCTGTCCATGGGCCTGCGCAACGCGGTCATGGGCATGGGCGCGCTGGCCATGCTGGTCTGGACCAACCCCTGGGTGATGACGCAGGTGTTGTTGATCCTGGTGGGTGTGGTGCTGCCCGCCATGTGGTTCGGGCGGCGCGTGCGGCGCCTCTCTCGCGCCAGCCAGGACCGGGTCGCCGACGCCAGCGCCATCGCCGCCGAGGTGCTCAATGCCATCCCCGTGGTGCAAAGCCACGCCGCCGAATCGCGCGAGGCCCGCCGCTTCGACGTTTCCACCGAACAGGCCTTCGGCACCGCGATACGCCGCACCCGTGCGCGCGCACTGCTGGTGGCTTTCGTGATCATCGCGACCTCGGGCCTGCTGCTGTGGGGCCTGTACCAGGGCACCCAGGCGGTGCTGGCCGGAAGCGTCACCCCGGGTCACCTGGGGCAGACGGTGGTGTACGTGATCATCCTGGCCGGCGCCGTGGCGGTTCTGGGCGAGGTCTATGGCGACCTGCTGCGCGCCGCGGGCGCCACCGAGCGCCTGATGGAGCTGCTGCATGCGCAGTCCCCGGTCACCTCGCCGGCCGACCCGGTCACGGCGCCTATTCCGGCAGGCGGCAGCGTGGTGCGTTTGGAGTCGCTGCAGTTTCGCTATCCGTCGCGGCCCCAGCAGCCCGCGCTGGCGGACTTCAACCTCGAAGTGCGCGCAGGAGAAACCTTGGCCCTGGTGGGCGCCAGCGGTGCGGGTAAAACTACGGTGTTCCAGCTGCTGCTGCGGTTCTACGACCCGCAAGCCGGTCGCATCGTGATCGATGGCGTTCCGATCGAGCGCATGGCCTTGCAGGACTTGCGCGAACGCATCGGGATCGTGCCGCAGGACCCGGTCATCTTCTCGGCCAGCGCGCTCGAGAACATCCGCTACGGCCGGCCCGAAGCGAGTGACGAGGACGTGAAGGCCGCCGCGCGCGATGCCTACGCCCACGACTTCATCAGCGCGCTGCCTGGCGGCTACGACTGTTTCCTGGGGGAGCGTGGGGTACGCCTGTCGGGCGGCCAACGCCAGCGGATCGCGATCGCCCGGGCCATGCTGAAGAATCCGCCGCTGCTGCTGCTGGACGAAGCCACCAGTGCCCTGGACGCCGAGAGCGAGCGCATGGTGCAGGCGGCGCTGGAATCAGCGATGCGTGATCGCACCACGCTGGTGATCGCGCACCGCCTGGCCACCGTGCAACGGGCCGACCGGATCGTGGTGCTGGATCATGGGCGGATTGTCGAATCGGGGACTCACGACGCACTGCTGGCACAGGGTGGGCTTTACGCGAGACTAGCCAATTTGCAATTCATGGCCTGAAGTTTCTTGGTTGCGCTTTTCTTTGGCCTGTAACGCGTCGGGCGGGCGGAACCCTCTTCGTTGGCCTGCAACGCACTGGGCGGGCGGCACGGGCCCGGGGGCTTCGATGCGGGGGTCGCTTCGCGACTGCCTTGCGGTCCTCAGCCCCGCATAGGCGCCCCCGAACCCATGCCGCCCACCCAGCGCTCACCTCACTCCCACGTTTCAGGCCAATGCGTTCTCCAATGACCGAA
The DNA here is from genome assembly GCA_041178265.1 of Pseudomonadota bacterium. Taxonomy (GTDB): domain Bacteria; phylum Pseudomonadota; class Gammaproteobacteria; order Burkholderiales; family Burkholderiaceae_C; genus Ramlibacter. Next base: position 14,275 of record JBEGVR010000215.1, on the reverse strand, counting down.
GTAATGGGCGCATGAGAGGTTCAGGCGTGCGGGGGCGCCTCGCGTGACCGACAAGAAGCGCGCGTGAGGTTTCGCGCCGGAGGCAAGCGCCGGGTGTGCGGGGTGGGTCTGGGGGCGCCTGTGTGGGGCCGAGGAGCGCAGGTCGATGGGGGTGGAAAGCGCGACGTGTCTGAGCCCGCAGGGCGAGTTGTCGCGCGTGCCCCCAGCGACCGAGCACCGCAGGGTAGCCCGAAGGGCCCCCACACTTGAAGCCCCCGGGCCCGCCCCGCATGCCCGGCGCGTTGCAAGTCAAAGTGCCCACGCCCTGCGTGACAAGCGCATCTCAAGCCAAGACGGCCACGCCGTTACTGAAGCGGCCCCTTGAACGCAGGCGGCACCGGCAGTGGCAGCACCGCGATGCCTTCTTCCAGCAGGGCGCGCGTCTCCTCCCGGCTAGCCTGCCCCCGGATCCCGCGTTCATCGCTTTCACCGTAGTGAATCCGACGGGCTTCCTCTGCGAAGCGCTCGCCCACGTCCTCGGTCTGGGCCATCACCTGCGCCACGGCCTTCATCCAGGCCGCCTGCAGCGCTACATCCGGCGCCACCATGACATCCTGGCGCGGTGATTCCACCACTGGCGCAGGTCGTCCAGCCTCAAGGGCCCCCAGGTTCAGGCGCGGCGCGCTCAGACGCTTGGTGATGGCCGTGTCGCCGCACAGGGGGCATTCGACCAGGTCGCGCCCCAGCTGCCCCTGGAAGTCATCCTCCGAGGCGAACCAGCCCTCGAACACATGGCCGTGGGCGCAATGCAGGTCCAGCACCTTCATGAGCGCCGCCGGGCCGCCCCAAGGCGCGAAGGCCCCCTCGGGGGGCAGGAAGCTACACGGCGTGAGCCGACGTGGGGGCGCATCGTGAACCAGATTGTGCCTGCCAGTCCAAAACCCAGTCGCCAGACAGGACGTTCTGCAGCCACAGCGCGCAGGTCAGGGTCTTGCCGTCGGTCACCTGGCCCTGACGGCACCAGTCCAGGAGTTGTGCCGGGGTGGCGGTGATGACATCCAGGAATTCGCCCTCGTCCAGCTGGCGCGAGCCCTGGCTCAGGCCCCGTGCAAACCAGATGCCGATGGACTCGTCGGCATAGCCGATGCACGGATGCAGGATGCCGGCATGGGCCCATTCGCGGGCGGTATAGCCGGTTTCTTCGAGCAGTTCGCGCCGGGCACATACCAGTGGATCTTCGCCCGCATTGATCTTGCCCGCCGGAAACTCGATCATCACCCGCTCCACGGGGTGGCGGTACTGGCGCTCAAGGACCACCCGCCCGTCGTCCAGCAGTGGCACGATGGTCACCGCCCCCGGATGCAGGATGTATTCGCGGTACGACTCGCCGCCATCAGGCAGGCGCACCGTGTCACGCACCACCTGCAGGAAACGGCCTTCCAGGAGCTTTTCGCGGCGCACCACGTGCTCCATCAGGTGCCCGTCCGCATCGCTGCCCGTCAGGCCGTCAGCACTCATGACTCACGATTGACGAGGTAGCGCCAGACGAAGCCGGGAAACGCCAGCGTCACGAACAGCGACGCGGTGATCGCATAGAACTCCCAGCCCTGTGGCGAAATCTGCCCAGCCCGGTGCTCCAGCAACAGGCCGACACCGCCAGCCAGGAAATACATCACCACCAGTTCCAAAAGGCGCACCGCCAGTGACTTGGTCCCGCGCAATGCCACCAGGCCAAACAGGCGCTGGCTGAAGAACGGCAGGTTGGCCGCCAGCAGCGCCAGCGCAATGACGAACCAGACGGAGAAGGTCAGCGACATGAAGGCGGCGGCAGTCGACCGGGGGCCGGCGGCGCAGACCCGGGATCAGGACGCCAACGTGCGCACGATGGCATCGGCGCACAAGGACATCAGGCCGCCCGGCAAGATGCCCAGGACCAGCACCAGTGCGCCATTGATCGACAGCACCACGCGCACGTCGGCCGACGCGGACACGGTGGAGGCGGTGATCGGCGAGTCGAAGTACATGACCTTGACCACGCGCAGGTAGTAGAACGCGCCGATCAGGGACGCCATGACCGCGAAAACGGCCATGACGATGTAGGCCCCCTCGCCCGAGGCCACCAGCGCCTGCAGTACAGACAGCTTGGCGTAGAAGCCCACCAGCGGCGGCACGCCGGCCAGCGAGAACATGCACAGGGCCATCACGCCAGCGTACAGCGGGCTGCGCTGGTTCAGGCCGGCCAGATCGGCGATCTCCTCGCTCTCGAACCCTTCGCGCGCCAGCAGCAGGATGATGCCGAAGGTGGCCAGCGTGGTCAGCACATAGGTCACGATGTAGAACATCGATGCGCTGTAGGCCTGCGCGGCGTTGGCGGTACTGCCATTGACCACACCCGCGGCCAGGCCCAGGAGCACGAAGCCCATTTGCGCGATCGTCGAATAGGCCAGCATGCGCTTGAGGTTGGTCTGCGCGATGGCCGCCAGGTTGCCAACCAGCAAGGAGCCCACTGCCAGCAGGGCCAGCATCTGCTGCCAGTCGATGGCCAGCGGAATCAGGCCCTCGACCAGCAGGCGGATCACGATGCCGAAGGCGGCCAGCTCCGGGGCGGCGCCGATCATCAGGGTGACAGCAGTGGGCGCGCCCTGGTAGACGTCGGGAATCCACATATGGAAAGGTACCGCGCCCAACTTGAAGGCCAGGCCAGCGACGATGAACACCAGTCCGAACACCAGCACCTCGTGCTTGATGCGGCCGCTGCCAATGGCCTTGAACACCTCGTCGATATTGAGCGAGCCGGTGGCGCCATACATCATGGACAGGCCATACAGCAGGAAGCCCGAGGCCATCGCCCCCAGCACGAAGTACTTCATGGCCGCCTCGGTGGCTTTCTCGTTGTCGCGGCGCAGGGCCACCAGGGCGTAGCTGGAAAGCGTGAGCAGCTCCAGCCCCAGGTAGATCACCAGGAAGTTGCTGCCGGACACCATCACGAAAATTCCCAGGAGCGAGAACAGCGACAGCGTGAAGAACTCGCCACCGCGCAGCATGTCCCGGTCCGCCGCATAGGGGCGGCTGTACACCAGCGTCACGCCCACCGCCACCGCAGCAAAGGCCTTGAGCCAATTGCCCATGGGGTCGCTCACCACCATCTTGCCGAAGGCGTACTGGGTGCCTCCGTCCAGCGCAGCGCTGGCGCACAGCCAGGTCACCACGGCCAGCGTAACCAGGGTCAGCACATAGGTCAGGTCGCGAAGGCGGCTCGTGACGCCCAGGTCCACCAGCAGGATGGCACAGGCCATGAACCCCAGGACGATCTCCGGGGCGACGACGAGGAGGCTTAGTGTGTCCAGCATGATCAATTCAGCTTCGAAGCCGCCACGTGCTTGAGGAACTCGGCGACGGAGACGTCCATGACGTCGGTGAAGGGCTTGGGATAGATGCCCATGTACAGGACCGCGATCGCCAGCAGGGCCAGCATCAGGAACTCGCGGCTGTTGATGTCGGTGAGCGCCTTGACGTCGTCATTGCCCACCGGGCCGAGGTAGACGCGCTTGAACATCCACAGCGTGTAGGCAGCGCCGAAGATCAGCGCGGTGGCGGCCGCCAGGCCCAGCCAGAAGTTGGCCTTGGTGGCGCCCAGGATCACCATCCACTCGCCCACGAAACCGGCGGTGGCGGGCAGGCCGCAATTGGCCATGGCAAAAAGCAGCGCGAAGGCGGCGAACTTGGGCATGGTGTTGATCACGCCCCCGTAGCTGGCGATCTCGCGCGAGTGCACGCGGTCATAGAGCACCCCGATGCACAGGAACATCGCGCCCGACACGAAGCCATGGGCGATCATCTGCACCAGGCCACCGGCCACGCCCAGGTCGTTGAAGATGAAAAATCCCAAAGTCACAAAGCCCATGTGGGCCACCGACGAATAGGCCACCAGCTTCTTCATGTCCTGTTGCACCATCGCCACCAGGCCCACGTAGATCACGGCAATCAGGGACAGCGCGATCATCAGCCAGGCCCACTCGTGGGCGGCGTCGGGGGCGATGGGCATGGAAAAGCGCAGGAAGCCGTAGGCACCGAGCTTGAGCATGATGGCCGCCAGCACCGCGGAGCCGCCAGTGGGCGCCTCCACGTGCACGTCGGGCAGCCAGGTGTGCACCGGCCACATCGGCACCTTCACTGCGAAGGCGGCGAAAAAGGCGAAGAACAGCAGGGTCTGCGGCGCGGCAGCCAGCGGCAACTGGTGCCAGGCCTGGATGTCGAAGCTGCCGCCTGCCTTGTTGTATAGGTAGATCAGGGCGATCAGCATCAGCAGCGATCCGAGCAGCGTGTACAGGAAGAACTTGAACGCCGCGTAGATCTTGCGGGGCCCACCCCAGATGCCGATGATCAGATACATCGGGATCAGCGTGGCCTCGAAGAAAACGTAAAACAGCATGCCGTCCAGGGCGCAGAACGCGCCGATCATCAGCCCCGAGAGGATCAGGAACGCACCCATGTACTGGTTCACGCGCTCCGTGATCACCTCCCAGGCCGAGATCACCACGATCACCGTGATGAAGGCGGTGAGCGGCACGAACCAGAACGAGATGCCGTCCAGGCCCAGGTGGTAATTGACGTTGAAGCGCTCGATCCAGGGTGCCTTTTCGACGAACTGCATCGCCGCGGACGACGCGTCGAAGCCGGTGTACAGGGGCAAGGTGACCAGCAGGCCCGCAACGGCGCCCACCAGTGCAAACCAGCGCACGACACGCGCCTGATCGTCACGGCCCAGGGCCAGCAGCACGGCGCCGAAAAGAATCGGCGTCCAGATGGCAAGGCTCAACAAACCCATTTTTATTCTTCTCCTACTTGCCAAGCCAGTACGACAGCGGCGAGGTGAACCACGTGAGCAGCACGAACAGTCCCAGGATCATGGCCAACGCGTAGTGGTACAGGAAACCGGTCTGCAACCGGCGCGTGATCGAGGCGAACAGGGCCACCACACGGGCACTGCCATTGACGGCGGTGCCGTCGATGACGGCCTCGTCGCCGCCTTTCCAGAGGGCCCAGCCCAGGCCCCGGGCACCGCGGGCCAGGATGTTCTCGTTGAACCAGTCCATGTAGTACTTGTTCTCCAGCAGCGTGTACAGCGGCATCACGCGCGCCTTGATCGCCGCCGGCAGGGCCGGATTCACCAGGTACATGTACCAGGCCAGGACCACGCCCGCCAACGCCAGCCAGAAGGGCGCGGTCTGCAGGCCGTGCAGCGCCATCTGCGCGGCGCCGTGGAAGGCCTGCGTCAGCGAGGTCATCGCGGGGTGGCGCGCGGCGTCCACGGCGATCGCGTCCTTCAGGAATTCGCCATGCACCAGCGGGCCCAGGGTGAGGTAGCCGATCACCACCGACGGAATCGCCAGCAGCAGCAGCGGCGCGGTCACCACCCAGGGGGACTCGCGCGGTTCATGGTGATCGTCATGCCCGTGGTCATCGTGGCGGTCGTGGTGGGCGTCCGGGTTCTGGTCGAAGCGCTCCTTGCCGTGGAACACCAGGAAATACATGCGGAACGAATAGAAGGCCGTGACGAACACGCCCGCCAGCACCGCGAAGTTGGCAAAGCCCGCGCCCCAGAGGGTCGTGGCGTGCACGGCTTCGATGATGCTGTCCTTGGAATAGAAGCCCGAGAACAGCGGCGTGCCGATCAGGGCCAGGGACCCGAGCAGCGAGGTAATCCAGGTGATCGGCATGTACTTGCGCACACCCCCCATCCAGCGGATGTCCTGGTTGTGGTGCATGCCCATGATCACGGAGCCCGCCGCCAGGAACAGGAGCGCCTTGAAGAAGGCGTGCGTCATGAGGTGGAACACCGCCACCGAATAGGCCGACGCGCCCAGGGCCACCGTCATGTACCCCAGTTGCGACAGCGTGGAATAGGCCACCACGCGCTTGATGTCGTTCTGGATGATGCCCATGAAGCCCATGAAGAGGGCGGTGATCGCGCCGATCACCATGATGAAGGATAGCGCGGTGTCGCTCAGCTCGAAGAGCGGCGACATGCGGGCCACCATGAAGATGCCGGCCGTCACCATGGTGGCGGCGTGGATCAGGGCGGAAATCGGGGTGGGGCCTTCCATCGAGTCGGGCAGCCACACGTGCAGCGGAAACTGCGCGCTCTTGCCCATGGCGCCGATGAACAGGCAGATGCAGATCACGGTGACCAGCATCCAGTCGGTGCCGGGAAAGCCCAGCTTGCCCAGCTCGCTCGCCTTGGCGAAGGTCTCCGCGTAGCTCAGGGTGCCGGCGTAGGCGGCGATCAGGCCGATGCCCAGGATGAAGCCGAAGTCGCCGACCCGGTTGACCAGGAAGGCCTTCATGTTGGCGAAGATCGCCGTCGGCTTGTTGTACCAGAAGCCAATCAGCAGATACGACACCAGGCCCACCGCCTCCCAGCCGAAAAACAGCTGCAGGAAGTTGTTGCTCATGACGAGCATCAGCATCGAGAAGGTGAACAGCGAGATGTAGGCGAAGAAGCGGTTGTAGCCCTCGTCTTCCTCCATGTAGCCGATGGTGTAGATGTGGACCATCAACGACACGAAGGTCACCACGCACATCATCATGGCGCTCAGGCCGTCGACCAGGAAGCCGATCTCCATCTTCAGGCCGCCGATCACCATCCACTCGTAGATCGTGGCGTTGAAGCGCGCGCCGTCCAGGGCCACACTCTTGAGGGTCATGGCCGACAGCACGAAGGCGATGAACACGCCCAGGATGGTCAGCGAATGCGAAAGGCGGCGGCCGATCCAGTTGCCACCGAACTGGGTGCCCAGGATGCCGGCAGCGATCGCACCCGCCAGGGGCGCGAGGGGCACAGCAAGCAGGGTCGAGGCGGAAAGGGTCTGGCTCATAGCGTGTGCGGGCTCAGCCCTTGAGCGTGTTGAGTTCTTCGACGTTGATGCTGGACTTGTTACGGAACAACAGCACCAGGATCGCCAGGCCGATGGCCGATTCGGCCGCCGCCACCGTGAGGATGAAGAATACGAAGATCTGGCCGTGCATGTCGTTCAGGTAGTACGAGAACGCGACGAAGTTCATGTTCACCGCCAGCAGCATCAGCTCGATGGCCATAAGCAGCACGATCAGGTTGCGGCGATTGAGGAAGATGCCCACCACCGACAGCGCGAACAAAATCGCGCCCAGTGACAGGAAGTGGCCGAGGGTCAGACTCATGACGAGGCTCCGGGCGTGGTGTCAGGCGCAGGCGCTGGCGGTGCGGCCCGGGTGGGCTCGAGCTTGACCACCTGCAGGCGGTCGGCGGCCTTCACGCGCACCTGCTCGGACGGGTCCATATGGCGCGAGTCCTTGCGGGTGCGCAGGGTCAGCGCGATGGCGGCGACGATGGCCACCAGCAGGATCAGGGCGGCGATTTGAAGGGGGAAGAGGTATTGCGTGTACAGGAGCTTGCCCAGCTCCTTGGTGTTGGAGTAGTCGGCGGCCAGCGGCGCGGCGACGGCCTTGGCGCCCTCACCCACCCGGAAGCCTCCCATCAGGACGGCAGCCATCTCCAGGGCGATCAGCGCCCCGATCAGGCCGGCCAGGGGAAAGTGCTTCCAGAAGCCCGAACGCAGGCTGTCGATGTGGATGTCCAGCATCATCACCACGAACAGGAACAGCACCATCACCGCGCCGACATACACCAGCACCAGCGAAATGGCCAGGAACTCCGCGCGCAGCAGCAGCCACACGGCGGCAGCCTGCGAGAACGCGAGCACCAGGAACAGCGCGGCGTGGACCGGGTTGCGCGCCGTGATCACGCGAAACGACGCAAACAGCAGGATCGCGGAGAAGAGGTAGAAGAAGCCGGTGACGATGTCCATGGTGTGGTGCTTCGGGTTGGCGCGTCAGCGATAGCGCGCATCGGCCGCCCGGGCCGCCGCGATCTCGGGCTCGTAGCGGTCGCCCACGGCCAGCAGCATCTCTTTCGTGAAGTACAGGTCGCCGCGCTTTTCGCCGTGGTACTCGAGGATGTGGGTTTCGACGATGGAGTCGACAGGACAGCTTTCCTCGCAGAAGCCGCAGAAGATGCACTTGGTCAGGTCGATGTCGTAGCGCGTGGTGCGGCGGGTGCCGTCGGCGCGCTGGTCGGACTCGATGGTGATGGCCAGCGCCGGGCACACGGCCTCACAAAGCTTGCAGGCGATGCAACGCTCTTCGCCGTTTTCATAGCGGCGCAGCGCATGCAGGCCCCGGAAACGTGGCGACAAGGGCGTCTTTTCCTCGGGGAACTGGATGGTGATGGCGCGCGAGAGGAAGTACTTGCCCGTGATGCGCATGCCCTTGAACAACTCCACCAGCATGAAGCTGGAGAGAAAATCCTTGAGCGAGAAGGCGGACGGCTTGGACAGGGTTTGCGTGGACATCACTTGACTCGTCATTTCCAGATGTTGAAGGGTGTCTGCATCCACAGGCCCACCACCACCAGCCAGACCAGCGTGACGGGGATGAAGATCTTCCAGCCCAGACGCATGATCTGGTCGTAGCGGTAGCGGGGGAAGGTGGATCGAACCCAGAGGAACACGGTGACGACCAGAAAGGTCTTGAGGCCCAGCCAGACCCAGCCGGGGATCGCCATCAGCAGGGGCGCATCGATCGGCGGCAGCCAGCCCCCCAGGAACAGGATCACGGCCAGGACGGAGACCAGCCACATGTTGGCGTATTCGGCCAGGAAGAACATGGCGAAGCTCATGCCCGAGTACTCGATCATGTGACCGGCGACGATCTCGGATTCGCCTTCGACCACGTCGAAGGGATGGCGGTTGGTTTCCGCCAGGCCGGCGATGAAATACACGAGGAAGATCGGCAGCAGGGGCAGCCAGTTCCAGGACAGGAAGTTCAGGCCCATGTGCGCGAAGTAGCCGCTGGCCTGGCCCATGACCACGTCGGTCATGTTCAGGCTGCCCGCCACCATCAGCACCACCACCAGGCAAAAGCCCATGGCGATCTCGTAGCTCACCATCTGTGCCGAGGCGCGCAGCGCGCCCAGAAGCGCGTACTTGGAGTTGGAGGCCCAGCCCGCGATGATCACGCCATACACCTCCAGCGAGGTGATGGCCATGATGAACAGCAGGCCGGCATTGATATTGGCCAGCGCCACGTCGGGGCCAAAGGGGATGACCGCCCAGGCGACCAGCGCCGGCATGATGGTCATGATCGGACCCAGGAAGAACAGGCCCTTGTTGGCCGCCGTCGGCCGGATGATCTCCTTGGTCAGGAGCTTCAGGGCGTCGGCGATCGGCTGCAGCAGGCCCAGGGGACCGACGCGGTTGGGGCCGATGCGCACCTGGGTGAAGCCGATGGCCTTGCGTTCCCAGAGCGTGAGGTAGGCGACCGCACCCATGAGGGGCAGCACCACGGCCACGATCTTGATCAGGGTCCAGACCACCGGCCAGCCCACGCTGGACCACCAGGGCGCGGCCAGCAGGCCGTAACCGAATCCGTAAATCGTGTCGATCATGCGGTCACCCCCTGGGCAGGCGCAGCGACGGCGCTGGCGCCCTGGCCCGAACGGGCATCGGCGGTCAGTTGCAGCGACGGCGCGCGGCGCACGAGGCCATCGAGCTGGTAGATCGCGGCGCTGGCCGGGCGGCCGTCGGCGGGCACCAGGTCGATCACGGCCGACGTGGCGTTGGACAGCACGCCGCCCTGCACGAAATCCCGGCCTGCGTCCTGTGCACCGCGTGCGGCGGCCAGGACATCCTGCGAGGACTCGAACTCGAAGCCCGGCAGGCCCAGCATATTGCCCAGGACACGCAGCACCTTCCAGGCGGGACGGGCCTCGCCCAGGGGCTTGACCACGGCATGAAAGCCCTGCACCCGGCCCTCGGCGTTGACGAAGGTGCCCGGGGTTTCGGTGAAGGGCGCGATCGGCAGCAGCACGTCGCTGATGTCGGTGTTGCACCTGAAGGGGCTGAGCGTGACGACCATGCCGCCCTGCCCGATCGGCGCGGCGGGACGCGCGGCGTCAAAGGCGGGTTCGGTATTGAGCAGCACCAGGGCCTTCAGGCCTCCGGCCAGCATCTGGCCGGCGTTCAGACCGCCCGCGCCGGGCAGCGCGCCCGCAAGCTGTGCGCCGACAGTGTTGGCGGCCTCGGTGAGGTAGCCCACGCTGGCGCCGGTGTGCTCGCCCAGCCAGTTGGCAATCGCCAGCAGCGAGGACGCCTTGGCATGTTGGGCCGCGGCGTTGCCCAGGAGGATGGCCTTGCGCTCGCCCGAAAGCAGGGACCTGGCGATGGCGGTCCAGTGCTCGGCGTGGGACTTCTGCAGGGCCTGCAATGCGTCGGGGCGGATGGCGGCCGGTACGGAGACGCCCTTCTCGGCGGCCACGGCCAGGGCCACGCAGGCCAGGGCCTGTGCCCAGTCGGCAGCGGGCACGACGGCCCGGGCCGCGAGGGTCATGGCCCAGTCATCGGCGGCGTCGTGGATCACGCTGACCTGCGCGCCCTTGCGGGTCGCGGCGCGCACGCGCAGCGCGAACAGCGGATGGTCCTTGCGCAGGTTGGAGCCGACCACCAGCGCCCGCTGCAGCTCGGACAGCGAGGCGATGGAGGTGCCAAGCCAGCGCACGCCCTCGGCGGCGGGGAACTCGGCGTGGCGCAGGCGGTAGTCGATGTTCCGGCTGCCCAGGGCGCGCACCAGGGCGCCAGCCAGGTAAAGCTCCTCCACGCAGCTGTGCGGACTGACCAGTGCGCCGATGCTGTGCGCGCCGTGGTCGGCCTTCACACCACGCAGGCCCTGGGCCACGTACTCCAGTGCGGTCTGCCAGTCGACGGTGGCCCACTGGCCTGCCTGCTTGATCATGGGCGCGGTCAGGCGGTCGGGGCCATCCAGCGCTTCGTAGGAGAAGCGGTCGCGGTCGGCCAGCCAGCACTCGTTGACCGCCTCGTTCTCCAGGGGCAGCACGCGCAGGACCTTGTTGTTCTTCACCTGCACCACCAGGTTCGCGCCGGTGGAATCGTGGGGGCTGACCGACTTGCGGCGCGAGAGCTCCCAGTTGCGGGCGCTGTAGCGGAAAGGCTTGCTGGTGAGGGCGCCAACCGGGCACAGGTCGATCATGTTGCCGGAGACTTCCGAGTCGACGGTGTCGCCCAGCACGGTGGTGATCTCGGAGTGCTCGCCGCGGTGGATCATGCCCAGCTCCATCACGCCCGCCACTTCCTGGCCGAAGCGCACGCAGCGGGTGCAGTGGATGCAGCGGCTCATTTCCTCCATGGAAATCAGCGGGCCCACGTCCTTGTGCAGCACGACGCGCTTTTCTTCCTCGTAGCGCGAGGCCGAGCCGCCATAGCCCACGGCCAGGTCCTGCAGCTGGCATTCGCCGCCCTGATCGCAGATGGGGCAATCGAGCGGGTGGTTGATCAAAAGGAATTCCATCACCGACTGCTGCGCCTTCACCGCCTTGTCCGAGTGGGTGCGCACGATCATGCCGTTGGTCACGGGCGTGGCGCAGGCCGGCATGGGCTTGGGCGCCTTTTCCACGTCGACCAGGCACATGCGGCAGTTGGCCGCGATGGACAGCTTCTTGTGATAGCAAAAGTGCGGGATATAGGTGCCGGCTTTTTCTGCAGCATGCATGACCATGCTGCCTTCGGCCACTTCCACCTTTTTTCCGTCGAGTTCGATTTCAACCATGGTGTGCTTTCGCTGGTTCGGCGGCGATCTTGGCCTCGAACTCATGCCGGAAGTGCTTGATCATGGCGCGCACCGGCATGGCCGCCGCGTCGCCGAGGGCGCAGATGGTGCGGCCCTGGATGTTGTCGGCCACGGAATTGAGCAGGTCCATGTCGGCGCTCTTGCCGTGTCCGTTGCAGATTCGGTCCACCACGCGCCAGAGCCAGCCCGTGCCCTCGCGGCAGGGGGTGCACTGGCCGCACGATTCGTGCATGTAGAAGTAGGACAGGCGCCGCAGCGATTCGGGCATGTCGCGGGTGTCGTCCATGACGATGACCGCGCCCGAGCCGAGCATGGAGCCGGCCTTGGCAATCGAGTCGTAGTCCATCGTGCAGTCCATCATGATGGACGCGGGCAGCACCGGGGCGGACGATCCGCCGGGGATGACGGCCTTGAGCTTGCGGCCACCGCGCACGCCGCCGGCCAGCTCGAGCAGCTTGGAAAAGGGCGTGCCCAGGGGCACCTCGTAGTTGCCCGGATGCTCGACATCACCCGAGACCGAGAAGATCTTGGTGCCGCCGTTATTGGGCTTGCCGCATTCGAGGTAGGCCTGGCCGCCGTTGCGGATGATCCAGGGCACCGCCGCGAAGGTTTCGGTGTTGTTGATGGTGGTGGGCTTGCCATACAGGCCAAAGCTCGCCGGGAACGGCGGCTTGAAGCGGGGCTGGCCTTTCTTGCCCTCCAGCGACTCGAGCAGCGCGGTCTCTTCGCCGCAGATGTAGGCGCCAAAGCCATGGTAGGCGTGCAGCTGGAAGGAGAAGTTCGAGCCGAGGATATTGTTCCCGAGCAGGCCGGCGGCGCGGGCCTCCTCCAATGCTTCCTCGAAGCGCTCGTAGGTCTGGAAGATCTCGCCGTGGATGTAGTTGTAGCCCACGGTGATGCCCATCGCGAAGCCCGCGATGATCATCCCTTCGATGACGATGTGCGGGTTGAACTGCAGGATGTCGCGGTCCTTGCAGGTGCCCGGCTCGCCCTCGTCGGAGTTGCACACCAGGTACTTCTGGCCGGGGAACTGGCGGGGCATGAAGCTCCATTTGAGGCCCGTGGGAAAGCCCGCGCCGCCACGACCCCGCAGGGCCGATTCCTTGACGGTGGCAATCACCTGGTCCTGCGTCATCGGCTCGGCGCCACCCTGGCCGGGGGTCTTGCCCAAAATCTTGCGTAAGGCGGCATAGCCGCCGCGCGCTTCGTAATCCTTCAGGCGCCAGTTGGTGCCATCGAGGCCGGCGTAGATCTGGGGGTTGATGTGACGGCCGTGGAAACAGGACTGCACGCCCGTGGCCTGGAACTGCGCAAGGACTTGGCTGGCGTTCATCAGGAATGCTCCGCGTTCTTCAGGCCCTGCACCAGCTGGTCGAGCTTGTCGTTGGACATGAAGCTGCACATCGTGCGGTCGTTCACCAGCATCACCGGCGCGTCGGCGCACGCGCCCAGGCACTCGGACTGCTGCAGGGTGAACTGGCCGTCGGCTGTGGTGCCGCCCATCGCGACGCCCAGGCGATGCTCCAGGTGGTGCAGCGCATGCTGGCCGCCACGCAGCTGGCACGGCAGGTTGGTGCAGACGTTCAGCTTGTAGCGGCCGACCGGGCGCTGGTTGTACATGTTGTAGAAGGTCGTGACCTCGTGCACCGCGATGGCGGGCATGCCCAGGTGGTCGGCGACCTGCCGCTCGCTCTCGGGGCTCACATGCCCCTGCTCCTGCTGCACGATGGCCAGGCACGCCATCACGGCCGACTGCTTCTGGTCGGCGGGGTACTTCGCCACTTCGCGGTCGAACCGCGCGCGAGTTGCTTGGGAAATTTCAGCCATGTTCTTCACCGGTCAATTTCGCCAAATACGATGTCCATGGTGCCGATCACGGCAACCGCATCGGCAATCATGTGGCCGCGGGACATCTCGTCCATCGCGGCGAGGTGGGCGAAGCCCGGAGCGCGGATCTTCAGGCGATAGGGCTTGTTGGCGCCGTCGCTCAGGATGTAGATGCCGAACTCGCCCTTGGGGTGTTCCACCGCCGCATAGGCCTCGCCCTCGGGAACGCGAAAGCCCTCGGTAAAGAGCTTGAAGTGGTGGATCAGTTCTTCCATGTTGGACTTCATGGATTCACGGTCTGGCGGGGCCACCTTGTGGTTGTCGGTGATGACGGGGCCCGGGTTGGCGCGCAGCCAGGCCACGCACTGCTGAATGATCTTGTTGGACTCGCGCATCTCCTGCACGCGCACCAGGTAGCGGTCGTAGCTGTCGCCCGTCTTGCCCAACGGAATGTCGAAATCCATGCGGCTATAGACGTCGTAGGGCTGCTTCTTACGCAGATCCCAGGCGATGCCCGAGCCGCGCAGCATCGGGCCAGTAAAGCCCAGGTTCAGGGCCCGCTCGGGCGTGACGACGCCGATGCCCACGGTCCGCTGCTTCCAGATGCGGTTGTCGGTGAGGAGGGTCTCGTACTCGTCGACGTTGGCCGGGAAGCGCCGGGTGAAGTCGTCGATGAAATCGAGCAGCGTGCCCTGGCGGTTTTCATTGAGCAGGCGGATGGCGCGCTCGTTGCGGATCTTGTTGGCCTTGTACTGGGGCATGGAGTCCGGCAGGTCGCGGTAGACACCGC
>JBEGVR010000214.1:0-3349 GCA_041178265.1 Pseudomonadota bacterium | reverse complement strand
CTGCTCGCCCTGAAAGCGCGCCACCTCGCGGCGGTCCTGGGCGTCCAGCACGGCGACATCGCCGTTGGGGCGGTCCTCGAAATGCAGGGCGCGCTGCCAGGTGACATCCGCCGCCTCGGCGTACGGGCCTTGCGCCAGGCGCTGCCAGCCCACCACCACCAGCGTCAAGAGCGCCAGGGCCAGCATGCCCCACACGGGCCAGGGCAGGCCGGGGCGGGGGGCGGCGGCGGTCTGTGCGTTCATGAGCGCCGCCGGGCCGCCCCAAGGCGCGAAGGCCCCCTCGGGGGGCAGGAAGCCACACGCAGTGGGCTGACGTGGGGGCGCATCATGTCGCGGCGATCGGGTTGTTGGCGGCGGTCGCGCGTGGGTCGCTGGACGCCGCCGCGGCAGGTGACACGCGTGTGGCGACGCCAGGGTTGGCGGCCTGCCAGGCGTTCAGCAGGCGCTGGCCCACGGCCTGTGCGTCGGCGATGCACCGCAGGGCTGGCTGCGGATCGCGCAGCGCCCAGGGGCGGCCATGGGGCCACAGGTGGAACCATCCGATGCGCTTGTCACCCGCCAGGGCCAGCGACACATCGCCATGCCCGTCGGCGTGCACCAGCAGGTCGGCGCCGCGCAGCTGGCGCAGCGGCAGGTTCAGGGTGATCGTGAGCACGATGCCGATACGCATCACCACCCGGCGCGAGGTCAGGGTGTAGAGGGTCGTGCGCGAGACGAGCCAGGCGGTCAGCGCCAGCAGGCCCAGAGCGGCTCCTGCGGCCACGGTGCTGAAAGCCAGCGAAGGACCGATGGCGGCCAGCGGGCCACCGAGCAGGTACAGCGCCTGCAGCGTCATCATGGCGGCGAAGTACACGGCCAGCTTGCGCAGGTGAAAGACATGCAGGCACAAGGCGCCCCAGCTCGGGCCGCCTTGCCACAGGATGCGTTCGCCCGTAGGCA
The DNA here is from genome assembly GCA_041178265.1 of Pseudomonadota bacterium. Lineage (GTDB taxonomy): Bacteria > Pseudomonadota > Gammaproteobacteria > Burkholderiales > Burkholderiaceae_C > Ramlibacter. Next base: position 2,410 of record JBEGVR010000214.1, on the reverse strand, counting down.
GCGCCTCGGGCAGGCCCGGCGCGGCCTCGAACTCGTGCTCGTGGTGCCGGGCGATGCGACGATCGTCTTGGCGATCGCCCGTGCCTGCGTACTCGCTCATGCCAGCGGCTCCTGGCGGGCCGGCGTGGCGTACAGCGTGCCGGCGCCGTAGTAGGCGCTGATCTTCTCTTCTTCCAGCAGCGTGATCTGTGCGTCGCTGCGGGTGCGTGGCACGTTGCCGAACTGCGCGCCCAGCAGGGCCTGCACCGCCACTTCGTCCTTGCGGATGCGGGCGAAGGCGATCGGCAGCAGCACACGGTGGCCGGCGGGAACCTGCACCTCGAGGTAGCGGAACATCATTTCGCACTGGTCGATCCACAGGTCGGTGACGGTGCCGGCCACTTCGCCGTCGGCGCCGTGCACCGGCAGGCCGCGCGGGTCGGTGTCGCGCGGCGACACGCCATGGTCCGCAGCTACGCGCAAGGGCACGATCTTGGCGTGGCCTTCATGCATGTCCGGTATGTCGGCACGCGCGGCCCAGGCGCCAGGGCCCACACCGGCCAGCAGCGGGTCGCCCACCGGCTCCAGCGGCGCGCCGTTGAAGCGGTGCGCGGGCTGGGCGCTGTAGCTGCCGTCGGGGCGGTTGACGTCGGGCGCGCTGAACTCGCGGCCGTCTTCGAGCTTGAAGGTCTTGGCCTCGGGCACGGGCCAGCCGGTGATCTTCGGGCCGTTTTCGCGGCCCGGATCCATGGGGTAGCCCTCGCGGTGGTTTTCACGCGCGAGGTAGTAGATGAGGCCTGCGAAGAAGGCCCAGAACGCGTACAGCACAAGCTGCGCAACGTCGACATACTGGGTGATGGCGCCTGTTCCCATGGGGTTCTCCTAGATTGAGGCGATGTGAAAAATCATCCTGGCAGCTGCGCCAGCCCGAAAGGCTGCGGCGCGTGCGGCACGGGGAGGGTCGAACGTCGGCGCGCGAGCGGCCCCAGGGCCACCAGCACGACGAACAAGAGGTAGATCTCGAGGTGAAAGACGACGCTGTAGCCCGTGGCCTTGGACACCAGGGTTTCACCGAGCCAGCCTTGCATCGCCAGATGGTCGGCCACGTCGCGCACCACGCCGCCCAGGGCCATGGCCACGCCAGCCGCGGTGGCCTGCACCGCGCCCCAGGCGCCCAGCACCATGCCGGTCAATTCCTTCTCCGGCATCTCCATGGCGGTCAGAAGCATGCCCACCGAGAACAGCCCGCCTGAAAATCCGATCAGCCCAGCGCCAAAACGAAACAGGTTTGGCGCTTCAAGGGGCGCCGAGAAGATCACGCAGGCAAACGCCGGCAACCCGAGCAGCGCGCCGGCAGCTGCCAGGCGCACTGCGTCGACACCGCGTCCGAGCAGGCGGGCCGCCAGCAGGAAGGCCAGCAGCGCGCCGCCGGCCGACAGCGCGGTGAGCGCGCTGGTCAGTCCCACGTCCAGGCCCAGCACCTCACCGCCGAAAGGCTCGAGGATGATGTCCTGCATGCTGAAGGCGGCGGTGCCCAGGCCCACCGTCCACAGGAAGCGGCGCATCTTGGGCAGCGCCATCAGGCGTTGCCAATTGCGGCGAAAGCCGTCGGGATCGCGCGCGCCGCGTCGGGCGCCCCGGGCCTCCTGCTTCCACAGCGAGGCCAGATTCAACATCACCACGAGCACCGCGGCGCCTTGCACCACCTGGATCAGGCGCACCGGGCTGAACTTGGACAGCAGGCCGCCCAGCATCGCGCTGCCGGCGATCAGGCCGACCAGCAGCATGGCGTACAGGAGGGCGACCACGCGCGGGCGCTTGTCTTCGGGGGAGACGTCATTGGCCAGTGCAATGCCGGCGGTCTGCGAGATCTGCAGGCCCGCGCCCACCACGATGAAGGCCAGCGCCGCGCCGGTGCGGCCCAGCCACATCGCGGGCGTGGTGTCGGCCTCGGACAGCAGCAGCAAGGCGAAGGGCATGATCGCCAGCCCACCGAACATCAGCAGGGTTCCGATCCACAGGTAAGGCAGGCGACGCAGGCCCAGCACCGAGGGGTGCGTGTCGCTGCGGTAGCCGATGAAGGCGCGCATCGGCGCGAACACGAGGGGCAGGGCGACGGACAGCGCCACCCACCAGGCGGGCACACCCAGCTCCACGATCATCACGCGATTGAGTGTGCCCACGAGCAGGGCGGTAGTCAGGCCCACCGCCACCTGGAACAGGGACAGGCGCAAGAGGCGCGCCAGCGGCAGGTCGGGCGAGGCCGCGTCCGCGAACGGGACGTAGCGGCTGAACACGCCCGCAAGCGCGCTTGGCAGGCGCCAGCTTTTCATCATGCCCTGCTCCACTCCCAGGCCTGCGAGGTGTAGAAGCCGCTGGCCACGCGCTCAGTGCGGCCTTCGCGCCAGCCCTGGCCCCCCAAGCTGGACTG
>JBEGVR010000213.1:0-2690 GCA_041178265.1 Pseudomonadota bacterium | reverse complement strand
CACCACCGCCAGCACGAACGACGGAATGGTGAGGAAGAAGTCGGTCAGGCGCATCAGCACCTCGTCGATCCAGCCGCCGAAGTAGCCGGCCAATGCACCCACCAGCACGCCGGTGACCGTGGCCATCAGGGTCGAGATCAGGCCCACCGCCAGCGACACGGAGGCGCCATGCAGCAGGCCGGCCAGGATGTCGCGGCCGGAAACGTCGGTACCCAGGAACGGATCGCCAAAGGGTTTCTGGAACGGGCGCCCCACCATGTCGAAGGGATCCACCTGATAGAGCCAGGGGCCCAGGACCGCCATCAGGCCGACGACCAGCAGCACCAGGGCGGCGGCCACGGCCAGACGATTGCGGAAAAAGCGTCCGAGGAACGAGTTGGGGTTCATCGGCTCTGGATCCGTGGGTCGAGCCAGCTGTAAAGGATGTCGACCAGGATGTTGATCAGGACGACGACGACCGATGAGACGAACAGGATTCCCAGCAGCGTGTTCAGATCGCGTTGCGCGAGGGCGTCGAACACCAGGCGGCCCAGGCCCGGCCAGCCGAACACGGTCTCGATCAGGATGGAGCCACCCAGGAGGTGGCCGAACTGAACGCCCGCCAGCGTCAGCACCGGCAGGGCCGCATTGCGGGCGGCATGACGCCAGGCGATGGTGCGCTCGCTCAGGCCCTTGGCGCGGGCCGTGATGATGTACTCGAGGCTGTAGACCTCCAGCATCGACGAGCGCATGACGCGCGTGTAGACAGCCAGGTAGAAGAGGGCCAGCGTCACTGAGGGCAGCACCAGGTGCCGGGCCACATCGAGTGCGGCGGCCAGGCCCGTCTTGCCTGCGGTGACATCGAACATGCCGCCGGAGGGCAGCAGGTTCAGGTGGATGGAGAACAGCACGATCAGCATCAGCCCGAGCCAGAAGGTGGGCACCGCATAGGCCACCAGCGCACCCACCGAGATCAGCATGTCCGCCAGCTTGCCGCGGCGGCGCGCGGCGGCGATACCCAGGACGACCCCGCCGGCAATCGCCATCGAAATGGCCGACACCATCAGCAGCAGCGTCGCTGGCAGGCGGTCCGCGATAAGGGTGGCTACCGGCGTGGACTGCACGAACGAGTAGCCCAGGTCCAGGGAGAACAGCTTCCAGGCGAAGATGAAGAACTGCTGGTAGAGCGGGCGGTCCAGGCCGAATTCCTTGCGCAGTTCGGCCACGAACTCCTGCGATCCATGCCCCGACTGGCCCGCGATGATCTCGGCGGCATCGCCCGGCGCCATCTGCAGCAGCGTGAAATTCAGCCCGGCGATGCACAGCACCACTGGCAGCAGCAGCGCCAGGCGTCGCAGCAGGTACATCGCCGACATCTATCGCCTCCTGCCTTGCCTCACTCTTTCCAGATCCCGTCCCAGCTGGAATACATGGAGATGCCGTTGGAGATTGCACCGTTGACGCGGCGGTTCCAGATGTGGGAGTAGGCGATTTCCACCAGGAAGATCACCGGGAGCTCGTCCTGCAGGGTCACCTGGATCTCGTCGAACATCTTGCGGCGCTTGTTGGCGTCCACCTCGGTGAGCGCGCTGGCGTACAGGTCATCGATCCGCTTGTTGCGGTAGTTCATCGAGTTGGTGAACGTGGCGCCCTTGGCAATCGTGCTCGACACGAAAGAGCGCTGGGTGCCGATGGACGGGTCGGAATAGTTGTGCGTGAAGTTGCTGGTGAATCCGTAGTCCCAGTCGGTGTAGATCTTCTTGAGCCAGCCGCCCAGGTCCAGACTCTGCGTCTCGACCTCGATGCCGACCTTGCCCAGTTCCTGCTTGATGTATTCGGCCAGCCGGACCCAGCTCTCGCCATAGGGCAGGAAGTTCTGCTGGATCTTGAAGCGGACGTTGTTGGCGCCGCGCTTGTAGCCAGCGTCATCGAGCAGCTTGTTGGCGGCGCGCAGGTCGTAGGGGAAGGGCTTGAGCGCCTTGTTGTAAAGCGGGTGGGCTGAGACCAGCGGGCCCGAGGCCGGCTTGCCCTGGCCGAACCAGATGATGTCCACGATCTTCTTGCGATCGAGCGCCATGCTCATTGCCTGCCGCACGCGCTTGTCCGACAGCGGCTTGTCGCGCATGTTCACCTCCAGCCAGAGCATGGGGCCCAGCCCCTCGGCACCCTTGTCGGAAAGCTCCAGGTGCTTGAGGCTGGACAGGCGCTGGATGTCCGCCTGGGGCACCGCGCTCATGGGCGCGAGATCCACTTCGCCGTTTTCCAGGGCGATCGAGCGCGCGGCGCCATCGGGGATCACCTTGAGCACGACCTGGTCGAGGTAGGGGCGGCCCTTCTTCCAGTAATCGGGGAACCGCTCGAGGGTGATGTGGGAACCCTTGCGCCATTCCTTGAGACGGAACGGGCCGGTGCCCACCGGCTTTTGCATGAACTCGGAGCTGCGCACCGCGCGCGCATCATCGACGTTGAGCTTTTCCAGGATGTGCTTGGGCATCATGGGCGTTTCGCCCGGCTGGAATGACTTGAGGAAGAAGGGCACCGGCTCGGTGAGCTTGAACACCACGGTGAGCGGATCGGGTGTCTCGATCAGGGCGACGTTGCCAAAGTAGACCTTGCCGCGCGAATGCAGCGGCCGAACGATCTTCTCGATACTGAATTTGACGTCGGCGCTGGTGAACGGCGCACCGTCATGCCACTTGACGCCCGGCCGC
>JBEGVR010000212.1:0-8930 GCA_041178265.1 Pseudomonadota bacterium | reverse complement strand
TCCTTCCTGCGCTCCATCAAGATGGTGGGCTGGTCCTTCCTCGGCATCCGCAAGAACAGCGAATACCAGCAGGATCTGGGCAGCGTCAGTCCGTTCCACATCATCGTCGTCGCCCTGGTGGGCGTGGCGCTGTTCGTGGGCGGGCTGATCGCCCTGGTGCACTGGATCGTGCCCTGAAGGTTTTGTTTTCCAGTTTTCAAAAGAGTTTTCGGAACCAGGAGTAGAGATGAGTACCAGCGCCCCCGGCACCACGCCGTACTACTACGTGCCCCAGCCGTCGCGTCACCCGGCCATGATGGCCATCGGCCTGTTCTTCGTCATCCTGGGCGCCGGCCAGTGGATCAACAGCGTCGAATGGGGCGAGTGGTCCCTGTACTTCGGCCTGGCCTGGGTGGCCGTGGTCCTGTTCCAGTGGTTCCGCGATGCAATCAAGGAAAGCGAAGGCGGCCTGTACGGCCACAAGGTCGACCTGTCCTTCCGCTGGAGCATGAGCTGGTTCATCTTCTCGGAGGTGATGTTCTTCGGCGCCTTCTTCTCCGCCCTGTGGTGGATGCGCGCGCATTCCGTGCCCGCGCTGGCCGGCCTCGAGAACTCCCTGCTCTGGCCTGAGTTCAAGGCCCTGTGGCCCAGCGCTGCGCCCGGTGTGACCGCCTCGCCGGCGGGCATCGTCGAGCCCTTCCAGGCCATGACCCCGTTCTGGCTGCCCACGATCAACACCGCGCTGCTGCTCACCTCGGGCGTCACGCTGACCATCGCGCACCACGCGCTGCAGGCTGGCCACCGTGCCAAGACCATCACCTGGATGTGGGCCACCGTTATCCTGGGGCTGGTATTCCTGTTCGTTCAGGGTTACGAGTACGTCCACGCCTACCGCGACCTGAACCTCAAGCTCTCCTCGGGTGCCTACGGGTCCACCTTCTTCATGTTGACCGGCTTCCACGGTTTCCACGTGTTCGTGGGCATGCTGATGCTGCTGTTCATCACCCTGCGCCTGCAAAAGGGCCACTTCACCGCCCAGCGCCACTTCGGCTTCGAAGGCGCGGCCTGGTACTGGCACTTCGTGGACGTGGTCTGGCTCGGCCTGTACGTGCTGGTCTACTGGCTGTAATCGCCACGACACGCGCCACGACGCAAGGGCCGCGAAAGCGGCCCTTGTGCTTTGGAGGAAGGCAGATGATCAGGCGCCAGCGGGAATGCCGGTCGGGCGCAGGTAACCCAGTTTCCAGGCCACCAGGATGCAGACGAACAACAGGATCGAGAACCCGACGCGAAATGCGAGCGCACGCGCCATGCGGGCCGACTTCTTGGTCTCGTCCTCCTGCGACCCCTGGCCCCGCATCATGAAGTACAGGGCCGCCCCGAGGCTGCCGAGGATGGCCGCAAAGGCCAGCGAGATCAGGAGCGCTTTCATGGAAGGGATTATCCCGTGATCGGCCTTGCAAGGTCTTTGCGCGGTTGGGGCCTGATCCTGCTGGCCCTGGCTGGCATGGCGGCCACGTTTTCCCTGGGCGTGTGGCAATGGAGCCGGGCCCAGGAGAAGCTGGCGCTGCAGGCGGCCGTCCAGGCCCGCCAGGCCCTGCCGCCCCTGACCCAGGAAGTTCTGCGGGTCGCGCCGCGTTCACCCGACCTGATGCACCGCGCCGTGGTCCTGCGCGGGCAGTGGCTGCCGACGCACACGGTGTTTCTGGACAACCGCCAGATGAACGGGCGCGTGGGCTTCTATGTGCTCACGCCCCTGCGCCTGTCACCCGGCCCGGCGGGGGAGGGCGAGGCGGTGGTCCTGGTCCAACGGGGCTGGGCGGCCCGCAGCTTCACCGACCGCCAGCAACTGCCCACCGTCGACACGCCCGCGGGCGAGGTCACCGTGACGGGCCGTATCGCCCCGGCGCCGTCCAAGCTATACGACTTCGACGGGGCGGTCACCGGAGCCATCCGGCAAAATCTCGACCTGTCCGCGTTTCGTGCCGAAACCGGCCTGCCGCTGGTGGAAGGCTCGGTGCAGCAAACCGGGGCGGCCTCCGAGGGCTTGTCTCGCGACTGGCCGGTTCCCGCCAGCAGCGCCGACAAGAACTACGGCTATGCCTTCCAGTGGTGGGCACTGTGCGGCGTGATCTTCATCCTTTATGTCTGGTTCCAATTCATCGCCCCCCGCCGACGCCAGGCCTCCTCGACCTGACCACCCGCTGGATCTCACGGTGCACTCCCTGCCCAGCCCCGAGGGCGCGGCACAGGACGACGCGCGCCGCACCGTGTCCGGCCGCTGGAAGATGCTGGCCGTGATGCTGGTGTGCGCCGCGCCGGTCATCGCTTCCTACTTCACCTACTACGTCGTGCGACCCGAGGGCCGACGCAACTTCGGCGAACTGATCGAGCCGCAGCGCCCGGTACCGCCTGTGGCGGCCATCTCGCTCAAGGGCCAGGGCACGACCCTGGACACGCTGCGCGGGCAATGGCTGCTGGTCACCGTCGGGGGCGGCGCCTGCGACGCGGCCTGCGAGAACCACCTGTACCTGCAGCGCCAGCTGCGCGAGGGGCTGGGCAAGGACAAGGACCGCATGGACCGGGTGTGGCTCGTCACCGACAATGCGCCGGTGCGCGAGGCCCTGCTGCCCGCGCTGGCCGATGCGGTCGTCTGGCGCGTGGACGCCACGCAGCTGGCGCAATGGCTGCAGCCCGCGCCCGGCCCGGCGCTGGCCAGCCACCTGTACGTGGTCGACCCCCTGGGCAACTTCATGATGCGGTTTCCGGCCGGCCTGGACCGCGAGGGCGCGGCGCGCGCCAAGCGCGACCTCGAGCGCCTGATGCGCGCCTCGGCGTCGTGGGACCAGGCGGGACGGCCATGAGAGCGCAGCGCCGGGCCGCCCCAAGCAAGCTCGCGCCCCCTCGGGGGGCAGCGAAGGACACGCAGTGCCGAGCATGGGGGCAGTCATGACCGAGACCGTCGCCCTCTACGACCTGTCTCCCCTCGCGCGGCTGATGCTGCTCGGGATCGTCATCGCCCTGGGCCCCCTGGCCTGGGTCTGGCTTCGCAACCAGCAGCGACCACCGGCGCAGCGCCTGGCAGCCCTCACGGTGCTCACCCTGTTCCTCACCTTCGACCTGGTGCTGTTCGGCGCCTTCACCCGCCTGACCGATTCGGGCCTGGGCTGCCCGGACTGGCCCGGTTGCTACGGCAGTGCGAGCCCGGTCGGCGCGCGTGCAGAGATCAGCGCCGCACAGGCTGCCCGGCCCACCGGGCCGGTGACGCACACCAAGGCCTGGATCGAGATGATCCACCGCTACCTGGCCACCGGCGTGGGCGTGTTGATCCTGACTCTGGCCGTGGTCAGCTGGCTGCGCCGGCGCGAACTGCCGATCCACCCCGCATGGCCGCTGCTCACGCTGGTCTGGGTCTGCCTGCAGGGCGCCTTCGGTGCGCTCACCGTCACCCTCAAGCTGCAGCCGGCCATCGTGACCCTGCACCTGCTCGGGGGCCTGGTGCTGCTGGCGCTCCTGTGTCGGCAGGCGGTGGCGTATTCGCGGGCCTGGCGACCGCGTGTGCCCGTGGCCCTGCCGCCCGCGGTGCGCACGCTGGTCGTCGCCACTTTCGCGCTGGTGTGGATGCAGGTGGCCCTGGGCGGCTGGGTCAGCACCAACTACGCGGTGCTGGCGTGTACCGATTTCCCTACCTGCCACGGGCGGTGGTGGCCGCCCATGGACTTCGCGCAGGGCTTCGAGGTCTGGCGCCCGCTGGGTTACGGCAGCACCGGCGAGCCGCTCACCCTGGCGGCGCTCACCGCCATCCACTATGTGCACCGCCTCATGGCCTACGGGCTGCTGCCGCTGCTGGCGGTACTGGCCTGGCGCCTGTACCGGGCGGGCTGGGGGCGTGCGGCGGTCTGGATCTTCGCGCTGGCGGCCTGGCAGTTCCTCACCGGCCTGTCCAACGTGGTCCTGGGATGGCCGCTGGTGGCGGCCGTGAGCCACACCGGCGGCGCGGCGGGCCTGGTCGTGGCCTTCACCTGGATCCTTTGTGAATGGCGCCCGCAGGGGCAATCGGCTCCCGTGTCGCAGCCCGGCGCGTCACGCCAGGCCTCTGGCGTGCAGGAGGCGCGCGGATGACCCGCTACGCCCAGTTCTATGCGCTGACCAAGCCACGCGTCGTGCAGCTGATCGTCTTTTGCGCCGTGATCGGCATGGTGCTGGCGGTACCTGGCCTGCCTTCGCTGGAGCACCTGCGCGTGGCGGCCCTCGCTTCGCTGGGCATCTGGCTGGTGGCGGGTGCAGCGGCGGCCTTCAACTGCCTGGTTGAAAAGGGCATCGACGCCAAGATGAAGCGCACTGCCTGGCGCCCCACCGCGCAGGGCGAGCTGTCCGACGTACAGACGCTGCTGTTCTCGGCCAGCCTGTGCACGCTGGGTTCGTGGCTGCTGTGGGTGACGGTCAATCCACTCACGATGTGGCTCACGTTCGCCACCTTCGTGGGCTATGCGGTGATCTACACCGTGGTCCTCAAGCCCCTCACGCCGCAGAACATCGTGATCGGCGGCGCCTCGGGCGCGATGCCGCCGGTGCTGGGGTGGGCGGCGCTGACCGGCGAGGTCGGGCCCGAGGCCCTGATCCTGTTCCTGATCATCTTCCTGTGGACGCCGCCGCATTTCTGGGCACTGGCCCTGTACCGGGTGGAGGACTACCGCAAGTCGGGCCTGCCCATGCTGCCCGTGACCCACGGCAATGAATTCACCCGCCTGCAGATCCTGCTGTACACCCTGGTGCTGTTCGCGGCCTGCCTGCTGCCCTTCGTGATCGGCATGAGTTCATGGCTGTACCTGGCAGCTTCTCTGGTGTTCAACGGGATGTTCGTCGCCTATGCCTTCAAGCTGTGGCGCCAATACTCCGACGAATTGGCGCGCCGCACGTTCCGTTTCTCCCTGATCCACCTGAGCGGTCTGTTCGCGGCCCTGCTGCTCGATCATTACCTGCTGTGAGGTCCTGCGCGATGCAACGCCGATCCCTTTTGTACGTCGCCAGCGCCGTCTTGACCGCCGGCGCGCTGGGGGCGTGTGGCAAGGACAAGCCGCCCTTCAAGTCCATCGACGTCACCGGGGCCGACTACGCCAAGGATTTTCAGCTCACCGACCACCTGGGGCAGCCTCGCCGGCTGGCCGATTTCCGCGGCAAGGTCGTCGTGGTGTTCTTCGGCTTCACGCAGTGCCCCGACGTGTGTCCCTCCACGCTGATGGAACTGTCGCAAGTCAAGCGCGAGCTCGGCGCCGATGGCGACAAGGTGCAGGGCATCTTCATCACCGTCGACCCCGAGCGCGACACACCCGAGGTCCTCAAGGCCTACATGGCCCTGTTCGATCCCGGCTTCCTGGCCCTGCGCGGCACCCCCGCGCAGACCGAAGCGACAGCCAAGGACTTCAAGGTGTTCTACAAGAAGGTCGCAGGCAAGACGGCCACCAGCTACACCATGGAGCACTCGGCGGCCAGCTTCGTCTTTGACACGCAGGGACAGCTGCGCCTGTACGTGCGCCCGGGCTCGGGGCCGCAGGTGCTGGTGGACGACCTGCGCCTGCTGCTCGCGCGGTCCTAGTTGAACCCGTAGCGCTGCTGCAGCACCGACCGCAAGCGTGGATCCGGCGCAGCGGACCGTCCCGGCCTGTTCGCGTCCCGCGCCCCACCCCTTTGGCATCCAGCGCCAGATCCCCGACCGATCAGTTTGGGTGTCTCTTAAACAGATCGCAGGAAGCGTTTTTTCGGGCCAAGGTTGCTCGCGCAATTTGCAGATTTATTGCACTTCAAAAAAGGTATTTCGATGAAATAAGTAATTCAAAGAAATTCATTTTGAAGGTGTCGCGTGAGGTCATGGCGGGATGGGGCAGGAGGCTGGCTGGCCTGCCTTTGCATCGGTTTCGTCTGCGCCGCTGGTTTGGCCGCCTGGTGGGTCTGGCCCTTGCCGGCCAGCGCCGGTGTCCGCCCCGAGGTGCCGGCTTTTGCGACCAGCGCGCTCCTGGCAAAAATCCGGGCCCGCGGCGAAGTGGCGATCGGGGTGCGCGACGACTTCCCCCCTTTCGGTATGGTCGATGCCAAGGGCCGCCTGCGCGGGCTGGAGCTGGACCTGGCGCAGGCGCTGGCCGACCACCTGGGGGTGGACCTGCGCCCGGTGCCCGTGACCCCCGACAACCGTTTCGAGCGCCTGCGCCAGGGCGCCGTTGACATCCTCATCGCCTCGGCGGGCGACACCCTGGCGCGGCGGATGGGGGTCACCGCGGTGGAGCCGCATTACTACGGGTCGGGCGTGAACGTGCTGCTGCGGCCCGAACGCACCGAACGCGACTGGTCGCAGCTGCGGGGCAGCACGCTGTGCGCCGTGGAAGGGGCTGCGTTCAATGCGTGGCTCATGCATCGCCATCACGTGTCGCTGCATCTGCAGCCCTCGGTGGCCGATGCCTTGGGTGCCCTGGCGCAGGGCCGCTGCGCGGGCCTGCTGTACACCGGGGCGGCGGTGCAGCACCTGCGCCGGCTTGCGGATTGGCGCCATTACCGCCTGCCGATGGACTCGGCCCTGGTGGTGCCCTGGGCGATCAGCCTGCCGCACGCCGAGCAAGGCACCGAGCTCGAACGCGAGGTCGGCAATGCCCTGGCGCGCTGGCACCGTGAGGGCACGCTCATCGCCCTCGAAAAAAAATGGGAGCTCAAGCCGAGCCGCTTCCTGCAGGAAGCACGGGCGCGCTGGAGTGCCAGGCGCGCGGACGGCACGCTGGTGTGTGCCCGCGATGCGCGCGGCCACTGGCCCTCCGATTGTCTGGACGCAACGTTCGTGCAGCCGCAGCAGGCCGAGGGCGTGCTGAGACTGGCGGTGTGGCTGCGTGACCGTTGGGGGGTGCGCCTCGCGCCGGCCGGCGAGGCCTACGACGGCGCGCGCTACCTGCGCAGCCTCGGGCTCACCGGCCTGCTGGCGGGCGCCGTGCTCGCGGGGGCCTGGATGCTGCTGTCCTGGGCGACCCGGTGGCTGCTGGCCGCCGGGTCGGTGGTTACGGCTTGGGGCGATCAGGTCGCGTCAGGGGTGCAGGCGACGCGGGCGGCGCGGTCGAAGGCCCGCTTGAGCCCCGCGCGCGAAGCCCCCAGGGCGCCGCCCATGTGGGCGCTGCTGGCCGCACCCTAGGCCGGGGAGCGCCGCCGCCTTATTCGACCTTGATCCCGCGCGAGCTGATCACGCCGCCCAGTTGCGCGGTGTCGACCTTGATGCGGTTGGCCAAGCCCTCGGCGTTCGTGCCAGCCACGTCCCAGCCTTGTTGCACCAGCTTCTGCCGTACCTCGGGGCTGCGCACGATTTCGCTGATGACGGAGGACAGTCTGGCCAGGTGGGCGGCGGGCATCGTGGCCGGTGCGGCCACGCCGTTCCAGACCTCAAGCTGGAAGCCGCGGGTCACGCCCTGTTCGTCCAGGCTGGCCACGTCGGGCACCAGCGCGCTGCGCCCGCTGGAGGTGATGCCCACGGCCTTGAGCTTGCCGGCCCTCACCTGGGGCAGGGCCAGGCCGGGCGGCAGCAGGGCCAGCTGGATCTGGCCGCCCAGCATGGCGTTGACCACCTGCGGGTTGCCCGGGTAGGGCACGTGCACCGGGTCGATACCGCTGTTGCTTTTCAGGAGTTCCATGCCGATGTGGGCCACAGTGCCCACGCCGGGCGTGCCGTAGCTCCACTTGTTTCCGTTGCTGCGCGCATTGGCGAAGAATTCGCGCGCGTTGGCGCCTGACAGTTCGGCGGGTGCGGCCAGCACCAGCGGCGCGGTGCCGATCAGGCTCACGGGCGCCAGGTCCTTCAGCGGGTCGTAGGGCAAGGCCGGATTGAGCAGCTTGGCAATCGTCATGTTGCCGTTGATCAAGAGGCCCAGGGTGTGTTCGTCCGTGGCCTTGGCCAGTAGGTCGGCGGCGATGTTGCCGGCCGCACCCACGCGGTTCTCGACGATCACGGGCTGTCCCAGGGCCTTGGACAGCGGCTCGGCCAGCGTGCGCGCGGTGAGGTCGGGTGAGGAGCCGCCGGGGAAGCCCACGAGGATGCGCAAGGGCTTCGAAGGCCACGCGCTGGCGGCGCCGGCGGCCGGCGCGGTCTGGGCCAGGACCGTGCCGGCCAGCAGGGACAGGGACAGGGACAGGGACAGGGACAGGGACAGGGCGATGAAGGTGCGGCGCATGGGGACTTCTTTCCTGAAAAAAGCCAGCCGGCGATGAACCGGCTGGCTGGAGTTGGAGGCTGTGCCGGCGGACGCCTCAGGCGTAAGCGGCCAGCGCCTGGCGCATCTTTTTCATGGCCGCCACTTCGATCTGGCGTATGCGCTCGGCGGACACGCCGTATTGGGCGGCCAGGTCGTGCAGCGTGAGGCCGCCCGAGCCGTCGTCGTTGACCTTGAGCCAGCGCTCTTCGACGATGCGGCGGCTGCGGGCGTCCAGCGTGTCCAGGGCCGCGGCGATGCCGTCGGTGGCCAGCACGTCGCGCTGGTGCGACTCGATCATCGCGGTAGGCTCGTGGCTGGCGTCGGCCAGGTAGGCCACGGGGCCGAAGGCGTCTTCGCCATCGTCGCCCGGCGCGGGATCCAGGACCACGTCGCCACCCGACATGCGGGTTTCCATCTCGATCACTTCTTCGCGCTTGACATGGAGCTGGCGCGCCATGATGTCGATCTGGGCGTCGGTCAGGGTGTCGCGGTGGGTGGGCGCGTCGGCGTCGTCCTTGAAGCCCTGCTTCATGGAGCGCAGGTTGAAGAACAGCTTGCGCTGGGCCTTGGTGGTGGCCACCTTGACCATGCGCCAGTTCTTCAGGATGTACTCGTGGATCTCGGCCTTGATCCAGTGCAGGGCGTAGCTCACGAGGCGCACGCCCTGGTCGGGGTCGAAGCGCTTGACGGCCTTCATGAGGCCGATGTTGCCCTCCTGAATGAGGTCGCCAT
>JBEGVR010000211.1:0-3159 GCA_041178265.1 Pseudomonadota bacterium | reverse complement strand
GGTGGCGCTGATGATGGAGCGCGATGACTTCGCCAAGCGCTTTGCCGGCGGGGTGTCGATCTCAGTTCATGAGTTTCTTTACCCCCTGATGCAGGGTTACGACTCGGTGGCGCTGAAATCCGATCTGGAGTTGGGCGGCACGGATCAGAAATTCAATTTGCTGGTGGGTCGGCATCTGCAGTCCGAGTATGGCCAGGAGCCGCAGTGCGTGCTCACCATGCCTCTGCTCGAAGGGCTCGACGGCGTCGAGAAGATGTCCAAGAGCAAGAACAACTACATCGGCATCAGCGAGGATTCCAACACCATGTTCGCCAAGGTCATGTCCATTTCGGACACCCTGATGTGGCGCTGGTACACGCTTTTGAGTTTCCGCTCCGAGGCCGACATCGCTGCCCTGCGCCGCGAGGTCGAGGGCGGCGCCAACCCGCGCGATGCCAAGGTGGCCCTGGCCAAAGAAATCACCGCGCGCTTTCACAGTGCGCAGGCGGCGGATGCGGCCTTGCAGGACTTCGTCCATCGCAGCAAGGGCGGCGTGCCTGACGAAATCCCCGGGGTGACGCTTTCCGGCGCGCCCTTGGGGCTGGGTGCGCTCCTGAAACAGGCGGGGCTCGCGCCCTCGACCTCCGAGGCCAACCGCCTGATCGACGGCGGCGGCGTGCGCGTGGATTCGTCCGTGGTGTCCGACAAGGGCCGCAAGCTCGAGGTGGGCACCTACGTGATCCAGGTGGGCAAGCGCAAGTTCGCGCGCGTGACCCTGGGCTGATCGCCCGTCCGGCGCCGATGCGCGACCTGCTCGCTTCCCTGACCCCCCGGCGCCTGCTGATGGCGTCGGTGGGCGTGGCGGTGCTGACCATCGCCCTCAAGACGATGGCGTGGTGGGTCACCGGCTCGGTGGGCCTGCTCTCGGACGCGATGGAGTCCTTCGTCAACCTGGCCAGCGCCATCTTCGCGCTGGTGATGGTGACGGTCGCAGCGCAGCCGCCGGACGCAGAACACCCCTACGGCCATCACAAGGCCGAATACTTCTCCTCGGGCTTCGAGGGCATCCTGATCATCGGCGCGGCCGCCGGCATCATCTGGGCCGCCAGCGGGCGCCTCCTGGCGCCGCAGCCACTCACGCAGCTCGATTGGGGCCTGGGCCTGTCGCTGGTCAGCTCGGCGCTCAATGGCCTGCTGGCGTGGGCGATGCACCGCGCCGCTATTGTTCATCGCTCCATCGCGCTTGAGGCCGATGCGCGTCACTTGGTGACCGACGTCTGGACCTCGGCGGGCGTGGTGGTGGGGCTAGGCCTGGCCTGGGCCACGGGATGGCTGTGGCTGGACGCCGTGGTGGCGATCGGCGTGGCGCTGAACATCCTGCGCGAGGGGATCTCGTTGATCCGGCGCTCCTCGCAAGGACTCATGGACGAGGCCCTGGAGCCGCAGGTGCTGGCCGACATCCACCAGGTGCTTGAAAGCTTCAGTCACCCCACCATCCGCTTCGACCACGTGACCACGCGCCGGGCCGGCCAGCGGCGGTTCGTGGACCTGCATATGCACATGCCGGCCAGCTGGACGCTGGGGCGTGCCGCGGCGTTGCGCACGTCGGTGGAACAGGCCCTCATGAGCGCGGTGCCTGGCCTGCGCGCCACCATCCAGTTGCTGCCCAGCGACGTCGAAGCGCACTTCGATGATGCGCGCGACCTGATCTGACGAGGCGGCTGACACCGCGCGGGCGGTGTGCCGCCTTGGGTGTTCAGTACGGATTCGGGTAGCCCAGCGCCTGCACCAGCAGCACCTCCAGGGCTTCCATCTCCAGGGCGTCACGCTCGCTCGTCTCGTGGTCATAACCCTGCGCGTGCAGGGTGCCGTGCACCAGGAGGTGGGCGTAGTGGTCTTCCAGCGGCTTGTTCATTGCGCGCGCTTCACGGGCCACTACCGGCGCGCACAGCACCAGGTCGGCCATCACCACGGGCGTGCGCTGGTAATCGAAGGTGAGGACGTTGGTGGCGTAGTCCTTGCCCCGGTATTGGCGGTTCAGGGCGCGGCCTTCGGCTTCGCCGACGATGCGCACCGTGATCTCGCCGCCATGGCGCAGCGCCATCGACACCCAACGCCGCACCCGCCCCTGACGAAGGACAGCCTGGTGTAACGCGCGCCCCGAAATCTCGCCAAACTGCAAATCGAGCGCGAGCGGCGCCACGCCAGTGGCCGCCGCGGATCCGGCTTCGCCGGTCCGCTGGCGGCGCCCCCCCCGGGGGGGAGGCGCCGCAGGCGCTTCGGGGGGGTTACTTCCTCTTGTCATAGGCATCTACGATCCGGGCCACCAGCGGGTGGCGCACCACGTCGGCGCTGGTGAAGCGGGTGTGGGCGATGCCCTTGACCCGCTTGAGGACACGCTCGGCGTCGATCAGGCCCGAGAGCTGGTCCTTGGGCAGGTCAACCTGGCTCACGTCGCCGGTGACCACGCACTTGCTGCCGAAGCCGATGCGCGTGAGGAACATCTTCATCTGCTCGGGGGTGGTGTTCTGCGCCTCGTCCAGGATCACGAAGGCGTTGTTCAGGGTGCGTCCGCGCATGAAGGCCAGCGGCGCGATCTCCAGGGCGTTGCGCTCGAAGGCCTTGACCACCCGCTCGAACCCCATAAGGTCGTACAGCGCGTCGTACAGCGGCCGCAGGTAGGGATCGACCTTCTGCGACAGGTCGCCGGGCAGGAAGCCGAGTTTCTCGCCAGCCTCGACCGCCGGCCGCGTGAGCACGATGCGCTGCACGCTGCTGCGCTCGAGGGCGTCGACCGCGCAGGCCACCGCCAGGTAGGTCTTGCCGGTGCCGGCCGGCCCGATGCCGAAGGTGATGTCGTGGCTGGCGATGTTGTCCAGGTAGACGCTCTGGTTGGGGGTGCGCGCACGCAGGTCGGTGCGGCGCGTGTGCAGCACCTGGGCGCCGTCCGGGTCTTCATCCAGGGCGCTGTCGCTGGCCAGCATCAGTTGCAGCTTGTCAGCGGCGATGGGGCGGGCCGCCATCTCGTACATCGCCTGCAGCACCTCCAGCGCGCGCTGGGCCTTCGCCTTGGGCCCGTCGACCTTGAACTGCTCGTGCCGGTGCGTGACCGAGACCTGCAGGGCCGCCTCGACGGTGCGCAGGTATTCGTCGGTCGGCCCGCACAGGTTGGCCAGGCGG
>JBEGVR010000210.1:0-3078 GCA_041178265.1 Pseudomonadota bacterium | reverse complement strand
CGACATCTACGAGCAGGCGCAGCAGTTCATGTCGCACGTCATGCCCGAGCATGCCGCCCGCGTGAAACGCTATCGCGACGACACCCCGCTGTTCAGCCGCTTCCAGATCGAGCACCAGATCGAGTCGGCCTACGCCCGCGAGGTCAAGCTGCCTTCGGGTGGCGTGATCGTGATCGACCACACCAAGGCCCTGGTGTCGGTGGACGTCAACTCGGCCCGCGCCATCAAGGGCGGCGACATCGAGGAAACCGCCACCCGCACCAACCTGGAAGCCGCCGACGAAGTGGCCCGCCAGATGCGCCTGCGAGACCTGGGCGGCCTGATCGTGATCGACTTCATCGACATGGAGGAATCGCGCAATCGCCGCGAAGTGGAAAACCGCCTGCGCGACGCCCTGCGCCAGGACCGTGCCCGCGTGCAGTTCGGGACCATCAGCAAGTTCGGCCTGATGGAGATGAGCCGCCAGCGCCTGCGTCCGGCCCTGTCCGAGGGCGCGTCCATCCCCTGCCCGCGTTGCGGCGGCCACGGCCACATCCGCGACACCGAGAGCTCGGCCCTGCAGATCCTGCGTATCATCCAGGAAGAGTCCATGAAGGACAGCACCGCCGCCGTGCATGTGCAGGTGCCGGTGGAAGTGGCCTCGTTCCTCCTGAACGAGAAGCGCACCGAGATCGCCAAGATCGAGCTGAAGCAGCGGATCGGCGTGATCATGATCCCGAACAAGTCGCTGGAAACCCCGAACTATCGGCTCGAGCGCCTCAAGCACGACGACCCGCGTCTGGACAGCCTGGCCGCCAGCTACCACATGGCGGTGGAAGTCGAGGACCCCACGACGGTGACCCGCCGCTCGCAGGAGCGCGCCAACAAGCAGGAACCGGTGATCAAGGGCGTGCTGCCCGACGCGCCGGCGCCCATCGCTCCGCCCAAGCCCGAACCCGAGGTGCGTACCGAAAGCGCGCGCAGTGCCGTCGGCCGTGGCGGCAGCAAGCCGGCACCCGCCCCTGCGCCCGCACCGGAACCGGCTTCGGCCGGTTTCATGGGATGGCTCAAGGGCCTGTTCGGCTCGCCAGCCTCGACGCCCGCAGCGGCACCGGCAGCGGCCAAGGAAGACAGACGCGAAGGCCGGGAAGGCCGCGCGGAACGCGAGGGCCGCGGCGAACGCGGCGAACGCGGTGAGCGTGGCGACGGCCGGCGCGGTGGCCGCGGCGGCCGCGGCCGCGGTGCCCGCGACGGCGACAGCCGCCGGGCTGAAGGCGCGGGCGCAGAGGCCGGCGAGGGCCGCGCGCGCGGTGAACGCGGCGAGCGGCAGGAGCCGCGCGAGGGTCGCGAGTCACGCGAGGGCCGTGCGCCGCGCGAGGCACGTGAACCGCGTGAAGGCCGCGAGCCGCGTGAGCCCCGCGAGGGCCGCCAACGCCGTGACGGCGCTGCATTCGAGCCGCAGGGCCTGAACGAAACCGCCTCCGAGGGTGCGGCTTCGCCTGAGGCCCGCGGCGATCGCGCTCCGCGCGGTGAGCGTGGCGAGCGCGGAGAGGGCCGCCGTGAACGCGGCGAAGGTCGTCGTGACCGGGGCGGCGAACGCCGCGGCGACGTGCCCCGCGACGAGAGCATGCCGGTCGATGCGCTCCCTGAAGCCACCGCCAGCGACGCGGGGGCGGCGACGCAGTCCGATGACCACTTCGCGAGCGAGCCGCGCGCGCAGGGCGAGAACGCAGAAGGCCGTCGGCGCTCGCGTGACCGTTATGGCCGCGACCGCCGCGAACGCGGCGAGCGGCCGGTCCGCGACGAAGCAGCCAGCGCCGAAGGCGTGGAAACCAGCCTGGAGGGCGGCGCACCCGCCGCCCTCCCGATGGACATGCAGGATGACGCGCCGCGCCGTCCGCGTTATCCGACCGGCTTCGTGAGCGATCGTGACGCGGGCGCCCCTGCATCACCTACGCCCTTGGCCGCCACCGAGCTGGCGTCTCCCGCTGCGGCCCCCGCGCCTGCGGCCTCGACGGCACGGCAGGGCCTGCCCCGGGTGCAGGGTTTCACCCTGCCGCTGGATCAGCTACAGCAGGTCGCCGAAGGCTCGGGCCTGCAGTGGGTGAACTCCGACGCCGCCAAGGTTGCGGCCGTCCAGGCCGCGATCGCCGCCGAACCCAAGCCGGTGCATGTGCCGCGCGAGCGGCCCGCGCCGGTGGCGATCGATGAAGGTCCGCTGGTGCTGGTGGAAACCCGCCGCGACCTGAGCCAGGTCAAGCTGCCCTTCGAGACGTCCGGCACGCCCTGAGCGGTATCGCGTTTGCCAGCCCCCAGGGGGCGGCCCGCCCCGCGCCGAAGCCCGGCCCGGGGCTTTTTCATGGGTGTCAGAGCCGGGCGGCCTGCTCCCAGGCTTGGGCGGCCGCGGCGCTGTCGCCCCGGTCCTCAGCCAAGGTGGCCAGGGCTCGCCAGGCCTGCCGCCTCAGGCCTGTGTCCGACAGGCCCTGCGCGGCCTGCGTGAGCAGCTGTTGGGCCTTGCCCCAGAGTTGGCGGTGCAGGCAGGCCATGCCGGCCAGGTACTGCAGGATGGCATCGCGCGGGTCGGCACGCTGGGCGGTCTCGAAACGGGCGAGCCAGGGACCGTCGATGGACTCGAGCCCGGTCGCCTCAAAAGCCTGCACCAGGCGCACCTTGAGGTCGGCACCCACGCGCTCCTGTTGCTCCCAGACCGGCAGCAGCCACTCGCGGGCCAGCATCGCATCGCCCCCGAGGGCGGCCACCCGCAATGCGGCATGCACACCCAGTTCGGGCATCTGGCGCTCCGAGGCCTCCAGGGAGTACCAGGCGCGTTGCAGCTGCGGCATGTCGTGGGCCGCGTTGAGCAGGTCGATCGCCAGCCCCCGCACCAGGCTTTGGGCCGCTTGGGGTGAGAACGCCCGGTGCTTGGCCAGGAGGCGGGTGGTCTCCAGCGCCTGCTGCGTCTGACCGGACAGGCGGGCGGCCTTGAGCTTCATGCGCAGGGCCAGGGTGCGCCGCGCCGCGCCCTGGGGCAGCTGCGTAAGCCAGGCGTCTGCGGCGGCGGCATCCCGTTCGTCCAGGGCCCAACGGGCGGCACGCATG
>JBEGVR010000209.1:0-23492 GCA_041178265.1 Pseudomonadota bacterium | reverse complement strand
TGGTGCTCAAACATTGGGATGCCTCCTTCTGGCTTGCGCTCGGCGTCGCCATCGCCGCGTCGGCGCTCGCTGGCTTCCTGGGCGGACTGATTGCCATCCGCAGCAAGGGCGTCTACTTCGCACTCATCAGTTTTGGACTGGCGCAGGTCGTCAGCAAGGTGATCTACAACACCCGGGAGCTGGGCGCGAGCGATGGACTCATCGGGGTGCCTGCGGCCCAGGTGATCGGCGGATTGACGGCTGCAGTTCCGCTCGGCTTTTTCCTCGTGGTGCTCGCGCTCATCTTTCTTACCTGGGCGCTGCTGTCGCTGCTGATGGACACCCCCTTGGGCCGCCAGCTAGCGGCGGTGCGTGGCAACGAACAGCGGCTTGCCTTCATCGGCGTGGACCCTTGGCGCGTCAAGCTCGCGGTCTTTGTACTGGCGGCCGTGATTGCGGGAGCCAGCGGCGCGCTCTACCCGATGCTGCGCGGCTTCGTCAGCCCTGAGCTGATGTTCTTCCAGGTCTCGGGCAACGCGGTGATCAACGTCATCGTGGGGGGCTCCGGCACGCTGATCGGCCCCTTGTTGGGATCGAGCCTGCTCACGGTCCTTCGCTCCGTGGTCGGCAGCTGGACCGAGCATCACCACATCGCGATTGGCTTGCTTTTCGTCGTCGTGGTGATCATGGCCCCTCGCGGCCTGGTGGGCGGCTTGGCGCCCTGGCTGCAGGCCCGGCTGGACCGGCGCAGCCCGAAGGACTCCGTATGAGCACCGACGTTCTCCTGCAGGCGCGCCACCTGGGTGTTCGCTTTGGCGCACTGCAGGCGGTCGATGACGTCAGTTTTGAGGCCCGCCGCGGCGCCATCACCGCGGTGATCGGCCCCAACGGGGCAGGAAAAAGCACGCTGTTCAACCTGATCAGCGGTGCCATTCGTCCTTTGGCGGGCCAGGTGATGCTGGACGGTCAGGACATCACGGGGCATCCCCCGCAGAAGCTGTTGGCTGCAGGGCTTGCGCGGAGCTTCCAGATCACGAATCTGTTCTTTGAACTCCCCGTGCGCGAGAACCTGCGTCTGGCCGCGCAGTTCGTGGAATCCGGACCCTGGTGGCGCAGCTTGAGCCATGTCAGGGCCAGCCAGGTCGCGATGCAGCGCGTGGACGAATTGATTGCGCAATTCGAACTGGCGGCAGACGCCGACGAGCTTGCGGGGTTTCTGAGCCACGGCCAGCAGCGCCGCCTTGAAATCGCGATGGCACTCGCGTCACGTCCTCGGCTGCTGCTACTGGACGAACCCACGCAGGGCATGAGTCATGCCGACACGGAAGACACCGCCAGGCTGATCCGCAGCCTGGTCCAGCAGGGCCTGAGCATCCTGATCGTCGAGCATGACGTGGATCTGGTGATGAAACTGTCCGACCACGTGGTGGTGATGCACCAGGGCGCCAAGCTGGCCGAAGGCCCCCCCGATGCGGTGCGGGCGGATCCGGCCGTCCAGGCTGCGTACTTTGGTCAGGAGGTCCGGCATGCTTGAGTTGCAGGGCGTGAACACCCACTACGGCCTTAGCCATGTGCTCCAAGGGGTTAATCTGCGCGTAGACGCGGGTGAGGTCGTCGGCCTGTTCGGGCGCAACGGGGTGGGCAAAACCACGGTGATGAAGACTATCGCCGGCTGGGTGGCGCCGAGCGCAGGACAGCTGTACTTTGACGGGCAATCCATCGGCGGCGCAGCCTCTGAAACCATTTGCCGGCGCGGCATCGGCTTCGTGCCCGAGGACAGGCGCATCTTTCCGGGGTTGACCGTGGAAGAGAACCTGGTGCTTGGATTCATGCAGACGCCAGGCGTCAACCGCAGCGAGCGACGGCGCAAGCTCGAACAGCTGTACACGCAGTTTCCCCGGCTGGGCGAACGCCGATCGCAGATGGGTACCACGCTCTCCGGCGGTGAGCAGCAGATGCTGGCCATAGCGCGGGTATTGGTCGGCCAACCCAGGCTGCTGCTGATCGACGAACCGACCGAGGGTCTGGCGCCGATGATCGTCGACGAGATTTTCAAACTCATCGACGGACTGCGGCGGGATGGGGTGCCCATCCTGCTGGTCGAGCAAAACCTGCACCGGGCCCTGGACCTGGTTGACCGCTTCTACGCCCTGGAACGTGGCGCCGTGGTGCTGGAAGGACGTGGGGACCGACCGACTGACCGGGAAGCGCTGGTGCGGCAACTGAGCGTCTGACCGGTCGAATCAAAGCCTCCCATGACCCTGTCGGCTGCCTCGGGAGTACCCCGTTGCGGCAGGCCTGGAAATTGCTCCAGAATCGTGGGCGTGTCTACCGCCATCAAGATTTACCAAGGTCGGTTCGGCCGTGTCGCTTTGTTGGACATGGACGCGCCCCTGGTGGGTCACGCCCATCACCATTGCCACATCCTCCTCAAAGCGGGCGGGGCCGATAGCGCCTTCAACGTGCGCGGTGAGATGGCGCCGCTGCGCGCCGACACGGCTGTGCTCGTGAACGCCTGGGAGCACCATGCGTACATCCACGACGCGCCGCCTGGCGATCGGACACTCATCCTGGCGCTCTACATCGAGCCGAGCTGGCTCGGAGAATTGCAGCGCTCTTTGGCGGTCACGGCCCATCCACGGTTTTTTCCGCGCAAGTGCATTCCGATCACGTCGGCAACACAGCGAATCGTCGAAGAGTTCGTCCTTGAGATGTGGTGGGCCGACGAGGTATCGCCGGCGCGCATGGAGGAGCTCTTGTTCAACCTGATCATTGCAGTCATCTCCAGCTTCATCGGTTGGCGCGACCTGGAGGGACTGCTGCGTATGCGCCCGCCAGCGGCCATGGATCCGAGGATCCGCCAGGCGATCGCCCTGATGCGCGAGGATTTGGGCCGCGAACTGGATGTCGATGCCTTGGCCACACGAACCGGGCTGTCGCGCGCCCACTTTTTCTCGCTCTTTCAGCGCGACACCCAGGTCACGCCATTGGTCTATGCGAATGTGCTGCGCTTCGAGGCGGCGGTCCGACGGCTCAGTCATGGAAGCGAACCTGTTTCGGATGTGGCGCTGGACCTGGGGTTTTCAGCGCCGGGGCACTTTGCGCGGTTCTTTCGCCAGC
This sequence comes from Pseudomonadota bacterium, assembly GCA_041178265.1. Lineage (GTDB taxonomy): Bacteria > Pseudomonadota > Gammaproteobacteria > Burkholderiales > Burkholderiaceae_C > Ramlibacter. The sequence goes on along the minus strand of JBEGVR010000209.1, from coordinate 20,393 downwards.
ACCTGGGCATCAGGCCCACTGAGTACCGACGGGTGGTCAATCTGTTTGAGCCGCCCGCCCGGGCTGGGTCCGGGGAGTCGCCGCTGATCTGATGGTCTGGGCGATGGGGGCCTGCTCAGGCAATCTGCAGCAAGGCCTTCACCTTGGCCCGGACATGCAGCAAGGCATCGGCCGGCACGACCGCCTTCTTCTTGGCACGTCGCGCCTTCCAGTCCAAGGACTTGACCTGGTCGGAGAGCACGGCGCATGCCACGCCGTCGACCTGCGTGACCACCTCGAAGGGGTGACCCTTGACCTTCGTCGTCATCGGGCAGCAGACCATCAACCCCGACTTGCCGTTATAGAGCGCGGGACTGATGACGAGCGCGGGTCGATGTCCTGCCTGTTCGTGTCCCGCCTGGGGGTCGAAAGCCAGCCACACCACCTGGCCTGCATCCGGCACGTAGCCACGTGCCATCAGAGCAACTCCTTGCCGACGGGCGGGCCGAAGCTGACTTCACCGTGGGCATTGGAAGGACGGATGCCCTCGACGAGCGCCGCGAGGTCGTATTCCACCGACGGCTGGATGATGATCCGCCCGCGCGAAACGACCAGCTCCACCCGCTGCTCGAGTTGATAGCCGGCTTCTTTCAACAACGTCGTAGGCAGGCGAAGGGCGGGGCTATTGCCCCATTTGCGAATGACGGCTTCCATGGCGTCGCTCCTTGAATGTGTCTACATTGTAGACACGGCTGCCCATAACCGCAAGCACGTCCAGGCGCCGTCAGGTCCTTCAGGCCGCCCGCATGAACCCCGCGAAGAAGCGAGCCAGCGCCTCATGCGCGTCCAGCGGCAGCACGTGCGCGATGTACTGGTCGGGTCGCACCACCACCAGTGCGCCCTGCTGCCGGTCGACGCCGCGCAGGTCGTAGATGTCGGGGGCGTGCTTCATCACCGCGCTGTACACCTTCTCGTAGTCGTACAGGCGCAAGGGGCCCTTGGCCGGGCGCAGCAGCGCGGGCACGGACTCGATCGCCACCTCGGTGTGCGGCTGCTGGAACACGGCGCGCAGGTCGAACACCGCGTCGCTGTCCTGCCCCGGGGGCGTGAAGCGGCGCACTGGCGAATCGGGCGACTCCTCCAGAAAGCGGCACAGCGCGCGCAAGCCGTGATCTTGTGCGCCAGCAAAGGCATAAAGGCGCCAGCGGCCGTCGGCCAGCGCCGCATGCCCCAGGTGCACCGGCTTGGCGTCCGTGACCTGCAGCACCTGAGCCGAATGAAAGCGCATGCCGACGGTGAAGCTGCGCGCCAGCTGCTGGTGCGTCGCGGCGCCGGTGATCATGGACGGCGGGTAGTGCGTACCCACGCCGGCGGTAAAGCGCCCATGCTGCTCGAAATACGTCTGAAATTCCTTGGGGTCCACACCCTGCCCGCCGGCGTCGCCCCCCTGACTGGGCTTGTCGCTGAACATCTTGGCCCACTCGCGGTCGAAGTCGATCAGGGCCTTGCCCGCCACCTGCCGCTCCTCGGAATAGGTGTGCAGCAGCTGCGGCACGGCCTGTCCGCGCAGCACCGCGGCCAGCTTCCAGCCCAGGTTGAAGGTGTCCTGCATGGAAAAGTTCATCCCCTGGCCGGCTTTGGGGCTGTGGGTGTGGCAGGCGTCGCCTGCGATGAAGACGCGCGGCAGGCGCGTGGCGGTCTCGGCGGCCGGCACGTCGTCGTACTTGTCGCAGATGCGCTGGCCGATCTCGTAGACCGACCACCACGGCACTTCCTTCACGTCCAGGCGATAGGGGTGCAGGATGCGCTGCGCGGAGGCGATCAGCTTGTCGATCGTGATTCCGCGCGCGGACACGCGCTCGTCTTCGCCCAGCTTGTCCATCTCGACGTACAGGCGCACCAGGTAGCCGCCCTCGCGCGGGATCACCAGCAGGTTGCCATGGGGCGACTGCACCGCCGACTTGTAGCGGATGTCCGGGAAGTCGGTCACGGCCAGCACGTCCATCACGCCCCAGGCCTGGTTGGCCGAGTCGCCCGCCAGCTCGCGGCCAATGGACTTGCGCACCGCACTGCGCGCACCGTCGCAGCCCACCACGTAGCGGGCACGCACGGTTTCCTGCTGCCCCTGGTGGGCGGCGTCGCAGCGCTCCAGGCGCACGGTGACGGGGTAGTCGCTGGCCGCAGGGTCGACGCTCACCTCCAGCACCCGGCGCGCGTAATGCGGCGCCAGGCGGCTGGGAGCGTTGCGCATGTGGTCCAGGTAGTGGTCGTGCACGCGGGCCTGGTTCAACACCACGTGCGGGAATTCGGACAGGCCGTCTTCCGTGTCCTGCACGCGCCCATGGCGCACGATGCGGTTGGCATCGTGCTCGTCGGGCTTCCAGAAGGTGACCTCATTGATCCAGCAGGCCTCTTGAACCACCTTGTGGGCAAAGCCGAAGGCCTGGAACATCTCCATCGTGCGGCAGGCAATGCCGTCGGCCTGGCCCAGGTGGATCGGCTCCTCCTTCTGCTCGATCACGCAGGTGCGGATGTCGGGGAAGTTGGCCATCTGCGCGGCCAGGGTCAGGCCGGCCGGGCCGGCACCTACCACCAGCACGTCGACCTGAGCAGGCACGGCGTCGCTGTGCGGCAGGGCCAGCGGGGAAGCTTCGCGGATTTCGGGGTCGCGGCCCTTGAAGCCGTCAAGATGGAATTGCATGCGGTGTCTCCTGGACCGGACCAGCCTTGATCTGATCCAGCCGGCACTTAATCAGTGTTGCTATTATACGTATACTGATTATTTATCCGCAAGCCGCTAGAATCCGCACGCTCCCGCCCATGAAGAACAAGCCCAAGCCCCTGGACCCGCGCGCCCTGCCCGGGCACCTGGCCCGCCGCATGCAGCAGCTGGCCGTCGCCCTGTTCGTGGAAGAAGTCGGCGACATCGGCCTCACGCCGGTGCAGTATTCGGCGCTGCAGACCGTGTGCAATCAGCCCGGCATCGACCAGAAGAGCCTGGCCACCACCATCGGCTACGACACGTCCACCATCGCCGGCGTGGTCGACCGCCTGGAGGCGCGGGGCCTGCTGGAGCGGCAGGTGTCACCCACCGACCGCCGCGCCCGGCAGCTGGTGCCCACTGCCGAAGGCACCCGCACCCTGGCCGCCGTGGTGCCGCGCATGCTGCGCGCGCAGGAGCGTCTGGTCGAACCCCTGACCGTCGCCGAGCGCAAGGAGTTCATGCGCCTGATGCAGGTGGTGATCGACGCGAACGCCGAACTGAGCACCATCCCGTCGCGGGCATGAAGCCCGAGGCCCTCAGGGCCGCAGCCGCGGTTCTTCCTTGGGCCGGTTCGCCCGCAGGGGGCCGGCATCGTCCGTGCGACCGCCCGCAGCGCCCGGCGTGACGGGCGCCTGCCCCAGGCGCGCCAGCCCTGAAGCGGCTTCACGGGGCACGTCGATGCCGTCGCAGTTGTTGAACAGGCCCGCGTACTTGAACGTGGTGGCCATGGCGTCCAACGTCGCAGGGCGCCGACGCGCCTGCGGACGATGCAGCGTAGGGGTGGGCAAGCCCAAGGGCTTCACGGGTTCAAAGCAACTCCCTGTATCGGCACGATGATCGACCAGGCGGCCTCAAGCCTGCTACCAAGCCAGATGGCGCTCCGCCTGGGCCGCCAGTGCGCGGACCGTGGCGGCGATGCGGCGGGCCTCCATCGGGTCGGCTGGCCACAGGTCATGGTCAGCGCGTCTGGAGCGTGAGCGTGCGGGCCGCCGGGTCCAGGCGCGCCACGTCGCCCGATGCCAGGCCTTGCAACTCCTGCGTCGTCAGTCCCTCGGCGATGGGGATCCCCGCCAGGACCGCCCCCTGCACCATCACCGGATTGAGCTTGCCGAACACCAGTCCCGCCGGCGCGATTCCCTTGTGCAGCAGATCGTGGAACGCCCAGCCGCCGGCCACCCCGCCCTTGCTAGTGGGAATGACCAGGATGCGGGCGCAGATGGATTCGCCCTCGGCGCTGTGGCCGATCCGCGAGATCACGCCGCTCCAGCGATCCAGGTCATAGCGCGGGCTGAAGCCCTCGTGCATCACCAGCAGCGGCGCCGCGATGGTGGGACCCCAGGCGCGTACAACGCGCAGTACCCGGCTCATCGCACCGCTCCCGTGCAGGCAATCTCCACACACTCCTGCGTGCGGCGCAGCACCGTGTTGAAGCGGTGGGCGGTGATGGTGTTGACCAGCTTGCCTGAATTGGAGATCAGGTTGGTCCAGCCGTTTTCCTCGCGGATCTGCGACAGGCGCTGCAGCAGGTAGAAGCACACTCCCTGCAGCAGCGTCACACCAGCCTTCTCGAGGGTGTTCACATACCCCAGGCGCGAGGCCTCGGCATGCACCATGGGGCTGGTGGTGACCACGGCGGTCATGCCCGGCGCGACGCGGCGGCCCTCGAAGCGTCCGGCGAGTTCCTGCAATTCATGCAGCGACAGCTGCGGCCCCGAGAACACCACGAGGTTCGCGCCACCCTCGCGATAAACATAGCTCGCATACACCGCATCCAGGTCCGCCTGGGTGACGGTGATCGTCTCGTCGGGCACCCGCCCGCCCAAGGCCGCCTGCAGCGTCGGCGCCTCCGGCGTCACGCCGACCAGGTGGAACATCGCCATCGAGCCATAGCTCGCCAGCGAAGCGCCCAGGTGCTTGAGTTCGTCCGACAGGGGGGTGCGGCCGATGTCCTCGAACACCGGCACCGCGAAGTAATCCTGGTGCGGGTGGCCGATGATCTTGCCCAGCGCGCCCCAGTCCGCGAGATCGTTCAACTGCGCCTGCACCCGCACGCGCAGCGTGCCCCGTCGCTTTTCATCCAGGTGAAAGCCATAGGCCGGCGTGCGGCCGGTCAGGGCGGCGGCGAAGCTGGCCTTGCCACCCTCGTAGTTGGTGCGTGCGCCCAGCACCGAGTTGGCGTAGATCACCGTGCCGGTATCGCCCCAGGCGACATGCTCGCCCAGCTTGGGTTGGTAGACCGTCTGATAGGGGATGCAGGTGTCTGTGGCCGCAATGCGCATGGACCCGTACAGGCGCAGGATCTCGCTTTCCTTGGCCACTTCCTCAGGGTCCTGCCGCAGGCGCGGCTCGGGGTGGAAATGCATGCAGTGCGCATTGCTGGAGGTGGCCACCGCGCAGCGCCCGCCCTGGGCCGCCATCTTGCGCAGCAGGCCCAGGCCGCCGTCGCCCATGACCTCGATGTCACCCATCACGTGCGCGTGGTTGATCTTCACGAAGCGGCGCGCCTCGAAAAAGTCGCCCACCTCGACCTGGAAGCGAATCGCCTCCTGAACCACCGGGCCGCGCAGCCCGTCCAACATGGCGCGTTCTTCGTCGTCGAGCGTGATCATCCGACAGCCAGGTTGGAGGCGGGACGCACCTGCGTCTCCAGCTCGCGCCGGATGGCGTAGGCGCGCGTGCCGGTATCCATCTGCACATCGTCCCAGGTAAGCGACTGGCCCTTGCGCACGGGCCGCACCACCTTGACGTCGTGCGCCAGGCCCAGCGGCAGCCCTCCCACGCGCAAAGAGTCCTCGGCGGGCGTGAGCTTGCCCCACACCGTGTAGCCGCCTTCGCCATCGAGCATCTCGCCGGGTTTGAGGTCCCGCTTGGCGGTAGCCACCACGTCGGCCTTCCAGCAGGTGGCCACGCCGGTGGGTTCACCGCGCAGGGCGAGGGACGCCACCGAATAGCCCACCTCCAGCCCGATCAGGTGCCAGCGCTTGTACAGGGTGAAGTAGCGGCCGCTCGGGTCGGTCTGCGCCTTGTATTCCTCGAAGCAATTGCGCACGTACTCGGTCTCGCCTTCGACCGTCACCCACACGCCCATGCGGATGTCGTAGTCGATCGGCTTGCCTTGGGCATCCAGCGAGGAGATCACTTCGACCATGCCCTTGCGCTCGAGCACACCGCCCTCGCTGCGCGGGCGCGTGAGCGAGGGGATCTGGTCCACGCTGCCCGAGGGGTAGGACAGGCCCTGCGAAGGCACGCACAGGCCGGTGGCATTGGCCACTGCGGTGCTTTCGATGGCGGGCTTGGAGCCGTCCAGGAAGCTGTTGAACATCTTGGGGTTCAGGCCGCCACGCGCGGCCTGCTCGGGCGTGAGGCCGTAGTGGGGCCACACCGTGTCGGGCGTCGATTCGCAAAAGTGCGGCAGCCACTTGTGCCCACGCCCCGCCGCCACCACCGGGAAGCCGCAGGTGCGGGCCCAGTCCACCAGATCGCAGATCAGGGCCGGCTGGTCGCCAAAGGCCAGCGAATACACCACGCCCGCCTGCGAAGCCTTGAGCGCCAGCAGCGGGCCGCAGAAGGCATCAGCCTCCACCGTCACGTTCACCACGTGCTTCTTGTGCTCGAACGCCAGCAGGCAGTGATCGACCGCGGCGATCGGGTGGCCGGTGCACTCGACGACGATGTCGATGGCGGGGTGCTTGACCAGGGCCTGCCAGTCGTCGCCGATGTGGGTGGTACCCGCCTTCACCGCGTCGTCGATCGAGGATGCGGTGGTGCGCTGCGCGTCCCAGCCCACGCGGGCCAGGTTGGCGCGCGCGCCATCGGGCGAGAGGTCGGCGATGGCCGCCAGGTGCATGCCCGGGGTGCGGGGCACCTGGGCGAGGTACATGGAGCCGAACTTGCCGGCGCCGATCAGGCCGACGCGGATCGGGCGGCCTTCCTGGGCGCGGCGGACCAGTTGCTGATGCATTGACATGGGGGCGCGCGCTCCTTATTCGCGTTTCAATCCGGCTGCCCGCACCAGGGGCGGCCACTTGGGCAGATCTTGCTCCATGAAGCGGGTCAGATCGGAAGGGTTCGCGCTGATGCGGGTCTCAAGTGCGACACTGGCAACCTTTTGTTCGACTTCCGGGTCCTGTGAGATCGCGATCACCTCGCGGTGCAGCTTTTGCACGAGGTCCTGCGGCAGGCCGGCCGGCGCCACCAGGCCGAACCACTGCAAGGTGCTGACGCCCGGCAGGGTCTCGCTCACCGTGGGCACGCCGGGCAGGGCCGGGGTGCGCTTTTCGCCAGTGACGGCGATGGCCTTGAGCTGGCCCGACTTCAGGAACGGCAGCACCGGCGCCATGCCCAGGATGGCGACCTTGACCTGCCCGCCCACCACGTCGGTGATCGCCTGGCCGCCGCCCTTGTACGGTACGTGCGTGAGGTCGATGCCGGCGCGCGTCTTGATCATCTCCATGCCCAGGTGCTGCGCGGTCCCCTGCGCGGGCGAGGCGTAGGGGGTGCCAGGGTTGGCCTTGGCGTAATCGATCAATTCCCTGAGGCTGTTCACCGGCAGCGAAGGATGGACCACCACGATGTGCGCGCCCACGGCCAGCATCGAGATCGGCGTGAAGTCCTTGATCGGGTCGGAGTTGACCTTGGCAAACAGTGCAGGCGCGATGGTGTTGCTATCCAGGAAGATGCCCAGGGTGTAGCCATCGGGTCTGGCGCGCGCGATGAAGTCGGTGCCGATGGTGCCGCCGGCGCCGGCCTTGTTGTCCACCGTGAACTGTTGCCCGGTGCGGGCGGTGAGCTTTTGCGCATACAGGCGTCCGACCGCGTCGGCGACTCCGCCCGCGGCAAAGGTCACGACCACGGTGACGGGCTTGTTCGGGTAGGCCGATTGCGCAAAGGCGGGCAAGGCAATGACCGCTGACAGGGCGAATGTCGCAAGCAGAGTGGCGAGTTTTCTCATGGCGTGTCTCCTGGTGGTGAAAGGTCGGACCGGTCAGCCTGCAAGGGCCGCCTGGAACTTCTGGTCGGTGGGGGTCTCGCCCGGGTAACCCAGGCGCAGTGCGGCGTCGCGGCCGCCGAAGCGGGCGATCAGCGCGTTCTGGTCGTCCTTGGCCCGTCGGTCCACGCCTTCGGGGTCAAGCATGGCACGCAGGGCCGCTTCAAACCGGGCGACCACTTCGGCATGGGCCGGGTCGCCGGCGAGGTCCCGCGTTTCCTCGGGGTCAGCCTCGAGGTCGAACAGCTCGGGCGCATAGCCCACGTAGTGGTGGTACTTGTAGCGTCCGCGCGTGAGCATGTAGCCTGCGCTGGGCGCTCCCACGGCATGGTATTCACTGAAGCCGATGCGGCTCGGGTCGTCCGGCTCCTGCGCCAGCTCGAACAGCGAGCGCCCCGGCAGGTCCGGGTCCTGGGGCGATGCGGGCACGCCCAGGGCATCAAGGAAGGTGGGGTGCAGGTCGACCAGGCCCACGTTCGTGGTGCGCACGCCCACCGGCACGTCAGGGCCGGCGACGATCATCGGAATGCCGGTGGCCTCGCGGTACAGGACGTCCTTGTTCCACAGACCCCGCGTGCCCAGGTTGTCGCCATGGTCGCTGCTGTAGACGATGCGCGTGCTATCGGCCAGGCCGGCGTCTTCCAGCACCTGCAGCACCTTGCCCACCTGGTGGTCCAGGAAGGTGATGAGGCCGAAGTAGCAGGCCATGGCCAGCTTGCGGCGTTCGTCGGAATCGAAGGTGGCGTCGTGGTCCCAGAAGCTGGCCATGCGCTCCACCCAGGGGTGGCGGATGTAGCCGTCGCGGGGCAGCAGCTTGGGCAGGCGGATGTCCTCGCGCAGGTAGGGGTCCAGAAATTCCTGCGGCACCACCAGCGGCATGTGCGGCGCCACGAAGCCCACGAACAGCATCCAGGGCTTGTCATCGGGCTGTTTCGCACGTTCCTTCAACCATTGGGCGGCGAGGTCACCGATGCGAAAGTCGTAGCGGTTGTAGTTGGAGGTGCCGGGGCCCACTTTCTCGTAGAGGGCGGAGGGGCCCGCCTTCTCGGGCATCGGATCGCGTACCGACCCCCACAGCTGCCCGATGCCATTGAGGATGTGCATCGGTTCGTGCTGGCGGTCAAAGCCCGTGGGGTGCCGGGCGTCCTGGTAATGCAGCTTGCCGATCGACTCCACGCGGTGGCCGTGCTGCTGCATGCGGTGGCCCCAGCCAGGGACCTTGCCCTCGTAGGCGATGGCGTTGTCCCAGTAGCCGATGTCGTGCACCCAGCGGCCCGTGGCCAGGCTGGCGCGCGCCGGCACGCACACCGGGCAGGGCGTCCACGCGTTGGTAAAGCGCGTGCCACGGGCCGCCAGGCGGTCCAGGTTCGGGGTGCGCACGAAGGGGTGGCCGGCGCAGCCCATGTAGCGCGGGTCGTGTTCGTCCGAGAAGATGAACAGGAGGTTGGTGGGTTTTTTCATGGAGGGGTTTCCAGGGCGGGCCGGCGGGCAGCAACCTGCGCGGCGTCGAAGGCGGCGCCGCTTTGCAGCAGGTCCTCGATCTCGGCGGGGGTGAGCCGGCCGATCGTGCGCAGCACCTGCACGGTGTCCGCGCCAACCACGCCGCCGGCATGGCGCACGGATCCCGGCGTGGCCGACAGGCGCGGCGCGGGCGCCGGCATGGCCACGGTGCCCAGCTCCTTGTCGGGCGCATGGACGATCGTGCCGCGCGCGGCGAAATGCGGGTCCCGGAAGATGTCGGCCATCGTGAACACGCGCGAGCCAGGCACGTCGTGAGCCTGAAGCAGTTGCGTCAGCTCGCCCAGCTCGAAGCCGAGGGTCCACTCGGCTACGAGGCCGTCGAGGATCTCCTCGTGCTGCACACGGGCCAGCCCGGTGGCAAAGCGGGGGTCGGTGGCCAGGTCGGGCTGTCCCATCACCTGCGCCAGGCGGCGGAACACCGCATCGCTGGACGCCGCCATGGCGATGAAGCCCCCGTCGGCTGTCGGATACAGGCTGTTGGGGGTGCTGCCCGGCAGGTGCGAGCCGGCGCGCATGGCCACATGCCCGAGCTTCTCGAAGGCGGGCACATGCGACTCCATCAGGCTGAACGCGCTTTCGTAGAGGGCCGCATCCACCACCTGGCCCTGGCCGGTGCGCCCGCGCGCGAGTAACGCCATCGTCGCGCCCAGCGCGCCATAGAGCGCGGTCACCATGTCGGTGACGGGCACCGCGGCGCGCACCGGCGGGCGGTCGGGATAGCCATTGATATGCAGCATGCCGCCCACCGCGTCCCCCAGGAAGCCGTAGCCGGGGCGCTCGCGGTAGGGGCCGGTCTGGCCAAAGCCGCTGATACGGACCATCACCAGGCCTGGGTTGTCCTGGCGCAGCCGCTCGTAGCCGATGCCCCATTTCTCCAGCGTACCGGGACGGAAGTTCTCTACCACCACGTCGCAGTGGCAGGCCAGGCGCCGCACCACGTCGCGTGCCGCCTCCTGTCGCAGGTCTAGTGAGACCAGCTGCTTGTTACGCAGGATGGTGGCCGCATACAGCGACTTGCCGTTCACGTGCTTGCCCATGGTGCGCACCGGGTCGCCCTCGGGCGGCTCCACTTTGATCACCTCCGCGCCGAAGTCCGCCAGCAGCCGGCCGCAGAAGGGCCCGGCGACGGTGGATCCCAGCTCCAGCACCCGAAATCCGGCGAGCGGCCCCTGGGGCGGCCCGGCGGGGCTCAATGCTTCTGCGCTCATGCCCGCAGCCCCGTGTACTCCGGGCCCAGAAAATGGCGCACCAGGATCAGCTTCATGATGTTCAAGGTTCCCCCTGTGAATTGGAGGGCGAGGACGTCGCGCAGGCGCTGCTCGATGCCGGTGTCGCGCAGATAGCCGTTGGCGCCGAACATCTGCAGGCAGTCCTGGATCACCGCCACGCCGGTCGAAATGCCGAACCACTTGGCCATGGCTGCATCGGCGGCAGCGTCCTCGCCGCGGTCGTTGGCCACCAGGGCCCGATAGGCCAGCAGCCGGCCCGCCTCGATGCGCGCGTGGTGTTCCATCAGTGGAAAGCTGATGGACTGGTTGGTGGCGATGGGTCGCCCATAGACGACGCGCCGCTTGGCAAAGTCCATCGTCTCCTGCAGCACCGCGCGCGCCGCGCCCAGGGCCGCCAGGGGCGACAGGCAGCGCGAAACATTGAACCGCGCGTACATGATGGCCTTGCCCTGGCCCTCGCCACCCAGCGTGGCGGCGGCGGGCACGCGTACGCCGTCCATCCGCACCTCTCCCAGCATGTGGGCACGTGCCCCCATCTGCTCCATCACCGCGGTCGACACCCCGGGCAGGTTCGTGGGCACGCGCAGCAGCACCATGCGCGGCTTGGCTGCGCCAGGCTGCGCGATGCGTGCCGACACCGCCAGGACGTCGGCGCCAGGCACGGTACTCACGTGGATCTTGGTGCCGTCGATCACGTAGTCGTCGCCCTCGGGGCGCGCCGTGACCTCGATCGCGGACAGGTCCGACCCCGCGTTTTCTTCCGAGGTGGCCAGGGCCACCACGCACTCACCGGCGTAGACGGCGCGCACGGTGTCATGGCCCCAGCCCGGGAAGAAGTGCGCATGGGTGGCCTGCTGCCAGGCAATGAGCGCGCAGCTCACATCCACCGCGGCGATCTCCTCGATCGCGATCCCCAGGCTCACATAGTCGCGGCCCAGGCCGCCCAGGCGCGGCTCGCCGATCACGCCCAGGATGCCGGCACGCCCCATGGCGCGGATCGCGTCGCGGGGCAGCGCCGCCTCTTCGTCCCAGCGGCGGCTGTGGGGCCCGAGCTCGCGCTGCGCAAAATCGCGCACCTGCGCACGCCACGCCTCGTGGTCCGGGGAGAAGGAGAAGTCCAGCGGCATGCGTCGAAATGGTTGTGGTCGGGGCTCATAATGCTATATAGTATTTTGACTTGTCAAGATCTCGGTTCATGAAAACCAAGACACCTACCTCGCCCGTCAAGCTGCGGGTGCTCGGTCGCACGCTGTACCGCGTGCGCCAACAAAACGAAAGCTTTGCACTGCACGGTCAACTGCGCCTGGCTTTGCTGCAGTGCATCCACGCCGGCCAGTGGGTGGCGGGCGACCGCGTGCCCACCGAGGCGCAATTGATCCAGGCGACCGAGCTGAGCGCCGGCACCGTGCAACGTGCGCTGCGAGACCTCACCGACGAAGGCGTGCTGCGGCGCCAGCAAGGCAGCGGCAGCTTCGTCGCCAGCGCGCCGAACCGGATCGACGATGTCGCGCATTGCCGCTTCCTGGATGTCGACGGCGTGACCGTGCTGCCGGTGTTCTCCCACATCCTCGGTCGCAAGCCCGCGCCCCGCAAACGCCCCTGGCATACCCATTTCCCGGCTGACGCCTACGTGGTGCGCCTGGACCGCGTGCTCACGGTCAATGACGAATTCGATGTCTTCAGCCGCTTCTTCTTTGACGGCGGACGCTTTCCGGGCCTGGCCTCCCGCCCTGTGGGCGAGCTGGCGGGCGCCAACTTCCGCCTGCTGCTGGGGCAGGAGGGCAAGGCCCCCGCAGGCGATGTGACCGAGACCCTGCGCCTGGTGCAGGCGCCGACGGAAGTGGCGCGCGGCATGGGCGTGGCCGAGGGCAGCTGGGTGGTGCAGCTGGAGATCGTGCGGCACATAGCCGGCAGCGCGGGCGCCCTCTACTACCTGCAGATGTACGTGCCGCCCACCGAGCGGCCGCTGGCCGCCCGCGAGGCGTCCTGAACCTTTTCATACCCCCAGAGAGACCCCCATGAAAGATCCCTACAGCGGCTTCCAGTACCTGAAGTTCGACCGGCCCTCCGAGCGCGTGCTGCGCATCACGCTGGACCGCCCCGAGACCATGAACTCCCTGAACTGGGAAGCCCATGGCGAACTCACGAACGTCTGGAAGGTCGTGGACCAGGATCCTGAGGTGAACGTGGCCATCATCCGCGGCGCGGGTCCCGCGTTCTCGGCGGGCGGCGACTTCAGCATGGTCGAACGCATCATGAACGACTACACGATGCAGGCCGCGGCGCTCAAGGAGTTCAAGGAGCTTTGCTACAACATGATCGACTGCTCCAAGCCCATTGTCTCGGCCATCCATGGGCCGGCGGTGGGTGCGGGCCTGGCTGCGGCGCTCCTGGCCGACGTGTCGATCGCGGCCAAGTCCGCGCGCATCATCGACGGCCACACCCGCCTGGGCCTGGCCGCCGGCGACCACGCCGCCCTGATCTGGCCGCTGCTTTGCGGCATGGCCAAGGCCAAGTACTACATCCTGACCTGCGAACCGCTCTCGGGTGAGGAAGCCGAGCGCATCGGCGTGGTGTCGCTGTGCGTCGAAGACAGCGAGCTCGAAGCCAAGTCGCTCAAGGTCGCCGATCGCCTGGCGCGCGGCGCGCAGCGCCCGATCCGCTGGAGCAAGCATGCCCTGAACAACTGGCTGCGCATGGCGGGCCCCTCCTTCGACAACTCGGCGGCCCTGGAAATCCTCTCCTTCAACGGGCCGGAGCTGCGCGAAGGCCTGGCTTCGCTCAAGGAAAAGCGCGCGCCCAAGTTCGACTACAAGGTCTGAGGCGGCCATGACAGCGCCCCGCCCCCTGAACATCCTGTTCATCACGTCAGACCAGCAGCGGGCGGATTGCTACGGCTTTGCCGGACGGCGAGTGAAGACACCGCACCTGGACCGGCTGGCAGGCGAGGGCACGCGCTTTGATGCCTGCATCACCCCCAACCTGGTGTGCCAGCCTTCACGCGCGTCCATGCTCACGGGCATGCTGCCACTCACGCACGGCGTAATCGACAATGGCATCGACCTGCCCGCGGCCACCGGCGAGCAGGGCTTCGCGGGGGCACTGCGCGGTGTTGGCTATCAAACCGGCTTCATCGGCAAGGCGCACTTCGCCACCGCCAACACCTTCGCGCCCACGGGCAGCGGTGAGTGCCTCAAGAGCAGCGATCTCTACCCGATGGACTGGACGGGCCCGTACATGGGGTTCGACCATGTCGAACTGAGTTCGCTGGGCCACATCTTTCCCCACCAGCCGCCGGGCGATCCGCTGCAGGGGCGCCACTACGAGCGCTGGCTGTATTCGCAGGATGCACCGCAGAAGGTCTTCGACCTCTGGCGCACGCCCACGCGGGCGCCTGCAGGCGCGGCCCAGACCTGGTCGTCCGCCCTGCCCCTGGCCTGGCATTCCAGCACCTGGTGCGCCGACCGCGCCATCGACTACCTGCGCACGCAAAGCGCCGAGCGGCCCTTCTGCCTGTGGGTGTCCTTCCCCGACCCGCACCATCCCTTTGACTGCCCCGAACCCTGGGCAGGGCTGCACCATCCAGACGCGGTCGAACTTCCGCGTGCGCCGGCCAAGGATCTCGACGCACGCCCCTGGTGGCACCGCGCTTCACTGGAAAGCCCGCCCGCCGGCGGCGACGAGGCCTCGCGCAAGTTCCGCAGCACGCTCTCGCGCGCGCCGGACCAGACCGAGGTGCAACTGCGGGATATGACCAGCAACTACTACGGGATGATCTCCCTGATCGACCACAGCGTGGGCCGGCTGCTGGCCACCCTGCGAGACCTGGGGATCGACGACCATACGCTGGTGGTCTATTCCACCGACCACGGCGACCTGCTCGGCGACCATGGCCTGTACCTCAAGGGCCCCACCCCCTACGAGGGTCTGCTGCGCGTCGGGTTGATCCTGCGCGGACCAGGCATCCCCGCCGGCCAGGCGGTTGCCGACCCGGTCTCGACGCTGGATCTGGCGGCCACCTTCACCGACGTGGCGGGCACCTCGCTGCCCCCCGAGGCGCAAAGCCGCAGCCTGCTGCCAGTGGCGCGTGGCGCCGAATCACGCGAGGTAGCGTACTCGGAGTGGCATGTGGGCGAGAGTCGCTGCGGCGTGCCCCTGGCGCTGCATACCGTGCGCGCCAAGGATTGGAAGTGCACGATCGAGCGGGTCAGCGGCGCGGGCGAAATGTACAACCTGCGCAACGACCCCGACGAGATGCGCAACGTCTTCGACGACCCGGCTTATGCCGCCATGCGGCGCGACGCGCAGGCCCTGATCCAGGACCGGCCCGGCCCGGTCCTGCAGGAGCGGCTGCCCAGCGTGGGCATGGCCTGAGGCAGGCGGCGCGCCGCCGCTGTGGGCAGGCGCAATCCGAATGAGAGAATCCGCCAAGCCACCGAGCACCGGATTGCATGAAAGTCATCGGAGAACTCGACACCGCCGACAGCCTGCCCTTCGAGCGGCTCATTCCCGCCCTGCGGGCCATGTTCGCGCGGGGCTGCACCGTGCCCCTGCGCCACACCCACGTCGTCGGTACCCCGGACAGCGGCCAGGGCACCGTGCTCCTGATGCCCGCCTGGCAGGACGGCGGGTATATGGGTGTGAAGACGGTCTCCATCTACCCGGACAACCGGCATCGGGGCCTGCCGGGCCTGCACTCCGTCTACGTGCTGTTCGACGCGCGGACAGGCGTGCCGCTGGCCCTGCTCGATGGCGACGTGATCACCTCCCGCCGCACGGCGGCGGCCTCGGCCCTGGCCGCGAAGTACCTGAGCCGGCCGGACGCGCGCCGCATGCTGGTGGTCGGTGCGGGGCGCGTCGCCAGCCTGCTGCCCGACGCGTACCGGGCGGTACGGCCGATCGAGGCGGTGCAGGTCTGGGACATCGACACGGCGCTGGCTACGCGGTTCGTCGAGCGCCTGCAAGCGGACGGCCTGCTCGCATCGCTGGCGACCGACCTGGAAGGTGCCGTGGCCAGCGCCGACATCATCAGCTGCGCCACCCTGTCCACCGAACCCCTGGTGCGCGGCGCCTGGCTGCGACCGGGCACCCACCTGGACCTGATCGGCGGCTTCACGCCGGCCATGCGCGAGACCGACGATGCGTGCTTTGGGGTGTCGACCGTGTTCGTGGACACGGACGAAGCCGCGATGAAGGCCGGCGATCTGCTCTCGCCCCTGGCCAGCGGCGTGCTGCGCAAGGAAGCCATCGCCGCCAACCTGGCGGCGCTGTGCCGCGATCAGCATCCGGGCCGCACCCGCGAGGACGAGATCACGGTGTTCAAGTCGGTCGGGACAGCGCTGGAGGACCTGGCGGCGGCAGCATTGGCGTTCGAGGCGCGGGGCGCGCAGCCCGGTTGAGGCCGCAGGCCCGTCAATCGAAATCGAACAATTCGCCCAGGAAGCCTTCGCGCTTTTTCTTCTTGTAGTAGTGGTCGCCATGGGAGCCATGGGGTACCTGAGCGGGCGGCGCTGCGTACTGGGGCGCCGGCGCGGCCACCTGGGGCATGGGGGCAGGCGAAGCGCGCTCGATGATCTTGTCCAACTCGCCACGATCGAGCCAGACACCGCGGCATTGGGGGCAGTAATCGATCTCGATGCCGCTGCGTTCGGCCATGGTGAGGTGAACGGTCTTGCACACGGGGCATTGCATGGTCAGGCTCCTGGGTTGGGGACACGCAATCATCCATGCCAGGCGTTGTTCGCGGGGACGGCGGGTGGGTGTGCCCGCCCTTCGAAAAGGGCTTTCGTCCGCCATTGACAAATGTCAACCCGCCGCCGCTTGAAATGCCCGGCAATGGGGTCATCTTTCAACGACCCGCATCAAACCAGGAGAAAGCCATGCGCGTTCATATTCCGGGCAGCCTCGTCGCCGCCCTCGTGTTGTCGGGCCTTGCGGTGGCCCAGCCCGTCAAACCGACCGAGGACCACTCGACCCACGCTCCCTCCGGCGCGGCCCCGGCGGCCACTGCGCCCGCTCCGCCCGCAGGTCCCACCCCCGAAGCGATGAATCGCCAGATGAAGGCCATGCAGGACATGCACCAGCGGATGCAGGCGGCCAAGAGCCCCGCCGAGCGAGCCCGGCTGATGGACGAACACATGAAGCTGATGCAATCGGGCATGGCCATGATGGGCCAGATGCGAAGCGCTGGTGGCATGGGCGGCGCGGGCTACGGCGGCATGCAGCACGGCACCCCGGGCGCAAGGCACTCCGGCGGGATGCCCCCTGGGGCTCAAGGTACAGCCAGCCAGCCGTCACCGGGGGGTGGCACCGGCATGTCCGGCATGTCCGGGATGATGGGCATGCATACGCAAATGGAACGCCGCATGGCCCTGATGGAGCAGATGATGCAGATGATGGTCGACCGCGAGGCGGCCAGGACCAGCCCGTGAGGCTTCAGGCGTGCGCCTGAAATTCAGGCGCGGGCCTGGCGTCGGCTCAATCCCATGCGGCAGGCCAGGTCGAAGGCATTGATCATGGCACCCGGGTTGGCCTTGCCAGCACCTGCGATGTCATAAGCCGTCCCGTGGGCCGGGGTGGTGATGGGGATGGGCAAGCCCCCATGAACCGTCACACCCCGCTCAAAACCCATGAGCTTCATCGCGATCTGTCCCTGATCGTGGTACATCGTGACCACGCCGTCATAGCCCTGGTCGGCCCGCAGCGCCCGCACAAAGGCCGTATCCGCCGGGAAAGGACCGTCGGCCGCGAAGCCACGCTGCGCGGCCAACTTGACGCCGGGCTCAATGAGGCGGCCCTCTTCGTCACCGTAGTTGCCGGTGTCCCGGTTGTGCGGATTGAGTCCGCACACGGCGATGCGGGGGCTGGCTTTGCCGGCTGCCGCCAGTGCGCGGTGAATCATGCCGATGGCATCGGCCACGCCTTCGGGCGAGATCAACTGGCTGACCTCCCGCAGGGCCACATGGGAGGTCACGCGCGCGGTCCAGAGGTTTTCAAGCACGTTGAGCTCTCCGCAGATCCCCTTGAAGTCGAGCAACCGCGCGAACCAGCGCAATTCATCTTCCTCATGCATCCCGCCAGCGCGGAGCGCACCCTTGTTCAGGGGCGCAAAGCAAAAGGCATCGGCGCCCCCCGAGGCGGCCAGTCGCGCGCCCACCTCGAGGCCCTGCAACATGAAGCGGCCGTTGTCGGCTCCCGCCCGTGCGCGTTCAAAGGCGGGCGCATCCGCACCCGCCCAATCCAGCCAGCGCAGGCCCGCCGGTGCATGCACCTGGCCGCGTTGGCCGATCAGCACCACCTCCGCGCGCGCCAGGGTGCCTGGATCGGCGAGCAGTTTTTCGACGAGTTCAGGGCCGATGCCGGCCGGGTCTCCGGTAAAAAGGGCAATGGTGGGTTTCATCTTGCAGTTATGAAAAGTCTCGGCCGGCTCAACCCACGGCCATCCGCGGAATCCAGAGCGTCAGCGCCGGGAAGAAGGTGATCAGCACCAGCGTTGCCACCAGCGGAACATAGAACGGCATCATTTCACGCAGCACATCTTTCATCTTGACCTTGGCGATATCGGCCACCAGGAACAAGGCCAGTCCCATGGGCGGCGTCACCAGGCCGATCATCAAATTGAACACCACGACCATCCCCAGGTGCACGGGGTCGACCCCCGCCGCCACCAGGGGCTTGGCGATGATGGGCGCGATGACGAGGATGGCCGTGGCACTGTCGAGAAACATACCGACGACCAGCAGCAGCACATTGACGAGCAGTAGCAATACCAGGGGGTTGGTGGAAATCGACAACATGACCTGGGTCATGGCCTGGGGCACCTGTTCAACCGAAAGGACCCATCCAAACAGAGCCGCCACCGCCACGATGAGCAAGATCGCCGATGAGGCGCGCAAGGTCTCCAGCGCCGCATCCAGCAGGCGCTGCCACGTCAGCTCTCGGTAGAAGAGTGCACTCACAAGCAAGGCGTAGGCGACCGTGACGGCGGCGATTTCAGTGGGGGTGAACCAGCCCGCCAGCATGCCTGCAATCAAGATGACCGGGGCCAGCAAAGCCGGCAGCGCTGGCAGAAAGTCAGCCCACAGCCGCCCCAGGGTGGGCCAGGCTGCTGCGCGCGGGTAGCCGCGCTTGACCGACAACCAGGCGGTCATCAGCATCAGAGCGGCGACGCATAAAAGCCCAGGCAGGATACCGCCAAGCAGCAACTGGATCACCGACGCCCCAGTGACCGTGCCGTACAGGATCAGCGGAATGCTGGGCGGGAAAATCGGACCGACCACGGCCGAGGCCGAGGTGATGGCGCTGGCGAAGGCCGGGTTGAAGCCCTTGGCTTTCATGGCATCGATTTCGATGCGTCCGATGCCCCCGATGTCGGCCAGGGCCGACCCCGACATCCCAGCAAAGACCAGGCTGCCGAAGATATTGACCTGCGCCAGCCCCCCGGGCAGCCGGCCTACGGCCGTATCGGCGAAGCGGTAGATCACCTTGGAGATCCCGGCACCGTTCATCAGGCTGCCCACAAAGATGAACACCGGTACCGCCACCAGCGGGAAGGAGTCGAGGGCATACAGCGTGCGCTGCGCCACCATCTGCAGCGGCAGGTCATTGAGCATGAGATAGGCGATGCTGGGCAAGCCGATGGCCAGCACCACCGGAAAGCCAAGCATGAAGAGCCCCAGGAAGGCAAGGACGACGAGAAATCCGCTCATGAAAGGCTTTCTCGATTCAGGCCAGGGTGGTCTGCTTTTCGTCGGCGTGACCCTGCCGCCACGTCCGCGCCAACTGCAAGAGATATTCCAGGGTCAGCAAGGCCATGCCCAGCACCAGAGGCGCCATGAAGAGCCAGTAGGGCATCTCCAAGGTGGCCGTCTGATTGCCCAGGTTCTGCAAGATCGACGTGACGGAGGCCGCGGTGATCAGGCCGAACATGGCCACCGCACACACATCGATCAGTATCTGCAGGGCAAAGCGTCCTCGCGCCGGCAGCATGGCCTGGAACTCTTCCATCCGTATCTGCCCTCCGCCGTGCGTGACATAAGCCCCCCCCAGCAGCGTCAATGCGATCAGGAAGTACCGCGCCAACTCCTCCGCGCCAGCCATCGGGACATTGAAGATGCCCCGCATCATGATCTGCAGACTGGGCGTGGCGATCAGTGCCGCCAGCAACGCCAGGCAAATGACCACGATGGCGCGGCGTAAGGCCCTCATGCTTACTTGACCGCCTGGATTTGCTGGATCAGCTGTGTCCACTCCGGAAAGTCCTTGACCACTTGCGTCGTCACCGCCTGGCGGAAGGCGTCCAGGTTGAGGCCTTCCTTGTCAGACACGAAGGTCATGCCCCGGGCTTCCAGATCCTTGCGATAGCGGTCGAACGTCTGGCGGTCCCAGTCCAGGGTTTTCTGACCCACTTCGTAGAGGGTGTCTTCGAGGACCTTGCGGTCTCCGGCGGGGATGGTCTGCCAGATCCGTTCGTTCACGAAGACCGAAAGCACCGATTGCATGTGGCCGGTCAGCATGACGAACTTCTGCACCTCGTAGAGCTTGAGGTTGAAGATATTGGGCAGGGGGTTTTCCTGGCCGACCACCAGGCCGGTAGCCAGGGCCGTAGCCAGTTCAGAGACCTCGACGGGCGTCGCCACCGCGCCCATGCCGGTGAGCATGGAGGACCAGAGCTTGACGGGCACGCCGCGGTACTTCTTGCCCTTCATGTCTGCGGGCGTCAGGACTTTTTCCTTGGAGGTCAGGTGCCGCGTGCCCTGAAAGAAGCTGCCGACGATACGCATGCCACCCTTTTGCACCAGTTCGGCGTTGATGGCGCGCAGCGCATCGGAGCTTCGCGAATCCGTGGCGCGCAAGGCGTGTGCTGCGTCGCGGTAGATGAAGGGGGCATTGAAAACGGCGGTGTTGGGCAGGA
>JBEGVR010000208.1:0-3004 GCA_041178265.1 Pseudomonadota bacterium | reverse complement strand
CCAGCCGCGTGCTGGTGGAGACCGACCCCCGATACACCCAGTACCGCACCTGGCTGGGATCCGATTACCTCCTGAGCGCCATCGCCCTCGATCCTGCCGCCCTGCAAAAGCGCCTCGGCGACGGCTTTTACGAGCAGCGCCTGGTCCGTGAACAAGTCGCGCAACTCACAGGCCGCCGCTTCCTGGCGGGCTACGCCAGCGACGAGGAGCAATTCCGTGCGCTCATGGACAACGGAGCCACCTTCGCCCGTTCCCACGACCTGCGCCCGGGCATCGCCCTGACCGCCGAGCAGATGGCGCAACTCACCTCCGATATCGTCTGGCTCGTCGAGCAGGACGTTGCGCTTCCCGATGGACGCACTACCCGCGTCCTGGTGCCACGGCTTTACGCGCGAGTCCGCGAGGGCGACCTGTCGGCGTCGGGCGCCCTGATCTCGGGGCGCACCGTGGACCTGCAACTCACGGGTGACCTTACCAACCGTGCTGCGATCCAGGGCAGCGACGCCGTGAGTGTCCAAGCCCGCAACCTGAAAAACCTGGGTGGCCGCCTGTCGGGTGGAGTCGTCGACCTACAGGCGCTCCAGGACATCGACAACATCGGCGGCCAGGTCCGCGCCGGCCGACGTCTGGTGCTTTTTGCGGGTCGTGACCTCCAGGTCGGCTCGACCACGGCCACCACCATCAGCGCGCAAGGCGAACGCACCGCCATCGACCGGGTCGCCAACCTTGAGGTCGCGTCTCCGGGCGGCAGCCTCATGGCTGGCGCCGCGCGGGATGTCCGCCTCACCGCCGCAGACGCGCGCAGCGAAGGCACGCTGACCGTACGAGCGGGGCGCGACCTGCACCTGGGTACCCTCGACCTGTCGTCCCACGAGGCCATCGAACGCGACCCGGCCAACTACCGCCGCGAGTCGCAGCGCTCGCAGGCGGGCAGCGCCCTGCGGGGGCAGGGCAATGTCCACCTGCACGCCGGTAATGACCTGCAGGCCCGCGCAGCCAGCGTCACGAGCGTTCAGGGCGCGCCGCTGACCAGCGCGGGACGCGATGTGGTGGTGGAGGCGGGCGAAACCCTTGTGCAGGTTGACGACGCCCACCGTTCCACCAGCCGTGGCCTTCTCTCCAAAAAGACCGTCACCACGCGCAAGGGCGTGGACGAGGCCACGGCGCAGGCCACCGTCTTCAGCGGCGTCACCACGGAGGTACTGGCCGGCCGAGACATGACCGTCACGGGCAGCCAGGTGGTGAGCGAATCCGCAACCCTCCTCGACGCCGGGCGGGACCTTGTGGTTCAGGCTGCCACCGAGCACCGCGTCCTGACGGATGAACGCAGCGTCATCCGCTCGGGCCTGGTCGGGTCCGGGGGGGCCGGCTTCACGCTGGGTCGCCAGAGCCAGTCGGTCCGGCAGCAAGAGTCCGTCACGTCCGCAGCGGGCAGCACGGTGGGCAGTGTCCGTGGCGATGTTCGGATCGGTGCGACCGGGAGCTACCGCCAGGCGGGTAGCGAGGTTCTGGCGCCTGGGGGTGATATCGATATCAGCGCCAGCAGGGTCGAGGTTGTCGAGGCCCGCGAGGTCCACCGCTTTGAGAGCGCGACTCAGTCGCGCCAGAGCGGTCTGACGGTCAGCCTCTCCAACCCGGTCGCCAGTGCCGCCCAGACGGTGCGGCGTGTGCGGCAGGCCGAGCGTGAGTCGGGCGATTCCCGAGTGAGCGCGCTGGCAGCCGTGACCCAGGGCCTGGCCGTCTACGAGGCGGGCGCCGCGGTGGCCGACGACCCGGCCCTGGCCGGTGGCGTCAGCCTCAACGTCAGCGTGGGATCGAGCAGGAGTTCGTCCTGGACCTCCCAGGTGGAGGAGACGGCCGCAGGCTCACGGCTGCTGGCGGGGAACGACCTGCGTGTCCGCGCCGTCGCCCCAGGCCCTCGTCCAGACCCTGATGCCGAAACCGTCATCCAGGGCAGCCGCGTCGAAGCGGGCGGCGTCGTCGATCTCCAGGCGGGCGGCAGCGTACTCCTATTGGCAGCCCGCAATGCGTCGCACCGGCACAGCGAAGAGCGCCGTTCCAGTGCCGCAGTCGGCACGAGCGTTGGAATCGGTGGGACCACCCCGGGGGTCAGCATCACGGCGAGTGCGAGCAGGGGCAGCGCAGGGGGGGAGGGCGAATCGCAGAACTGGACGAACGCACGGGTCGCGGGCGGTCAAGCGGTCCGTATCGACAGTGCCGGCGATACCGTCCTGCGCGGAGCGATGGTTCAGGCGCCTGACGTCACTGCGCGTATCGGCGGCGACCTGGTGGTGGAAAGCCTGCATGACACGGCTCGCCAGTCTAGCCACGAGCGTACGGTGGGCGTGGGTGTTTCCTACGGCAGCACCGGCCTGCGGGGAGACGTGCAGGCCGGGCGCAGCGACGTGGACATGCGATGGGCCAGTGTTTCCGAGCAAACCGCCATCGTGGCCGGCGAGGGCGGGTTCGACATCGCGGTGCGCGGCGCCACCGCGCTGAAGGGAGGCAAGCTGTCCGGGGGCGAAGGGGCGACCTCTCATGGGACCAACCGACTCACGACGGCGACCGTGGCCGCCAGTGACCTTGACAACACGTCCTCGGCGACCGCGAGCAGCAGAGGCGTGTCCATGACCAGCGACCTGGCCACGCGCGGCAAGTATGGCGTCGCCAAGACCCTGGTCGCGAACATGATGCTCAACGCGGGCGAGACGATGAGTGCAAAGAGCCAAACCCGCTCCGTCGTCAGTCCGGGCGAGATCAGGGTGACCGATGAAGTCCGTCAGCGTGCCTTGACAGGAGAAAGCGGCCCGCAGGCCGTGGCCAGGCTGGCGCGTGACACTGGCGCAGCGCATTCTCCCGTGTTCCGCCCCGATGTGGACGCCATGCAACGCGCCGTCAATGCCCAGCGTGTCATCAAGCAGGAGACCTTCAAGGCGGTCACGGTCTTCACGGATGAAGCGTATCGGTCGCGGTTTGAGGTGAAGCCGAAGCTGTTGAAGGTGGA
>JBEGVR010000207.1:0-4884 GCA_041178265.1 Pseudomonadota bacterium | reverse complement strand
TCGGTTTGATGCAAGGCCAACCCCTGCTGATTTCATCGCTGATCACCTTCGCTGAACGCCACCACGGCGACACCGAGATCGTGTCGCGCCGCGTCGAAGGCGACATCCACCGCTACACCTGGGCCGACGTCGGTCGCCGCGCGCGCCAGGTAGCCCAAGCGCTGGACGCCCTGAAGCTGGACTTCTCCGACCGGGTGGCCACGCTGGCCTGGAACGGGTACCGGCACCTGGAGCTGTATTTCGGGGTGTCGGGGTCGGGCCGCGTGCTGCACACCCTGAACCCGCGCCTGCACCCGGACCAGGTGGTCTGGATCGCGAACCACGCGCAGGACCAGGTGTTGTGTTTTGACGCCACCTTCCTGCCGCTGGTGCAGGCGGTGCATGCGCGCTGTCCCACGATCCGCCAGTACGTGATGCTGTGCGACCGCAAGGCCCTGCCCGCCGACAGCGGGATCCCCCACCTGGTGGCCTATGAGGACTGGATTGGCGGGCATTCCACGGCCTACGAATGGCCTCAATTCGACGAGAACTCGGCGTCCAGCATGTGCTACACCAGCGGCACCACGGGCAATCCCAAAGGGGCCCTGTACAGCCACCGCTCGACGCTGCTGCATGCCTACGCGGCGGCCCTGCCCGACGTGATGGGCCTGTCGGCGCGCGACGCGGTGCTGCCGGTGGTGCCGATGTTCCATGTGAACGCCTGGGGCATCCCCTATTCCGCAGCCCTCACCGGCTGCAAGCTGGTATTTCCCGGCGGGGCGCTGGACGGCAAGTCGGTGTACGAGCTGATCGAGGCCGAGAAGGTGACCTACGCCGCGGGCGTGCCCACGGTGTGGCAGATGCTGCTGGGGCACATGGGACCCAACAAGCTGCGTTTTTCCACCCTGAACCGCACGGTGATCGGCGGCTCGGCCTGCCCGCCGGCCATGATCACGGCCTTCCGCGAGCAGTACGGCGTGGACGTGTTGCACGCCTGGGGCATGACCGAGATGAGTCCGCTGGGCACCCTGTGCACGCTGAAGAACAAGCACCTGCCGCTGCCCGAGCCCGAGCAGATGAAGATCCGCCTGAAACAGGGACGCGCGATCTGCGGCGTGGACATGCGCATCGTGGGCGACGACGGGCGCGAGCTGCCCTGGGACGGCACGACCTACGGCGACCTGCAGGTGCGCGGGCCGTGGGTGGTTCGCCAATACTTCAAGGGCGAGGGCGGCGACCCGCTGCAGGACGGCTGGTTCCCCACCGGTGATGTAGCCACCATCGACGCCGACGGCTACATGCAGATCACCGACCGCAGCAAGGACGTGATCAAGTCGGGCGGGGAGTGGATTTCGTCGATCGACATCGAGAACATCGCGATGGCGCACCCGGCGGTGGCCATGGCGGCCTGCGTGGGCATGCCGCACCCCAAGTGGGACGAGCGGCCCATCGTGGCGGTGGTGCGCAAGCCGGGGACGCAGGTCACGCGCGAAGAGTTGCTGGCCTTTTATGAGGGCAAGACGGCCAAGTGGCAGGTCCCGGACGATGTGGTGTTCGTCGAGGCAATTCCGCTGGGGGCCACCGGGAAGATGCTCAAGACCCGGCTGCGGGAGCAGTTGAAGGACTACACGCTGCCGGGGGGGTGAGGGCGGCGGCTTGGGGGTCTGGGGTTACTGTTTGGCCTGCACGCGCCGGGCCCGCCCCGCATGCCCGGCGCGCTGCAGGCCAGAGAAGCCAGGCCCCGCATGCCAGGCAAGTCGAAGGCCCATCAGCCACTCTCCGCAGCCCCCCAAAAGACCCTACTTAGGGGACTTCCCTGAGTGGCCACCCCCGTGAAACTTGTACCCTCCGGCCCATCAGTAAATTTTCCTCGAGGAGCCACGCCTTGAAATTCGCCCTGAACACCATTGCCCTATCCGCCCTGGTCGCCGTGTCCGGCGTCGCCTTCGCCCAGAAAGGCGAAACCGTGCGTATCGCCTTCATGGACCCGCTGTCCGGCCCCTTTGCCAACGTCGGCCAGAACCAGCTCAAAAGCTGGCAGTTCGCCGCCGAGCGCCTCTCTGGCGCCAAGAACCCGGCGGGCGTGAAGTTCGAGGTGGTGGGCTTTGACAACAAGGGCTCGCCGCAGGAGAGCCTGAACACCCTGAAGGCCGCCATCGACCAGGGATTTCGCTATGTGACCCAGGGCAACGGCTCGGGCGCGGCTGCTGCGATCCTGGACGCCGTGTCCAAGCACAACGAGCGCAATCCGGGCAAGGAGCTCGTCTACCTGAACTACGCCGCGGTCGACCCCGCGCTTACGAACGAACGCTGCGATTTCTGGCACTTCCGGCTGGACGCCGACACCTCCATGAAGATGGAGGCGCTGACGTCCTTCATGAAGGACCAGCCCAAGACCAAGAACGTCTACCTGATCAACCAGAACTACTCGCACGGCCAGCAAGTGGCCCGCTACTTCAAGGAGGGCATCACCCGCAAGCGCCCCGACGTGAAGGTCGTGGGCGAGGACCTGCACCCCCTGGGACAGGTCAAGGACTTCGCGCCCTATGTGGCCAAGATCAAGCAGTCCGGGGCCGACGCCCTGGTCACCGGCAACTGGGGCCAGGACCTGACGCTGCTGGTGAAGGCCATGAACGACGCCGGCCTGAAGATCCCGATGTACACCTACTACGCCCAGGTCACCGGCACCCCCACGGCGCTGGCCGCCGGCGGCGACAGCGAGGTCTATGTGGTGGCCTATGGCCATGCCAACCACACGGGCGAGATCGGCCAGATGGTGGCCGACTTCAAGAAGAAGTTCAACGACGACTACTACACCTTCGCGACCTACAACGGCATCAGTCTGCTGGGGGCGGCCATGGCCGCCGCCAAGTCCACCAACCCGGTGCAGGTCGCCAAGTCGATGGAAAAGCTGTCGGTCAAGAGCTTCGCTGGCGAGGTCACGATGCGCGCCTCCGACCACCAGCTGCAACAGTCGATGTTCATCACCAAGTGGCAGAAGGCCAAGAAGGGCGAGTACAGCGTGGAGAACACGGGCTACACCTTCGTGCCGGTCAAGCAGATGGACCCTTACGTGTCCAGCACGCCCACCAGCTGCCAGATGAAGCGTCCGGGCTGATGCCCGCCGGGTGGCCCCCGCCGCCCGCGCTACCCGTAGAGCCCGCGACTGACCCCGTCGCCCCGCCTGGGTCGAGGGGTGACGCGGGCCTGTGGTTGGCGGCCCGACTGATCGCATGGAATTTTTCACCATCTCGCTGTTGAACGGCATCAGCTACGGGCTGCTGCTGTTCATGCTCAGTGCCGGCCTCACGCTGATCTTCAGCATGATGGGCGTGCTCAATTTCGCGCATGCGAGC
Organism: Pseudomonadota bacterium; assembly: GCA_041178265.1. Classification (GTDB taxonomy): domain Bacteria; phylum Pseudomonadota; class Gammaproteobacteria; order Burkholderiales; family Burkholderiaceae_C; genus Ramlibacter. Next base: position 1,549 of record JBEGVR010000207.1, on the reverse strand, counting down.
TTCTACATGCTCGGGGCGTATTTCGCCTACAGCGTGACCCAGTGGGTGGGTTTCTGGCCCGCGCTGGTGGTGGCGCCCCTGGGGGTGGCGGTGCTGGGGGCCTTCTTCGAGAAATACTGCCTGCGGCGCGTACACCAGTACGGGCATGTGCCGGAGCTTTTGATCACCTTCGGCCTGTCCTTCATCATCCTGGAGATGGTGCAGCTCGTGTGGGGCACCAGCTCGGTCGACTACCGGGTGCCGGCCGAATTGAGCGGGCCGCTGTTCACTCTGTACGGCACCCAGTTCCCGATGTACCGGGGCTTCATGATGGGCGTCGCCCTGGCCATGCTCCTGGCCCTGTGGCTGCTGCTGACACGCACCCGCGTCGGCCTGGTGATCCAGGCCGCCCTCACGCACCCGGAGACGGTGGAGGCCCTGGGCCACAACGTGCCCCGTGTGTTCATGGGGGTCTTCGGAGGCGGTGCGGCGCTGGCCGGCCTGGCCGGGGTGATCGGGGGCAACGCCTTCGTCACCGAGCCGGGCATGGCGGCCACCGTGGGCTCGGTGATCTTCGTCGTCGTGGTGGTGGGCGGCATGGGCTCGCTCTCGGGTGCCTTCGTCGCGTCGATCCTGATCGGAACCCTGCAGACCTTCGCGGTGGGCATCGACGCCTCCCTCATGGGGGCGCTCAAGTCCGTGGGCTGGGAGATCACCCCCCAGACCTTCGGCTACGCCCTGTGGAAGCTCAAGGTGAGCCAGATCGCGCCGGTGCTGCCCTACATGCTGCTGGTGTTGATCCTGATCTTCCGGCCCCGGGGTCTCCTGGGCACGCGGGAGGGCTGACACGATGGCAGCCGCCTACTACGAGTTCAAGCCATACAACGTCGGGCGCTGGATCGTCTGGGGCCTGTTCGCGCTGGTGCTCGCGGTGGCGCCGATGCTGTTCACCAGCTCGCTTTCGCACACCATGCTCAGTCAGATGGGCGTTGCGATCGTCGTGTGCCTGTCGTACAACATGCTGCTGGGGCAGGGCGGCATGCTCAGTTTCGGCCATGCGGTCTATTCGGGCATGGGGGCCTTTCTCACCATCCACACCCTGAACATCGTCAGCAAGGGGCAGCTGCCGATTCCGGTGAGCCTGCTGCCCCTCGTCGGCGGCGTGTCGGGCCTGCTGGTGGCGGTGGTGTTCGGGTGGGTGACCACCAAGAAATCGGCCACCACCTTCGCCATGATCACGCTGGGCGTGGGCGAGCTGGTGTGGGCTTCGGCGCTGATGTTTCCCGAGTTCTTTGGCGGTGAGGGTGGCGTCTCCGGCAACCGCGTGGCGGGCGCCAAGCCCTGGGGCATCAGCTTCGGGCCGCAGGTGCAGCTGTATTACCCGATCGCGATCTACACCTTCATCTGCACGGCGCTGATGTTCGCCTTCACCCGCACGCCGCTGGGGCGCATGCTCAATGCGGTGCGTGACAACCCCGAGCGGGTGGAGTTTGTGGGTTACGACACCCAGGTGGTGCGGTACATCGCCTTCATCATCGCGGCCTTTTTTGCAGGCATCTCCGGGGGCCTG
>JBEGVR010000206.1:0-7146 GCA_041178265.1 Pseudomonadota bacterium | reverse complement strand
GTTCTTGTTCAGGGTGTGGCGGTGTCGGCGCAGCGGGCGCAGAGACAGGCGCGGTTTCGGGCTTCGGGCGGCACCCGTGCCAGCGTCGCGGCGCTGAACGTCACCCGGGTGCACCAGCACGCGGGCTGGGCCTCGCCGGTGCGGCGTTGCGTTTCGATGGCGCAGGCGTTGGCGCCGCCGCACAGGGGGCAGCGTTCCGGGTCGACCGTCTCGGGCGCGGGGGTCTCGTTCATGCCCGCACGCTACCAGAAACGGGGCCGCGTGCGCCTCGGGGGCAGGCTCAGGCCTGGGCCTTGAACTTCAGACGCCAGGCATGCAGCAGCGGCTCGGTGTAGCCCGAGGGCTGGGCCTCGCCCAGGAACACCAGGTCCAGCGCCGCACGGTAGGCGTAGGAGGTGGTCCAGTTTCCTGCCATGGGGCGGTAGGCCGGGTCGCCCGCGTTCTGCTGGTCCACCACGGCCGCCATGCGCCGGAAGGTCTCGTGCACCTGGTCGGCGCTGACCACGCCGTGGCGCAGCCAATTGGCAATGTGCTGGCTGGAGATGCGCAGCGTGGCGCGGTCCTCCATCAGGCCCACGTTGTGGATGTCGGGCACCTTGGAGCAGCCCACGCCCTGGTCCACCCAGCGCACCACGTAGCCCAGGATGCCCTGCACGTTGTTATCGAGCTCCTGCTGGCGTTCGGCGGCAGTCCACTTGGCCTCGGGTGCCACGGGTACCTGCAGCAGGTGGGCCAGGATGTCGTCGCGCACGCTGTCGGCCGGGGTCTTCTCCAGTTCCTTTTGCACCGCGAACACATCGACCTGGTGGTAGTGCAGCGCGTGCAGCGTGGCGGCGGTGGGCGAGGGCACCCAGGCGGTGTTGGCGCCGGCCATCGGGTGCGCGCACTTTTGTTCGAGCATGGCGGCCATCAGGTCGGGCATGGCCCACATGCCCTTACCGATCTGCGCGCGACCGCGCAGGCCGCACGACAGGCCCACCAGCACGTTGTTCTTCTCGTAGGCCTGGATCCAGGCGCTGGACTTCATGTCGCCCTTGCGGAACATCGGGCCCGCGCGCATGGCGGTGTGCATCTCGTCGCCGGTGCGATCGAGAAAGCCCGTGTTGATGAAGGCCACCCGCGCGGCGGCCTGCGCGATGCAGGCCTGCAGGTTCACGCTGGTGCGGCGCTCTTCGTCCATGATCCCCAGCTTCACGGTGTTGGCGGGCAGCCCCAGCAGCTGCTCGACGCGGCCGAACAGCTCGGACGCGAAGCCCACTTCCGCTGGCCCGTGCATCTTGGGCTTGACGATGTAGACCGAACCGGTGCGCGAGTTGCGCAGGCCCGCGGCGCCGCCTCCTGATTCGTTGCCGTGGCCCTTGCGCAGGTCGTGCAGCGCGATCGCGGTGGTGATGACCGCGTCCAGGATGCCCTCGGGAATCTCCTTCTCGCCGCCCCACAGGATGGCGGGGTTGGTCATGAGGTGCCCCACGTTGCGCAGGAACAGGAGCGAGCGGCCATGCAGGCGCACTTCGCCCTTGCCGCTGGCCGCTAGGTAGACGCGGTCGGGGTTCAGGCCCCGGGTGAAGGTCTTGCCGCCCTTGCTCACGGACTCGGTGAGGGTGCCCTTGAGGATGCCGAGCCAGTTTCGGTAGGCGACCAGCTTGTCCTGCGCGTCGACGGCGGCGATCGAGTCTTCCAGGTCCAGGATGGTGGACAGGGCCGATTCCATCACCAGGTCGCTCACGCCCGCCGGGTCGGTGGCGCCGATCGGGTGCTGGCGGTTGATCTGCAGGTCCAGGTGCAGGCCGTGGTGCTTCAGGAGGATGCAGGAGGGTGCGGCCGCCTCGCCCTGGTAGCCGACGAAAGCTGCTGCGTCCTTCAGAGCCGAGGTGGCGCCGCCCTTGAGGGCGACCACCAGCTTGCCGCCCTCGACGCGGTAGCCGGTGGAATCCGCATGCGAGCCCGCGGCCAGGGGCGCGGCCAGGTCCAGCACGCCGCGCGCATAGGCGATCACCTTGGCGCCACGCACCGCGTTGTAGCCCGGGCCCTTGGCCGCACCGTCGCTCTCGGGGATGGCGTCGGTGCCATACAGCGCGTCATAGAGCGAACCCCAGCGCGCGTTGGCAGCATTGAGCGCATAGCGCGCGTTCAGGATCGGCACTACCAGCTGCGGGCCGGCCTGCGTGGCCAGTTCGGCATCGACGTTGGCGGTGGTGGCCTTCGCCCCGGCGGGGGGCGTGACCAGGTAGCCGATCTTTTCCAGGAAGCCGCGGTAGGCGCGCATGTCCTGGATCGGGCCGGGGTTGGCGCCATGCCAGGTGTCCATCTCGGCCTGCAGGCGATCGCGTTCCGCCAGCAGCGCCGCGTTCTTGGGCGCGAGCTCGTGGACGATGGCATCGAAGCCTTTCCAGAAGGCGGCCGGCGCGACACCGGTGCCGGGCAGCACCTCGTCGTCGATGAAGCGGGCCAGGGCGGTGTCGACCTTCAGGCCGTGCAGGGACGTACGGGCAGTCATGGAAGCTCCGGATTTTCAAAAAAGGGATAAATGTAGGGGATCGCGGATTACCCCGCCCCCAGGGGCCGTACTCGCCCCCATGGCCGACCCGTAAAATCGGCCCCCCATGCTCCTCGCAACACAAGAACTGCTCGGCGCGCTGGCATCCGGGCTGGACCGGCTGTCTCCCGGCACGGGCGCCCGGGCGGCCTTCGAGTCGCCCAAGGTTGCAGCGCATGGCGACCTGGCCTGCACCGCCGCCATGCAACTGGCCAAGCCCCTCAAGCGCAATCCCCGCGAGGTGGCCGAAGGGCTGCGGGCCGACCTGATGGCTACCGAGGCCTTCCAGCGCTGGGTCGACGCCATTGAAATCGCCGGCCCGGGCTTCCTGAACATCCGCCTGAAGGCTGCCGCCAAGCAGGCCGTGGTGCGCGAGGTGCTGGCTGCGGGCCCGTGCTTCGGCCAGCAGCCGTCCAACGGCCAGCGCATGATGGTCGAATTCGTCTCCGCCAACCCCACCGGTCCGCTGCACGTGGGCCACGGTCGCCAGGCCGCCCTGGGCGACGCCCTCTGCAACCTCTACGCCAGCCAGGGCTGGCAAGTGCACCGCGAGTTCTATTACAACGACGCCGGCGTCCAGATCGTCACGCTGGCCACCTCCACGCAGCTTCGCATCCAGGGCATGCAGCCGGGTGACCCGGGCTGGCCCGAGGCCGCCTACAACGGCGACTACATCCAGGACATCGCCAACGACTTCCTGGCCCGAAAGACCGTCAAGTCCGACGACCGCGAGTACACCGCCTCCGGCAACCCGGCGGACCTGGACGGCATCCGCCTGTTCGCCGTGGCCTACCTGCGCCACGAGCAGGACCTGGACCTCACCGCCTTCGATGTGCGCTTCGACCACTACTACCTGGAGTCCAGCCTCTACACCAGCGGCAAGGTCGACGCCGCGGTGCAGCGCCTGCGCGAGGCGGGCAAGACCTACGAGCAGGACGGCGCGCTGTGGCTCCAATCCACCGACTACGGCGACGACAAGGACCGCGTCATGCGCAAGGGCGACGGTACCTACACCTACTTCGTCCCCGACGTGGCCTACCACATCGCCAAGTGGGAACGCGGCTTCACCAAGGCGATCAACATCCAGGGCACCGACCACCACGGCACCATCGCGCGGGTGCGCGCCGGCCTGCAGGCGGCGGGCGTGGGCATTCCCCCGGGCTACCCGGATTACGTGCTGCACACCATGGTGCGCGTGATGCGCGCGGGCCAGGAGGTCAAGATCTCCAAGCGCGCGGGCAGCTACGTCACGCTGCGCGACCTGATCGAGTGGACCAGCAAGGACGCGGTGCGCTTCTTCCTGCTTTCGCGCAAGCCCGATACCGAATACGTCTTCGACGTCGACCTGGCCCTCGCCCAGAACAACGACAACCCGGTCTACTACGTGCAGTACGCGCATGCCCGCATCTGCTCGGTGCTGGCGGCCTGGGGCGGTGACGTGGCCAGCCTGATGGACGCCGACCTGTCGCCCCTGGACAGCGCGCCGGCGCAGGCCTTGATGCTGGCGCTGGCCCGCTACCCCGCCATGCTCACCGCCGCGGCCGCCGATTTCGCGCCGCACGACGTGACGTTCTACCTGCGCGAACTGGCTGCGGCTTACCACAGCTACTACGACAGCGAGCGCATCCTGGTCGACGATGACACCGTCAAGCGCGCGCGCCTGGCCCTGGTCGCCGCGTGCGCGCAGGTGTTGCACAATGGCCTGGCCATGCTGGGTGTGAGTGCCCCGCGCAAGATGTGACCGGCAGGAAAACGCAGTGAGACACACCCCCAAGAATCTGCAACAGGGCGGCACCCTCATCGGCCTGGTCCTGGGTCTGGTCCTGGGTCTGGCCGTGGCCCTGGCCGTCGCGGTCTATGTGACCAAGGTGCCCGTGCCGTTCATGAACAAGTCGCAGACGCGCACGCCCGAACAGGACGCCGCCGAGTCGCGCAAGAACCAGAATTGGGACCCCAACGCCCCGCTGTATGGCAAGAACCCGGCCAAGCCGCAAGTCGTGGCCTCTGACGCGGCGCCGGCAGCCTCGGAGCCGGCGTCGGCCGCTGCGGTGGTGCCCCCGCCGCCGCCAGCCTTCATGCCCTCGGGCGGCGCATCGGTGCCCGCCCCCCGCGCCAGCGCTCCCCCTTCGGCGCCGTCGCGGGCCAATGCCGCCGACCCCCTGGGCGACCTCGCGTCCGCCCGCGCCAACGCATCGGCCCCCGACCCCTTCATCTATTTCGTACAGGCGGGCGCCTACCGAGCCCCCGAGGAGGCCGAAGCCCAGCGCGCCAAGCTGTCCCTGATGGGGCTGGAGTCGCGTGTGTCCGAGCGTGACCAGTCGGGCCGGCCCGTCTTCCGCGTGCGGGTGGGCCCTCTGGACAAGAAAGCCGACGCGGACCGCATCAAGGCACGCCTGGACGCCGGCGGCGTCGAATCCACCCTGGTGCGCGTGCAGCGCTGAACGCCCGCACAGGCACAGACCTTCCCCCCGAAAGCAACCGACCATGAAACGACGCGAGTTTTCCGCCGGCCTGCTGGCCGCGGGCACCCTGGGCCTGGCGCCCGCTGCACGCGGGCAGCGGCGCCTCGAGAACGGCAAGGACTACCGCACCCTGGGCCAGCGCGCGCCGGTCGATGCGCCCGCCGGCAAGATCGAGGTGGTCGAATTCTTCTGGTACAGCTGTCCACATTGCCACGCCTTCGAGCCCGCGCTCGAGGCCTGGTCCCGCAAGCTGCCCGCCGACGTGGTGCTGCGTCGTGCGCCGGTGGCCTTCCGAGACGACTTCGTGCCCCAGCAGCGGCTGTTCTACACCCTCGAGGCCCTGGGCCGGATGGACCTGCACGCCAAGGTGTTCCAGGCGATCCATGTGGAGCGACAGCCCACCAACCGCGACGACACCGTCCTGGCCTGGGCCCAGAAGAACGGCCTGGACCGCGCCAAGTTCCAGGAGGCGTATGCCTCCTTCTCGGTGCAGTCCAGGGCCAAGCGCGCCGCACAATTGCAGGACGCCTACCAGGTGCAGGGCGTGCCCGCGCTGGGTGTGGCGGGCCGCTTCTACACCGACGGCGAGCTCGCCGGCAACATGAACCGCGCCCTCGAGGTCGTCGACTTCCTGGTGGCCGAAGCGCGCAAGAGCCGCTGAAGTTCAAGGGGCCGGCCCCGGGCTTCAGGCGGCGAGGGTGGTATGCGGCTGGCGTCTACCAACGCAGGTAGAATTCATGCAAGATTTATGCCTTTATGAGCCTACCCTTCCTGACCTCGTTGCTGGCGATCGCTGCCGCCCTCGCTGCGCCCGGCGTCCAGGCTGAAAAGGCCGATCGCGACAAGCCGATGAACGTCGAGGCCGATGCCCTGCGCCACGACGACCTCGCCCAGACCAGCGTCTTCACCGGCCAGGTGGTCGCCACGAAGGGCACCATCCTGATCCGCGGCGCACGACTGCAGGTGCGACAGGACCCCGAGGGCTACCAGTACGGCGTGGTCACCGCCGAACCCGGCAAGCGTGCCTTCTGGCGCCAAAAGCGCGAGGGCGTAGACGAATACATCGAGGGCGAAGGCACCACCATCGAATACGACGGCAAGGCCGACCGCGTGAAGTTCATCGGGCGCGCCGAGATGCGCCGTTACCGGGGCGCCGTGCTGGCCGACGAGACCCAGGGCAGCGTCATCACCTACGAGAACACCACCGACGTCTTCACTGTCGACGGCGCCACGCTCGGCGCGCGCCAGCCCTCGGCCAGCGCGGGTGGGCGGGTGCGCGCCGTGCTGTCGCCGCGCAGCGCCGCGTCCGCGGCGTCAGCCCCCGCATCCGCACCCAAGGCCGCGCCGTTGCGCCCCAGCACCACGCTCGGAGGAGAGCGCAAGTGACGGCAGCGAGCGGACTCGACGCGGTACCGAGCCGGCTCGAAGCACGACACCTGCAGAAAAGCTACGGCAGCCGCACGGTCGTCAAGGATGTCTCGCTGGCGGTCGCCAAGGGCGAGGTCGTGGGGCTGCTCGGACCCAATGGCGCGGGCAAGACCACGTCCTTCTACATGATCGTCGGGCTGGTGCGGGCCGACGACGGCCAGATCACCATCGACGGCCAGCCCGTCGAGCACATGCCGATCCACCGCCGCTCACGCCTGGGGCTGTCCTACCTGCCGCAGGAGCCGTCGATCTTTCGCAAGCTCAACGTGGCGGACAACGTGCGCGCCGTCCTGGAGCTGCAGCTCGATGCCGCTGGTCGGCCGCTGGCGCGGTCTGCCGTCGAGGCGCGCCTGAACGCCTTGCTGCAGGACCTGAGAGTGGACCACCTGCGCGAATCGCCCGCCCTGGCGCTGTCGGGTGGCGAGCGGCGCCGCGTCGAGATCGCGCGGGCGCTGGCCACGCAGCCTCGCTTCATCCTGCTGGACGAGCCCTTTGCCGGCATCGATCCGATCGCGGTGATCGAGATCCAGCGCATCGTGGGTTTCCTCAAGGCGCGCGGCATCGGCGTGCTGATCACCGACCACAACGTGCGCGAGACCCTGGGCATCTGCGACCGCGCCTACATCCTGAACGCGGGCCGGGTGCTGGAAGAAGGGGATCCGCAATCCATCGCTTCGAGCCGGAAGGCGCGCGAGATATACCTCGGGGAACGCTTCCAGC
>JBEGVR010000205.1:0-3874 GCA_041178265.1 Pseudomonadota bacterium | reverse complement strand
TCGCTGACCTCCGTTTCCCTCTGGGAAACATTAGTTGGTTGAAATTTACCTTCCGCGACACGGCTGGACCGATTGGCGGATGCGACTGTGGCTGGAAGGACCAAGTAACCCGGTGATTGTGCCACTTAAACCCAGCCTTGGCGGAGCTGGCGCCCGCCAGGCCGGGACGAATCACCCGGCGCGGACCTGGTCCTGTATCTGTTGCAGCGTCGACGGGTCCTCGATGGTGGTGAGGTCGCCCGGGTCGCGCCCTTCGCACACCGCCTGGATGGCACGCCGCAGCAGCTTGCCGCTGCGGGTCTTGGGCAGCAGGGTGACAAAGCGCACGCGGGCCGGGCGGGCCACGGCGCCAAGCTGTCCGTCGACCACCTTCATGATCTCGCCCTCGAGCTTCAGGCGCGCCGCCTCGTCGGGGTAGACCGAAGGATCGCGCAGGACGGCGAAGGCCATGGCCACCTGCCCCTTGACGGTGTCGGCCACGCCGACCACCGCCACCTCGACGACCGCCTTGTGGCTGGAGATGCTCTCCTCGATCTCGCGGGTACCCAGGCGGTGGCCGGCGACGTTGATCACGTCGTCGGTGCGGCCCAGGATGTAGTAGTACCCGTCTTCATCCCGGATACCCCAGTCGAAGGTGTTGTAAACCGTCTTGCCCGGGATGCTTTGCCAGTAGGTCTTGACGAAGCGTGCGTCGTCGCGCCAGACGGTCTGCATGAACCCCGGGGGGGTGGGCGACTCGACGACCACCACGCCCTTTTCGTTGGGCCTCGTGAGCTCCTCGCCGGTGGATTCGTGCACCAGCTTGACCTTCCAGCCGTACATCGGCAGGCCCGGGCTGCCGAACTTGCTGGCCTTTTTCTCCACGCCGTTGGCGATGGTCATGAGAGGCCAGCCCGTCTCGGTCTGCCAGTAGTTGTCGATGATCGGTACCCCCAGCGCATCGCTGATCCAGCGCGCGGTGGGTTCGTCCAGCGGCTCGCCGGCCAGGAACAGGCTTTGCAGGCTGGACAGGTCGTATTTCTTGAGGAAGGCCTCGTCGTACTTTTTGAGTACACGCACCGCGGTGGGCGCGCTGAACATGACGTTGGCCTTGTACTTCTCGACCAGCTGCCACCAGATGCCGGCGTCGGGCCGGATCGGGAGGCCCTCGTAGACGATGGTGGCCATGCCCGCGATCAGCGGTCCGTAGACGATGTAGCTGTGGCCCACCACCCAGCCGATGTCGCTGGTGCAGAAGTAGGTCTGGCCGGCCTGGCCCTGGAAGATGTGCTTCATGCTGGCGGCCAGGGCCACCGCGTAGCCCCCCACGTCGCGCTGCACGCCCTTGGGCTTGCCGGTGGTACCGCTGGTGTAGATGGTGTAGCTGATCTCGGTGGCCTCCAGCCACTCGCAGGGCACTTGCACGCCGGCGTGGCGTTCGGTGAGGGCCTTCCAGTCGTGGTCGCGGCCCGCGACGCGGTCCATGGGGGCCAGGCCCCGGTCGACCATCAGGACCGCGTCGGGCTTGTGCGCGGACAGGCGGATCGCCTCGTCCAGCAGCGGCTTGTACGGCACCACCTTGCCCCCGCGCGAGCCGGCATCGGCGCTCACCACCAGCTTGGGCGAGGCATCCTCGATGCGCGAGGCCAGCGATACCGAGGCGAAGCCGCCGAACACCACCGAGTGGATGGCGCCGATGCGCGCGCAGGCCAGCATCGCGAAGATGGCTTCGGGCACCATGGGCATGTAGACCAGGACGCGGTCGCCCCGGCCCACGCCCAGGCTGCGGATCGCCGCCGCGGCGCGCTGCACCTCGTCGTGCAACTGCGCGTAGGTGTAGGTCTGCTCGCGCCCGGTCTCGGTGGAGACGTGGATCAGGGCCGGCTGGTTGGGGCGTTCTTTCAGGTGCCGGTCCACCGCGTTGTGACACAGGTTGGTGGTGCCACCCACGAACCAGCGGGTGAAGGGCGACTTGTCGTTGTCCAGGATGCGTTGGGGCGGGGTCTGCCAGTCGATCAGGCGGGACTGCTCGCCCCAGAAGACCTCGGGCTCGTCGATCGAGCGGCGATGGAAATCGGCGTAGGTCGTCATGGCTTCTTCTCCTTGTTGTTTTTTGCGGGCGCGGGGCTCACTTGATCCAGCCCAGCACCTCCTTGAATCGCGGGTGGTCGGCACTGCGCAGCCACTCGAAGGCGACCATCTCGGTCGTCACCAGCTCGGCGCCCGCGCCGGCCAGGCGGTCGAAGGCGGCGTCGCGATTGCGTTCGGTGCGCGAGGCGCAGGCGTCGGTGACGACGCACACGTCGAATTCATCTTCCAGCAATTGCAGGGCCGTTTGCAGCAGACAGACATGGGCCTCGCAGCCGGCGATGACCACGGTGTCTCGGCCCGGTGCGGCGGGCTTTTGCAGATGGCGTGGCAGGCTGCGCGCATTGCCGCCGCCCGGCTTGGGCGCGGGGCGCAGGTGCGGCAGCAGCAGGGTCGCGGCGCTGAAGTCCATCTTGGACAGCACCGGCCCCACCATCGCACGCAGGGGGTCGACGGTGGGTCCCAGGCCCGCGGGGTTCTGCTCGGTGGTGAAGACCGGCACCGCCAAGGCGCGGGCCACTTGCGCCAGGAGGCAGGCATGGACCAGGGCCTGCGACCCGCCGTGCAAGGCGGGCATCAGCCGCTGCTGGTAATCGACCAGCACGAGCTGGGAATCTTCAGGGTCAAGCAACATCTGCGCGGATTGGAGCGGCTGGCGCTGTCTCGCAACTGACAAAATTGGGCCCCCACGTCAGCGCACTGCGTGTGGCCTCCTGCCCCCCGAGGGGGCCCTCGCGCCTTGGGGCGGCCCGGCGGCGCTCGATCGCGTGCGAATGTGTCACTGGGCAGGCAGGACGCGCAACAACCGCCCCTGCGCGCTGTCGGTGAGGAGGTACAACAGCCCGTCGGGTCCCTGGCGCACGTCGCGCACCCGCTCGCCCACGCCGTCCAACCGCTGCTCACGCAGCACGCGCGTGCCGGCCATCTCCAGGCGCACCAGCTGGTTGAACTTGAGCGAGCCGACGAAGAGACTGCCTCGCCACTGCGGCCGGTAACGGTCGCTGGCGAGGAAGGCCATGCCCGAGGGCGCGATCGACGGGGTCCAGTGGTGCAGGGGCTGCTCCATCCCAGACTTGGCAGTGATGCCCTCGCCGATGGGGCCGCCCCCGTATTGTTCTCCGTGGGTGATGACGGGCCACCCGTAGTTGCGACCGGGCTGGGGCAGGTTGACCTCGTCGCCACCCTGCGGGCCGTGTTCGTGCATCCACAGGCGCCCGTCCGGCCCCAGCGTGCCACCCTGCGGGTTGCGGTGGCCGTAGCTCCAGATCTCGGGCCGGGCGCCGGCGCGCCCGATGTAGGGGTTGCCCGGCGCCGGGGCCCCGCCGGTCGTGAGCCGCAGCACCTTGCCCAGGTGGTTGTCCAGCTTCTGCGCGTCCTGCATGCGGTGGTAACGCTCTCCGAGCAGGAGGAACAGGTGTCCATCGGGCATCTGCACGATGCGGCAGCCGAAATGCAGCGGACTGGCCACGCGGGGCTGCTGGCTGAAGATGACGCGCATGTCCTCCAGGCGCGCGGATCCGGCGGGCAGCCGGGCCCGCGCCAGCGCGGTGCTGTTGGTTCCGCCTTCGGCCGGCTCAGAAAAGCAGAAATACAGGTTCCGATTGCGCTCGAAATCGTTATCAAGCGCCACATCCAGCAGCCCGCCCTGCCCGCGCGCGGCCACCTCGGGCAAGCCCGCCAGGGGCGGACCCAGTCGGCCCTGGGTGTCGATCACGCGCATGCGGCCGGGCCGCTCGGTGACCAGGAAACCGCCTTCGGGCAGGAACGCGAGGGCCCAAGGGTGCTCCAGGCCGCTGGCCACTGTCTG
>JBEGVR010000204.1:0-12710 GCA_041178265.1 Pseudomonadota bacterium | reverse complement strand
AGGGTGACGCTCAGAAGCTCGGCGCCGTGCGCCAGCGGCTGCAGCTCGAGGCCCCGCACCGGCAACCAGTCGATAAAGGGGGTGCCCTCCAGCCAGTCGGCCAGCGACGCTTCGAGCCGCTGCAGCACCTGTCCCAGCCCGAGCGGAACGGCGGCGGGAAACAGCAAGGCGAAGGGCCACAGGGCCAGGAGCACCAGCGCCCCGCGCGCATCACGCACGAACCAGCGTTCCCGAAAGCGACTCCAGCGCTCGATGGCGCCGCCCCACTCAAGGCCACCTGCCAGCAGGGCGCCCCCCAGGGCGCCTGCGGCATTCAGGCCGAAATCGACGTTGGAGGGCACGCGCGAGGGCAGGTAGGTCTGCAAGGCCTCCATGGTGAACGCGAGGGCCGCCGACGCCAGCGTCGCGCCCGCCAGCGCCAGGGCTGGGGCCGGGGGGCGCTCGGCACGACGCCGCAGGATGGCCAGCGTCAGGAGGAACCCCAGGGGGGCGTAGCCGGCGATATTGGCCAGGACGTCGAACCCCGTCCAGTAGCGGGGCCAGGGGCTCCAGAGGAACGCCCAGGGCGGGATGCCCTGGATGCGCCAGCCTTCAAACGGGTAGAGGCTGGCGTAGGCGATCAGCGCCACATAGGCCTGTGCGAGGGGCCAGGCTGCGGTCTTGTGGGCGGCCATGGCGCGAGTTCAGAAAGGCTTGACCACCACCAGGACGACGGCAGCGACCATCATCAGCACGGGCGCCTCGTTGAACCAGCGGAACCAGACGTGGCCGCGCTGTTCCTGGCCCGCTTCGAAACGCCGCAGCATGCGCGCGCAGACGTGGTGGTAGCCCACCGTGAGGACGACGACGAGCAGCTTGGCATGCATCCAGCCGCTGCCCGCGCCGATGCCGTACCCGAGCCAGAGCCACAGGCCCAACACCAGGGCGGGCACGGACAGCAAGGTGGTGAAGCGCAGGAGCTTGCGCGCCATCAGCAGCAGGCGGTCACGCTCGGGCGAGGGACCGGCCGGGACCAAGGCGAGGTTGACGAAGATCCGGGGCAGGTAGAACAGGCCCGCAAACCAGCTGGCCACGAAGACGATGTGGAAGGCTTTGACCCAGAGCATGTCGCCCAGTGTAGTGACCCGCCGCAAGCGCCTGTCGAAAAGCTTGGCCAAAAAAAACCCCGGCCGTCGGGCCGGGGGTACAAGCCTTTTTGCTGTCACACATCAAGGCACCCGCTCAGGGAGGAAAAGCGGGGAGCGGCAAGCCGCCCGCGATGAATTTAGCAAAGGGGTATTCGCGATTCAAGCTTCGCGGCAAGGATTTACCCCGAGAAGCCGCCGCAAAAGAGTCCTTTTGGATTCGTTGGCTGCATGTGCCCCCCCAAGGAGACCTTCGCGCCCGGCGGCGCTCATGCGGGCCCGCAGGTGACAGGGCAGGCGCGGACGATCGGGCACAATTTTCCGCATGACGCTGCATGCCCCCTACCCCCAAGGACGTCCCCGCCGCTTGCGACGCGACGACTTCACCCGCAACCTGGTCCGCGAGCACCGCCTGCATGCGCACGACCTGATCTACCCGGTGTTCGTCCAGGAAGGCAGCAAGCGCCGCGACGCCGTGGCGTCCATGCCCGGCGTCGAGCGCCTGAGCCTGGACCTGCTGCTGCCGGTGGCCGAGGACTGCGTGGCCCTGGGCATTCCAGTGATGGCACTGTTCCCGGTGATCGACCCGGCCCTCAAGACGCCGGACGGCCGTGAGGCCTTCAACCCCGAGGGCCTGGTGCCACGCGTGGTGCGCGAACTGAAAAACCGCTTCCCGGACCTGGGCGTGATGACCGACGTGGCGCTGGATCCGTTCACCAGCCACGGGCAGGACGGCTTGCTGGACGACACCGGCTACATCCTGAACGACGAGACGGTGGCGGTGCTCACGCGCCAGGCCCTGGCGCAGGCCGAGGCCGGCGTGGACATCGTGGCGCCCAGCGACATGATGGACGGGCGCATCGGCTCGATCCGCCAGGCGCTGGAGCAGGCCGGCCAGATCCACACGCGGATCATGGCCTACAGCGCCAAGTACGCCAGCGCCTTCTACGGCCCCTTCCGCGACGCGGTGGGATCGGCGGGCAACCTCGGCAAGAGCAACAAGAAGGTCTACCAGATGGACCCTGCCAACACCGACGAGGCACTGCGCGAGGTGGAGATGGACATCGCCGAAGGCGCCGACATGGTGATGGTCAAGCCCGGCATGCCTTACCTGGACATCGTGCGGCGCGTGAAGGACGAATTCCGCATGCCGACCTTTGTCTACCAGGTCTCGGGCGAATACGCGATGCTCAAGGCCGCCGCGCAAAACGGCTGGCTGGATCACGACGCGGTGATATTGGAGAGCCTGCTGGCCTTCAAGCGCGCGGGCGCCGATGGCATCCTGACCTACTTCGCGCGGGATGCCGCGCGCCTGCTGCGCGCCTGAGCCCCGGCGCCATGTCCACCCTGCCCGCTGCGGCCCCGATGCGGATCATCGAATTCAGTGAAGGCACGCTGAGATTCCTGGACGAGGTGCCGGCGCAGGCGCCTGACACGGGCTTCCTGTGGGTGAGCCTGGCGCGTGACCAGCTGCAGCCGCAGCTGGCGCGGCTGCAGGAAGCGGCGCAGCGTATCGGCGGCTCGCCCCTGCTGGATCTGCATGTCAAGGACCTGGACAACCTGCTGCACCCCTCGAGCTACGACTTCACATCGATCTACGACGTGGTGATCTTCCGGCGGCTGTCCACGCCCGGCGAGGTCGAGGCCGAGATGGGCCCCGCGCCCGCGGCCTCCGCGAGGGGCGGACCCAAGGCGCTGGCCACGTTTCGCCGCATCCGCACACAGGCCATGGGCTTCGTGGTGTTCGACCGGCTGCTGGTGACCGTGCACCCGCCGCAGTGCCCGATGGTGCGCACCCTGGTCGAGCGCTACGCCCGAGAGGTCCTTCAAAACGGTGGCGCGCAGGCCCCGGCGCGCAGCCGCCTGCCCAGCAGCCCGCCCGATCTGATGCTGCGGATGGTCGACACCATGGTCGATGCCTACCTGGACTTGCGCCGGCAGCTCACGACCGAGTTGACCACCTGGCAGGAACGCCTGCTGCGGCCCAGCGTGGGCAGTGCCGACTGGAGCGCGGTCATGCTGGCGCGGGCGCAGCTCCACAGCCTCGAGGACATGTGCGAGGAGCAGTCCGACGCGATGCAGGAATGGCTGGACACCACGCGCGACCAGCCGCCCCCGATGCTGTCAATGGCCGAACGCGACCTGCTCGTGGCGCGCGCCAACGACGTGATCGAACACATCCAGCGGGTGATCACCCAGGTGCGGCGCATGGAGCAGGGCGCCGAAGCCGCGGTGCAGATCCACTTCTCGGCGCAGAGCCATCGCACGAACGCGGTGATGCGCAGGCTCACTGCGATCACGGCCATCTTCCTGCCCCTGAACCTGGTGACAGGCATCTTCGGCATGAACTTTGACGTGATGCCCCTGCTGCATCAGGCCTCGGGCTTCTGGATCACGATCGGCGCGATGGCGGTCCTGGCCGGCGCGTTGGGGCTGGTGTTCTGGCGCAAGCGTTACCTGGCGCGCAGCGGGCGTTAGGGGCGGGTCTTGCCGGGGCGCGCACTGGCCTCCCGTGCGGCACCTAGCGCAGGTGCTTGTCGAAGAACGCCAGCGTGCGCTCGCGGGCCAGGCTGGCCGCCGGTCCGTCGTAGGAGCCGCGCTGGTCACAGTTGAAGCCGTGGTCGGCGGCGTACACGTGCATCTGGACGTCGGGATGAGCCGTCTGCAGGGCCTGCACGCCCTCCAGGGGAATCCAGTGGTCACGCTCGCCGAAATGGGCGAGCACCGGCACACGGGGCGTGCGCGCGATTTCCTCGGGCGTGGTGGTGCCGCCGCCGTAATACGGCACCGCCGCCGACAGCCCCTGCAGCAGGCAGGCGGCGCGCCAGGTGAGCAATCCGCCCCAGCAATAGCCCACGATGCCCACCTTGCCAGCCTGGGCCGCATGGCCGATGGCGGCCTGGATGTCGGGCAGCACGCCGGGTGCCGGCAGCGCCTCGACCGCCGCTTTCAGGGCGATGCCCGCGCTCATGTCGTCGGGGGTGTAGCCGAGTTCGACACCCGCCTTCACGCGGTGGAAGGTGGACGGGGCGACGGCGAGGTAGCCCGCCTGCGCGTAGCCGTCGGCGACGGCGCGGATGTGGGAATTGACGCCGAAGATTTCCTGCAGCACCACGATGCCGCCGCGAGGCGTGCCGGCCGGGCGGGCCACATAGGCGGGGAAGGTGTGGCCGTCGGCGGCCTTCAGCGTGAGGGTGTCACCCATGGGTCTGGCTCCTGGTGGTTGGATCGTGGCGGCGCGTTGGCACGCAGCGTCGCGCCTGCAGGGGCGCAAGCTTACCCGCCCCGGGCGCAGGGCGCAGGATGGAGGCCGCGTACCGGGTGCGCGGGCGCGCGGTCAGTCCGCCAGCCGCGAGAGCAGCACGGTGTCGCGCCAGCGGCCGTTGATCCGCAGGAAGTCGCGGGCATAGCCCTCGACGACGAAGCCCAGTCGACGCAGCAGGCGTGCGCTGCGCAGGTTCTCGGGCAGGTGCGTGGCCATGACGCGATGCAGCTGGTGACGGGCCATCACCTCGCGCAATGCAGGTTCGGTCAGGGCGTACATGAGGCCGCGCCCCTCCAGGTAGCGGTCCAAGAGGATGCTGAAGCTGCAGCCCTGGAATTCGCCATGCTCGATGTTCCAGAAACTGACCAGGGCGCCGATGTCATGCAGTGCGGGGGCACAGTGGCTGGGGTCGCGCGGGACGCCCACCAGATGCACCGCCTGGCCGGCCTGCATCGCGGCCTGGCGCCGCGCGAGTTCGGCCTCCCAGTAGGCGGGGTCTTCGAGTTCGGGGTTCTGGGTCATGGCCAGTCGCAGGTGAAAGCGATTGCGCGCGTGAAAGCGCGCATAGGCCTGCGCCAGGCTGGGATGCGGCTCGTACACCCACCAGGCGGGGTTGTCCATCCAGGGTTCGGGCGCCGTCATGCGCCCTCCGCGGCGAGCAGGCCCAGGCGGCGCCAGCCGGGGACGACGTCCTGCAGGAAGCGTCGGGCCTGTGCCTGCGGCTCGTGCACGCCGCTTTGACGCAGGGCCTCGGCCAGGACATCGGCCTCGCGGACGCCCTGTTCCCACGCCAGCAGGCACAGGCGATCGGCTGCGCCGGCCTCGACGGCCTGCCCCGTGACCGGACTGGCCAGGTAGCGCAGCACATCATCCGCCTGCGTTCGGGCGGCGGTCGCGAGGTTCAGGGCGCGCGCGCAGGTGGCGTCGGCATGGCGCGCATCGTCGGGGAAGGCGATACCCAAGGTGGTATGGGCGACCAGCGCGGCGACGACCTGGAACACGGTTTCGGCGGGGGCGTCGGCCAGGCCCGCCCGCGCCATCAGATCGCCCAATGGAACGGGGGCGCCGGCAGGATCCAGGGCCTCCAGGAGCTTGTGGCACACCGCGGCATCCAGCTGCACCGCACCGTAGGGCGTGGGGACCGCGCCTTGGGGGAGATCGGCCGGGCGCAGCAGCAGGATGCCCAGGGCCCTCAGGCGCGATTCGCGCTCTGCGCAGGTGAGACGCTGCGCACCTCGCACGAAGACGTCGCGACGGAAGCGCCGATTGAGGATGAAGTCGTGCGTGGTCTCTCGCAGGGCGGGGCTGATGTCGGCGTCATCGAGGCGGCAGGCGCGACGGCGCTGGTCCGTCAGGCCCGCCAGGTCGCTCTTGTGGATGGAGCACGCGAAGCCCAGGCCCGCAGCCTCGAGGCTGCGGGCGAGGTCCGCGAAATACGTCAGGTGCCAGGAGCGGTTGAAGTATTCGTGGGCCACGACATGGATGTCGTCGCGGGCCATGTCGTCGAGCATGGCGCCTGCGCGCGGGTCCTGCTCGAAGAAGGCGGCGCCGCCCGCGCGCAGGCGCTGCGCAAAGGCCAGGGCGCCTCGGATGCGGCTGACGGTGGAGGCGCCCTGCGCGCCCGCCAATTCGGTGTGCAGGCGCATCAGGTCGCGCAGCGGCTTCTCGGCGGACCACCCCGGCATGATGTTGTAGCTGATGTAGACCACGCCGCCGACCTTCAGGCGCCGGCGCATGAATTCGACGATGGCATGGCGTGCCGTCGAATCGATCCAGGACCAGACCCCGTGCAGCGTGATGAAGTCGAAGGACGGCAGGTCGGCCTCGAGCAGCTCCTCGAAGCTGGCGGCCATCCAGTCAGCCTGGATGCCGGCTTGTTGCGCGAGGCTGCGGGCGAAGAGCGCGTGCTCAGGGTTGAAATCGGTGCCCCAGAAGCGACCCCGAGGGTTGGCGGCGGCATGCAGGTTGGCCGAGACGCCCTGCCCGTAACCCAGCTCGCAGTAGGTGTAGCTGCCGGTGGCCGGGTCTCCGCCGCCGTTGCCCAGGCCATGCAGGAGCAGGGCAAGGCGCAGGAAGGAGGGGGCGAGCTCGTGGTAGTAGCCGTGGGAGTAGGTGACGTCGGCGACGTAACCATTGGACCAATTTGAATTCATTATTTGAATTTATGTAATACCAATGAATTCGCACCTTAGGCGGCGCCAGGGGAAAAGGCAAGGAGCGAAAACGCAGGCCACGGGCTGCGCCTAGACTCGGCGCACTCTCCACGCACAGGACCCCTGCGATGAACGCACCCGCCCCTTCACGCCCCCAGACCCCGGCGCCGATCGACCACTGGGTAGCCGGGCGATTGGCCGCGGGCCGCAGCGGCCGGCATGCCGATGTCTACAACCCCGCCACCGGCCAGGTGAGCGGACGGGTGGCCCTGGCCAGCGCCAGCGAGGTGGATGCCGCGGTGGCCAGCGGCCAGGCCGCCTTCGCGCAGTGGGCCGACACCCCGCCGCTGCGCCGCGCGAGGGTGATGTTCAAGTTCCTGGAGCTGCTCAATCAGCACCGCGACGCGCTGGCGCGCCTGATCACCGCCGAACACGGCAAGGTGTTCACCGACGCCCAGGGCGAAGTGACGCGCGGCATCGAGATCGTGGAATTCGCCTGCGGCATTCCTCAGCTGCTCAAGGGGGCCTACACCGAGCAGGCGTCCACCGGCATCGACAACTGGACGATGCGCCAGCCCCTGGGCGTAGTCGCGGGCATCACGCCCTTCAACTTCCCGGTGATGGTGCCGATGTGGATGTTCCCGGTGGCGATTGCCGCAGGCAACACCTTCATCCTCAAGCCCAGTCCGCTGGACCCCAGCCCCTCCCTCTACATGGCGCGCCTGCTCAAGGAAGCCGGCCTGCCCGATGGCGTGTTCAACGTGGTGCAGGGTGACAAGGACGCGGTCGACGCCCTGCTCGAACACCCGGACGTGCGGGCCCTGTCCTTCGTGGGCTCCACACCGATCGCGCACAAGATCTACGAAATCGGCGCGCGCCACGGCAAGCGCGTGCAGGCCCTGGGCGGCGCCAAGAACCACATGGTGGTGATGCCCGACGCCGACATGGAGCAGGTGGCCGACGCGCTGATTGGGTCGGCCTTCGGGTCGGCGGGCGAGCGCTGCATGGCGATCTCGGTGGCGGTGCTGGTGGGTGACAGCGCCGATCGCCTGATGCCGGTGCTGGCCGAACGCACGCGCGCGCTGAAGGTCAAGGACGGCACGCAGCTCGATGCGGAGATGGGTCCCATCGTCAGCGCCGTCGCGAAGCAGCGCATCACCGGTTACATCGACAAGGGCGCTGCCGAAGGCGCGACGCTGGTGGTCGACGGCCGCAATTTCAAGGGGGCGGCGGCGGGCGCCGGCTGCGAGCAGGGCTTCTGGCTCGGGGGCACGCTGTTTGACCATGTCACGACCGACATGACGATCTACAAGGAAGAAATCTTCGGGCCGGTGCTGGCCTGCGTGCGCGCCCAGGACTTTGCGCAGGCGCTGGACCTGGTCAACGCGCACGAATTCGGCAACGGCGTGTCCTGCTTCACCCGCGATGGCAACGTGGCGCGCGAGTTTTCACGCCGGGTGCAGGTGGGCATGGTGGGCATCAACGTGCCGATCCCGGTGCCCATGGCCTGGCATGGTTTCGGTGGCTGGAAAAAGAGCCTCTTTGGCGACATGCACGCCTACGGCGAAGAGGGCGTGCGTTTCTACACCAAGCAGAAGTCGATCATGCAGCGTTGGCCGGAGAGTATCGGCAAGGGCGCCGAGTTCGTGATGCCTGTATCGAAGTAACCCCCCGACGCGGCCTGCGGCCGCCTCCCCCCAAGGGGGGCGCCCGCAGCGGACCGGCGAAGCCGGATCCGCGCCGGCACTTGGAGCGTGCACGCCACCGCTTCGAGGGTTTGCATGGCGATGCTTGCGACCACAACATTTCGAGGAGACATGGCGCGATGCAAGAGGGTCCGACGTTCGACTACATCATCGTGGGCGCGGGCACCGCAGGGTGCCTGCTGGCCAATCGCCTCTCGGCGGACCCGAGCAAGCGGGTGCTCCTGATCGAGGCGGGCGGCAAGGACGACTACCACTGGATCCACATTCCGGTGGGCTACCTGTATTGCATCGGCAATCCGCGCACGGATTGGCTCTATCACACCGAGTCCGAAGCCGGCCTGAACGGGCGCGCGCTGCGCTATCCGCGGGGCAAGGTGCTCGGGGGCTGCTCCAGCATCAACGGCATGATCTATATGCGCGGTCAGGCGCGCGACTACGACCAGTGGGCGGACCTCACGGGCGATGCCTCCTGGCGCTGGGCGCAGTGCCTGCCCCATTTCAAGCGACACGAGGACTTCCACAAGGGCGCCGACGGCCTGCACGGCGCGGGCGGCGAATGGCGCGTGGAGAAGCAGCGCCTGCGCTGGGACATCCTGGATGCCTTCGCGCAGGCCGCCCAGGAAGCGGGACTGCCCGCCTGCGACGACTTCAACCGCGGCGACAACGAGGGCGTGGGCTACTTCGAGGTGAACCAGAAAAGCGGCTGGCGCTGGAACACGGCCAAGGCCTTCCTGCGGCCGACCTGCCACGGACGGCCAAACTTCGAGATGTGGACCGGGGCCCAGGTCAAGCAGCTGCAGCTAGAGGCCGGCGCCGACGGGGCGCTGCGCTGCGCCGGCGTGCAGGTGTGGGACGGCAAGGGCCTCGTGACCGCGCATGCGCGCCGCGAGGTGCTGCTCTCGGCCGGCAGCATCGGCTCGCCGCAGATCCTGCAGCTTTCGGGCATCGGCCCCTCGGACCTGCTGCAGTCGCACGGCATCCCGGTGCGGCATCACCTGCCCGGCGTGGGCGCCAACTTGCAGGACCATCTGCAGATCCGCGCGGTGTTCAAGGTGCAGGGCGTGACCACCCTCAACACGCTGGCCAACAGCGCCTGGGGCAAGCTGCGCATCGGGCTGCAATACGCCTTCACGCGCAGCGGCCCCATGAGCATGGCGCCCTCGCAATTGGGCGCCTTCACGCGCAGCGCGCCAGACCAGGCCTGGCCCAACCTCGAGTTCCATGTGCAGCCCCTGAGCCTGGATGCCTTCGGCGAACCGCTGCACCGCTTCGACGCCTTCACCGCCAGCGTGTGCAACCTGAACCCGACGAGCCGCGGCACGGTGCAAATCCGGAGTGCCGATTTCCGCGACGCGCCGCGCATCGCTCCCCACTATCTGGGCACCGAAGCCGACCGGAAGGTGGCGGCCGATTCGCTGCGCGTGGTGCGACGAATCGCCTCGCAGCCGGCGCTGGCCCGCTACCAGCCGCAGGAATGGCGCCCCGGCCCCCAGTACGAAAGCGACGAGGACCTGGCACGCCTGGCCGGCGACATCGCCACCACCATCTTCCACCCGGTGGGCACGACGAAGATGGGTGCGGACAGCGACCCGATGGCGGTGCTGGATTCGCGGCTGCGGGTGCGGGGCGTGGCCGGCCTGCGGGTGGTGGACGCCGGGGCGATGCCCACCATCACCAGCGGCAATACCAATGCCCCCACCCTGATGCTGGCCGAGAAGGCCGCCGAGTGGGTGGCCGCTGGGGACGGCCAACGGGCCGGGTAAGTCCTGATACGGGGAAGCGGCAGGTTTCGTTACATTTTTCTGACTCAGCGTCTGCCTTGGCGGGCGCCTTGAGAGGTCCGAGGAGACATTCGGAGACAAGACAGAACAAGATGAGCGGGCAGCGCACGATGCCGCCCGACGCAAAGGCGCCCGCAAGGCGCCTTTGCCTTTTTGGGGACAATCCCGGGCTGTATGGAATTGCTGTTGATGACGCTGGCGTCCCTGCTGGCGGGGTTCGTGGATTCGATCGTGGGCGGGGGTGGGCTGATCCTGCTGCCCGCGCTGTTCGCCATCTTTCCGCAGGCGCCGCCAGCCAGCCTGCTGGGGCTGAACAAGAGCGCCTCGGTCTGGGGCACCTCCATCGCTGCGATCCAGTACAGCCGGCGGGTCACCATGAACTGGCACGCCCTGCTGCCGGCCACCGCGGTCGGCCTGGCCGGAAGCTTCGCGGGGGCGTGGGCCGTGACCATTGTGTCCGCCGAATTCCTGCGCAAGCTGCTGCCCCTGGTGCTGCTGGCGGTGCTCGCCTACACCCTGGCGAGGAAGGACCTGGGCCGCCACCATACGCCACGCCTGTCCGCCGCCGGCGAGCGCTGGGCGGCGTGCACCCTGGGCGCGGTGGTGGGCTTCTACGACGGCTTCTTCGGGCCGGGCACGGGCAGCTTCTTCGTGTTCCTGTTCGTGCGCTGGCTGGGGTATGACTTTCTGCATGCCTCGGCCGCGGCCAAGGTGCTGAACGTCGCCACCAACCTGGCAGCGCTGGTGCTCTTTGGCCTCAAGGGCCATGTGTGGTGGCACTACGCGCTGGTGCTCGCCGTGGCCAACGTTGCGGGCAGCCTGCTCGGGACGCGCCTGGCGTTGCGCCATGGGGCCGGCTTCGTGCGCGGGATGTTCCTGGTGGTGGTGACGGCCCTGATCCTCAAGACCGGCTACGACGCCTTCCTGCGCTGAGCGCCGAGTGCAGGGCCCGCGCCGGATAATCCGCGCATGGACGACATCGTGCGACAGGCCATGGCCAAGTGGCCCAACGTGCCGGACTGCTTCGGCTGGCTGGGGCTGGACGCGCGCGGCGGCTGGTACATGCGCGATGACCGGGTGCAGGCCCAGGGACCCTTCGCGGTGGCCAAGGGCTCGGTGCTGAAACACGAGAAGCTGGTGGACTTCATCACCCGCAACTACGACCACGACGAGCAGGGGCGCTGGTTCTTCCAGAACGGGCCGCAGCGCGTGTATGTGGAACTGGAAGCCACGCCCTGGGTGTGGCGGATCCAGGACGACGGTCGGGTGCTCTCGCACAGCGGGCAGGTAGCGCGGGTTCAGGCCTGCGTGCTGGACGAACACGGCCACCTGTACCTGGACACCGACATCGGCTTCGGGCTGGTCCACAGCCTGGACATGGAGATCGCAGCCCGGGCGGTGGAAGGCGGCCAGTGGCAGCCGCAGGAAGTCAGGGAGGCGGATCTGCCGGGGCGCTTTGGCTTCGTGCGCAGCCCGGCGCAGACGCGCCGGGCACCGGGGCCCGGCGGGGGATGAAGGATTATTTGGCGGCGGTGGCCGACGCCGCGGCGGCCGGGCGGTCAGGCACAGGGAACTTGGCGCCAGCGCTGTTGGTCAGGTAGACCACGGCGCGGGCGATCTCGATGTCGTCGAAGTCGCCGCCACCCTGGGCGCCCATGGCGCCCTTGCCCTTGAGGGAGGAGTTCACCAGGGCCTCCAGGCCGGTCTTGAGGCGGGCGCCCCAGGCTGCGGCGTCACCGAGCTTGGGCGCGCCGGCGGCACCGGACACGTGGCAGGCGGCGCACTGCGCCTTGAACACCTCTTCACCGGACTTGAGGGCGCGGGCGGCGTCGCGGATTTCGACGGTGCCGACCTTGGCCAGGCGCTGGGTGACGCCACGCGCCATGTCCTGGGCGGTCACGCCACCCAGGGCATAGCGCTCGGCCTGGGCGCTGCCGGCGGGCATGATGTCGGAGACGACGTAATAGACCAGCCCGATGATGATGAAGACGGGCGCGACGAAGGAGAAGAAGGCCGCCCAGAGCAACTGCTTGGGGGTCTTGATGGGGCCGGTGTGGGCTTCTTCCTGTGTGCTGTCGCTCATGACGTCCTCGGGATATACAGGGCTGGGGAACAAAACAACCCGAGATTATAGGACGGCCCCCCTCGCCGGCCCTGCAGGCGCCCGGGCTTGGGCCATAATGCCGGCCACTCCCCCGTGCGGCTGTAGCTCAGTGGATAGAGTATTGGCCTCCGAAGCCAAGGGTCGTGGGTTCGATCCCCGCCAGCCGCGCCAGAAATCAACAACTTACGACGCGCAACGCGTCTGAAGAACAGGCCGCCGACCACCGGTTGGTGGTCATAGGTGGTCAAGAGGTGGTCAGAGCGCAGACCGGCCTCTCAACAACATTGTGCCGGATGCGCGCTAAGACGTGGCATCGTTTCTATCCGCGGCGCCCGGCATGTGTAGGCATCTTTTTTTCTAGGCTGATGCCTCTCAAAAAAGCCAGAATACAAAGGAGAGACGCGACGGCCGCCCTGCAACTCGCAACTGGTCAGCGCTAGATACAGGGGCAGGATATGCCTATGGCTTGCGAAAGCGGATTTCATACCGCCAGTGGGATTTTTCATCCAAAATTGGCCGAGCTAAACTAATTCCTTTATTCAGGATCTAGCACGTACTACGCTATGAGAAAGGTCGT
>JBEGVR010000203.1:0-3923 GCA_041178265.1 Pseudomonadota bacterium | reverse complement strand
TTCCTGCTGTGGTACACCGTGGTTCGCGAGGCACACCAAATCCAGCCGCTGGTGCCTGCGCTGCAAAGCTGGTGGATGAAGTTGCACGTACCAGCCAACTTCATCGGTTACGGTACTTTTGCCATCGCCGCCATGCTGGCATTTGCCTACCTGATCAAGCAAAGCGCCACCGAAACCCGCTGGTACAAGCTGGCGCCGCTGTGGTTGTTGGGCGTGGTGCTGTGTTTCGAGCCCATCGTGTTCCGCCAAGGCGCGACCGAGAACGGTGGCAGCTACTGGATGGTGTACTTCGGCATTTCGGCTTTCATCGTGGCTGGCATCCTGCTGGGCCGCAAGCGCATCGCGGCGCGCCTGCCCTCGTTTGAGATCCTGGACGACGTGATGTACAAGTCCATCGCCGTGGGCTTTGCGTTCTTCACCATTGCTACCGTGCTCGGCGCGCTGTGGGCGGCCGAGGCCTGGGGCGGCTACTGGAGCTGGGACCCGAAGGAAACCTGGGCCCTCATCGTCTGGCTCAATTACGCCGCCTGGCTGCACATGCGCCTCATGAAGGGCCTGCGCGGCGCGGTGTCGGCCTGGTGGGCGCTGGTCGGCCTGGCCGTTACCACCTTCGCCTTCCTGGGCGTCAACATGTTCCTGTCGGGCTTGCACAGCTACGGCAACCTGTAAATCGACCCTAGGGTCTCTCCCGAGATCCACCCCGCGCCACACGCGTTCCGTGATAAACCTGCACTTTGTCACGAGCAGGTTTGATACCCGAGGAACGTCATGCTGATCAAAACAAACCGCGACGGGTTCCATCACCCCGTTGCCAGCGAAATCACGCCGCCGTCGGTCTACCACCAGCGTCGCGACCTGATCCGGTGGATGGCCGGTGGCGCCGCAGGCGCCGCCTTGGCCGGCTGGGCGCAACGCGATGCGCGCGCGCAGGTGCCGCGTCCGGGCAAGCTCGCGCCCCTGCCTGCAGCCCGCTCCACGGTGGCGGGCGCCACCACCATGGAAAAGGTCACCGACTACAAGGACGCCAGCACCTACAACAACTTTTACGAATTTGGCACCGACAAGTCCGACCCGGCGCGCCTGAGCGGCAAATTCCAGCCTGCGCCCTGGACGGTGGAGGTCGAAGGCCTGGTGCGCAAGCCCGCGAAGTACGCCATCGAAGACCTCCTCAAGCTCAGCGCCCAGGAAGAACGCATCTACCGCCTGCGCTGCGTGGAGGGCTGGTCCATGGTCATTCCCTGGGTCGGCTATTCGCTCAGCAAGCTGATCGAGCGGGTCGAGCCCCTGGGCAGCGCCAAGTACATCGAATTGCACACCGCGGTCGACCCCAAGACCATGCCGGGCGTCAGCTCCAGCGTGCTGGAGTGGCCCTATATCGAGGGCCTGCGCATGGACGAGGCGATGCACCCGCTCACGCTGCTCACCTTCGGCATGTACGGCGAGGTGCTCCCCCACCAGAATGGCGCGCCGCTGCGCCTGATCACGCCCTGGAAGTACGGCTTCAAGAGCGGCAAGTCCATCGTGCGCATCCGTTTTACCGAGCGAGAGCCGCGCACCTCCTGGAACAAGTCCGCGCCGCAGGAGTACGGCTTCTACGCCAACGTCAACCCCAACGTCGACCACCCGCGCTGGAGCCAGGCCACCGAACGGCGCATCGGCGAAGACGGGCTGCTGGCCAAGCGCCGCAAGACGCTCATGCTCAATGGCTATGAGTCCCAGGTCGGACAGCTGTACGCCGGCATGGACCTCAAGAAGCTCTACTGAGGCTGGCCATGGGCGCCCCCGCCTTCCTGCCTGCACGCGCCACGCTCAACGCCTGGCTGCTGCATCCCGTGGTCAAGCCCCTGCTGTTCGCGCTGGCCCTGTTGCCCTTTGCCGCCCTGGCCTGGGGTGCCTTCCACGACCGGCTCGGGGCCAACCCCGCCGAGACCCTGATCCGCGAGACCGGCGACTGGGCCCTGCGCTTCCTGTGCATCACGCTGGCGGTCACGCCGGTGCGGGTGGTGCTCGGGCTGGCGCCGCTGGTGCGCCTGCGCCGCATGGCGGGCCTCTTCACCTACTTCTACGGCATCCTGCACCTGCTCACCTACGCCTGGTTCGACATGGGCTTTGACGCGGCCGATATCGTGCGTGACATCGCCAAGCGGCCCTTCATCCTGGTGGGCTTCCTGTCCTTCCTGCTGCTCACGCCGCTGGCGGCCACCTCGTTCAACCGTGCGGTGCGGGCCCTGGGCGGGCGCCGCTGGCAGGCGCTCCACAAGGGCGTCTACCTCATCGCGGGCCTGGTGCTGCTGCACTTCTTCTGGATGCGCGCTGGCAAGAACGACTTCAACGAAGTCGCGGTCTACGCGGCCATCCTGGCGGTGCTGCTCGGGTGGCGCGTCGCGCGCTGGTGGCGAGAGCCCCGCCAGCCTTCCGCGCCGATGCGGCCCAACCTCAGCCGCTGAGGCGGGCGCCCTGGCCTCAGCCCACCAGGCGCTCGTGGCGCAGTTGGTCCGACACGCTCTCGCGCTCGCGGATCAGGTGGACCTGCCCGCCATCGACCAACACCTCGGCCGCGCGGCCGCGGGTGTTGTAGTTGCTGGCCATGCTCATGCAGTACGCTCCGGCCGACAGCACTGCCAGCCGGTCGCCGGGCTGCACCGCCAGGTCGCGGTCGCGCCCCAGCCAGTCGCCGCTTTCGCACACCGGGCCGACCACGTCGTAATGGGTCGCCGCGCCTGCGCGCTGCTGCAGTGGTTCGATGCCATGGAAGGCCTGGTACATGGCCGGGCGCGGCAGGTCGTTCATGGCGGCGTCGACGATGCAGAAGTTCTTGTGGTCGCCGGGCTTGAGGTACAGCACCTCGGTCAGGCACACCCCGGCGTTGCCCACCAGCGAGCGGCCCGGCTCGACCATCAGGTGGCGGTCGCCGAAGCCGCGTGCGTCCAGGCGCGCCAGCAACTGGCCCCACAGCACGTCGGCGGCGGGCGGCTGGTCGCCGTTGTAGTTGATCCCCAGGCCGCCGCCGAAGTCCAGGTGTTGCAGCCGCAGGCCCTGGGCCTCGATGGCCTCGACCAGCTCCAGCACCCGGTCCATCGCATCCAGGTACGGGGCGCCCTCGGTGATCTGCGAGCCGATGTGGCAGTCGATGCCCACCACCTTCAGCCCGGGCAGCTGCGCGGCGCGCCGGTAGGCCTGCAGGGTGCGCTCGTGGGCCACGCCGAACTTGTTGTCCTTGAGGCCGGTGGAGATGTAGGGGTGGGTCTTGGCGTCGACGTTCGGATTGACGCGGATGCTCACAGGGGCCACGCGGCCGCAGGCCTGGGCGGCTTCGCTCAGGACGTCGAGTTCGGATTCGCTCTCGACGTTGAAGCAGCCGATGCCGGCCTCCAGGGCGCGTCGCATCTCGGCGCGCGTCTTGCCCACACCCGAGAAGATCACTTTGGAGGCCTGCCCGCCGGCGGCCAGCACGCGTTCGAGCTCGCCGCCCGACACGATGTCGAAGCCGCAGCCGGCCTGCGCGAACAACTGCAGGAGGGCGAGGGACGAATTGGCCTTCATCGCGTAATGGATGGTGGCGTGGCGGCCTGCGAAGCCACGCTGATAGGCGCCCAGCGCCGAGAGCATGGCGGCCTTGGAGTACACGAACAACGGTGTGCCGTGCGCACGCGCCAGGTCGTCCAGGCGAACCTCCTCCAGCCAGAGCTCGGCGCCGCGTCGGGCCAGGTGCGGGTGCCCGGGCAGCATGGTCGATGCGGCAATCGTCGGGGCAGGGGTCATGGGCGTGCCGCCGGGGCGGATGCAGGGAGGGCGGAGGGCGCCGCGGAGGCCGGGGTGGCTGCACGTGCGGCCGCGGCCTGGGCGGGGGGCAGGTACAGGTCACCCTTCTGGCCGCAGGCCGAAAGCGCGAACACACCGGCCATCGCCAGGGCGCTGACTAG
>JBEGVR010000202.1:0-6125 GCA_041178265.1 Pseudomonadota bacterium | reverse complement strand
GGTTCGGGGGCGCCTATGCGGGGCTGAGGAGCGCAGGGGCGGGCGGAAAAAGAAGCGCACATGTTTGAGCCCGCAGGGCGAGTTTGTGCGCTTCCCGCCCGGCCCGAGCACCGCAAGGGAGTCGCGAAGCGACCCCCGCATCGAAGCCCCCGGGCCCGTGCCGCCCGCCCAGCGCGTTGCGGGCCAAAGAGGCCAAGCAACACCCGCCCAGCGCGTTGCAGACCAACGAAGAAGTCGTCCAGGTCAACCCTCACCCCACCCACCGCCGCGCGTTGCGCCAGATCCGTAGCCAGGGGCTGTGCGCGCTGACGTCGCCACCCGTCCACGACATCTGCACGTTGCGGAACACCCGTTCGGGGTGCGGCATCATGGCCGTGAAGCGGCCGTCGGCCGTGGTCACCGCTGTCAGGCCGCCCGGGCTGCCATTGGGGTTGAACGGATAGGCCTCGGTGGCGCGCCCATGGTGGTCGGTGAAGCGCATCGCGGCGATGGCCTGGCCCGCATCGCCACGCTGTGCGAAGTTGGCATACCCCTCGCCGTGCGCCACCACGATCGGCAGCCGGCTGCCCGCCATGCCCTGGAAGAACAGGCTGGGCGACTCCAGCACCTCGACCTGCGACAGACGGGCCTCATAGCGTTCGCTGCGGTTGGTGGTGAAACGCGGCCAGGCCTGCGCGCCCGGGATGATGTCGGCCAGTTCGGCCAGCATCTGGCAGCCATTGCACACGCCCAGCGCGAAGGTGTCGGGGCGCGCGAAGAAAGCCTGGAACTGCGCCGACAGCGGCGCGTTGAAGGTGATGCTGCGGGCCCAGCCGATGCCGGCGCCCAGCGTGTCTCCGTAGCTGAAACCGCCACAGGCCACGAAGCCCTTGAAGTCGTCCAGCTTCCCGCGGCCCGATTGCAGGTCGGTCATGTGCACGTCCACCGCCTCGAAACCGGCCAGGTCGAAGCAGTAGGCCATCTCCACATGCGAGTTCACACCCTGCTCGCGCAGGATGGCCACACGCGGGCGTGCCAGGTTCAGGAAGGGCGCGGCCACGTCCTCGGACGCCTCGAAGCTCGGGGCGAACTGCAGGCCCGGATCCTCCGGACGACCCGCCGCCGCATGCTCGGTGTCGGCCCCCGCGGGGTTGTCACGCTGCTGGCAGATCTTCCAGCTCACGCTGTCCCAGACCTGGTGCAGGTCCTGCAGGCTGGCGCTGAAAACGGCCTTCGTGTCACGCCAGACCTGCACCTGCCCCTTGCCCACCTCGATCTCGCTGTCGGCGGGCCGGGTCTTGCCGACGAAGTGGCTGTGGCGGGACAGGCCGTGCTCGCGCAGCACCTGCATCACCTCGTTGCGCACCGCAGTCGGCACTTGCAGCACCACGCCCAGTTCTTCGTTGAACAGGGCGCGCAGCGTGAGGTCCTGGCGGCGGGCGCTGACCTGGCCCGCCCAGTTCTTGGCGTCGCCATGGTCGGCGCGGCTGTCGCTGATGCCGTCGCCCTCTGTGACCAGCAGGTCCACGTTCAGGCTCACGCCCACCTGGCCGGCAAAGGCCATCTCGCAGGCGGCCGCCAGGAGGCCGCCGTCGCTGCGGTCGTGGTAGGCCAGCACGCGCCCCTGCGCACGCAGGGTGTTGATGGCGTTGACCAGGTTCACGAGATCCTGCGGATCGTCCAGGTCGGGTACCGCGCCGCCCGGTTGACCCAGCACCTGCGCCAGGATGCTGCCGCCCATGCGGCTGCGGCCCCGGCCCAGGTCCACCAGCACCAGCGTGGTGTCGCCCCTGGCCTGCAACTGGGGCGTGAGGGTGCCGCGCACGTCGGCCAGGGTGGCAAAGGCCGTGACCACCAGGCTCACCGGAGACACCACCTTTTTCCTGGAATCGCCCTCCTGCCACTGGGTGCGCATGGACAGGCTGTCCTTGCCCACCGGGATGGAAATGCCCAGCGCCGGGCACAGCGTCATGCCCACGGCCTTGACCGTTTCGTACAGCGCGGCGTCTTCGCCGGGCTCGCCGCAGGCGGCCATCCAGTTGGCGGACAGCTTCACGCGGGGCAGGTCGATCGGCGCCGCCAGCAGGTTGGTGATGGCCTCGGCCACCGCCATGCGCCCGGAGGCTGGCGCGTCCAGGGCCGCCAGTGGCGTGCGCTCGCCCAGGGCCATGGCCTCGCCCGCGAAGCCGCGATAGTCGGCCAGCGTGACGGCGCAATCGGCCACCGGCACCTGCCAGGGCCCCACCATCTGGTCGCGATGCGTGAAGCCGCCCACGGTGCGGTCGCCGATGGTGATCAGGAATCGCTTGGAGGCGACGGTGGGGTGCGACAGCACCTGGATCACGGCGTCCTCCAGGGCCACTCCGGTGAGGTCCAGGGCCGGCGAGGTGCGCGCCACGGACTGCACGTCCCGGTGCATCTTGGGCGGCTTGCCAAGCAGCACGTCCATCGGCATGTCCACCGCCTGCGTCCGCTCGTCGGCCACCACCAGCTGGCGCTCAGACGTGGCCACGCCCACCACCGCGTAGGGGCAGCGCTCGCGCTCGCAAAAGGCCGTGAACTGCGCCAGCGATTCGGGGGCGATCGCCAGCACATAGCGCTCCTGGCTTTCGTTGCACCAGATTTCCTTGGGCGCGAGGCCTGATTCCTCCAGGGGCACCTTGGACAGGTCAAAGCGCGCACCGCGCCCGGCATCGTTCGTGAGCTCGGGGAAGGCATTGGACAGGCCGCCCGCGCCCACGTCGTGGATGGCGAGGACGGGGTTGGCGGCGCCGAGCTTCCAGCAATGGTTGATCACCTCCTGCGCGCGGCGCTCGATCTCGGGGTTGCCACGCTGCACGGAATCGAAATCGAGTTCCGCCGCGTTGGCACCCGTGGCCATGGAGCTGGCCGCACCCCCCCCCATGCCGATGCGCATGCCCGGGCCGCCCAGTTGCACCAGCAGGGTGCCGGGCGGGAATTCGATCTTGTGGGTGAGGTCCGCGTCGATGTGCCCCAGGCCGCCCGCGATCATGATGGGCTTGTGGTAGCCCCGCACCACGCCGTCCACCGTCTGCTCGTATTCGCGGAAATAACCGGCCAGGTTGGGACGGCCGAACTCGTTGTTGAACGCGGCGCCGCCCAGCGGCCCCTCGGTCATGATCTGCAGCGGGCTGGCGATGTGGGCCGGCCGCCCGTTGGGGTTGTCCCACAGGCGCGAAACCGAAAAACCCGTCAGACCCGCCTTGGGCCTGGAACCGCGGCCGGTCGCGCCTTCATCGCGGATCTCGCCGCCGGCGCCCGTGGACGCGCCCGGAAAGGGCGAGATGGCGGTGGGATGGTTGTGGGTTTCCACCTTCATCAGCACATGCTGGGTGGACGTGCGCTTGACGTAGGCGCTGGGGCCGGCGTCGGCCGGCACGAACAGTTCGGCCTGCGACCCTTCCATGACCGCGGCGTTGTCCGAATAGGCCACCACCGTGTGCTGCGGGTACAGCTGGTGGGTGTTGCGGATCATCGCGAACAGGCTCTTGTCCTGGGCCACGCCGTCGATCGTGAACGACGCGTTGAAGATCTTGTGCCGGCAGTGCTCGCTATTGGCCTGCGCGAACATCATCAGCTCGACGTCGGTGGGGTTGCGCTCCAAGACCCGGAAGGCATTGACCAGGTAGTCGATCTCGTCGTCGGCCAGGGCCAGGCCGAAACGGGTGTTGGCCGACTCGAGCGCGGCGCGCCCCCCGCCCAGGACATCCACCTGCTCCATGGGCGCCGGGTCCAGCGGCGTGAACAGACCGTAGGCATCCCCGCGCGAAGCAACGACGCTATCGGTCATGCGGTCATGCAGCAGGGCCGCCACCGCCTCGCGCTGGGCCGCGGACAGCACCGGTCGTGCCGCGAGCAGACCGCCCTTGAGGCCGACGCGGTATTCGACGATGCGCTCCAGGCGCCGGACCGCCAGGCCGCAGTTGTGGGCGATGTCGGTGGCCTTGGAGGCCCAGGGGGAGACGGTGCCCAGGCGGGGCGTGACCACCACCAGTTCGCCCTCAGTGGTGGGGCCGGCCCAGGGTTCGCCGTAGGCCAGGAGGGCCGCCAGGCGCTGGGCCAGGGAGGCCGCCGGCGCCTGCGCCCAGGCGGCCAGGTGCACGTAGCGGGCGCGCAGGGAGTTGATCTTGTCGTGAACGGCCTGCAGGCGCGGGAGCAATTGCTGGACGCGGAACTCACTGAGGGCGCTGCCGCCCTCCAACTCGGTGATATGCAGGGTCACGGATTAGCCTGTGTGGGGTGGGAAGGCGCCCGGCCGCTGACTCGGGCCCGGCGCGCAACCCGAGATTTTACCGGGCACCCCGGCGCCCCCCTGCGGCCCGCAGCCCCCTCGGGGATAATCGGAGGCTATGAGCATCACGTACAAGGACGTCGACGGCATCCAGGGCATGCGCACCGCCTGCCGCCTCGCCTCCGAGGTCCTGGACCACCTCACGCCCTTCATCCAGCCGGGCGTCACCACCCGCGAAATCAACCGCCTCGCCGCCGACCACATGAAGCAGCAGGGCACCACCTCGGCCACCCTGGGCTACCAACCCCCCGGCTACCCGCCCTACCCCGCCTCGCTGTGCACCTCGGTGAACCACGTGGTGTGCCACGGCATCCCCAACGACAAACCCCTGAAGAAGGGTGACATCGTCAACGTCGACGTCACCGTCATCAAGGACGGTTGGTACGGCGACACCAGCCGCATGTTCATCGTGGGCGACGCGTCCATCGCCGCGCGGCGACTGGTGGCCATGACGTACGACGCCATGTGGCACGGCATCGTGCAGGTACGTCCGGGCGCGCGCGTGGGCGACATCGGGCACGCCATCCAGAAGTTCTCCGAGGGTCTGGGCTTTTCGGTGGTGCGCGAGTTCTGCGGTCACGGCATCGGCCGGCGCTTCCACGAAGAGCCGCAGGTTCTGCATTACGGCAAGCCCGGCACCCTGGAAGAACTCCAACCCGGCATGACCTTCACCATCGAACCCATGATCAACCTGGGTCGGCGCGAGGTGAAGGAGCACGGCAACGACGGCTGGACCATCGTCACCAAGGACCATTCGCTGTCCGCCCAGTGGGAGCACACGGTGCTGGTCACCGAAACCGGCTACGAGGTGCTGACCCTGTCCGCCGGCAGCCCGCCGCCGCCGGCCTTCGTGGCTGCCTGACCCCTGCGCCGCGGCCATGAACGCGCCCCTGGCCACCCCGCCCTCAGGCGACGCCGCACTCGACCTGCGGGCCCTGCGCGAAGACTGGCACGCCCGCAAGGCCGCCCGGCTCATGCCCCTCCTGGCCCAGGGACCCACCCTGCGCGGTGTGCGCGAGGTCTTGCGCGGGCTCGCCCGCGAGGCCGACCACATCCTGGGCGCCCTGTGGCAGCGGGCCGGCTTCCCCGAAAGCTTCGCCCTGGTGGGTGTTGGCGGCTACGGGCGGGGCGAGCTCTTTCCCCACTCCGACATCGACGTGCTTGTGCTCATGCCCGACGGCACCTCCCTGCAGTCCGATCCGTCGCTGCAGGCCCGCGTGGAGGCCTTCATCGGCGGGTGCTGGGACGTCGGCCTGGAAATCGGCTCCAGCGTGCGTACCGTCACTGAGTGCCTGGAGCAGTCCGCCGCCGACGTCACCGTGCAGACCTCGCTGCTGGAGTCGCGCCGCGTGGCCGGCCAGGCCACGCTGCACCGCGAGTTCATGCGCCGCTTCGATGCGCGGATGGACCCGCGCGCCTTCTTCGTGGCCAAGACGCTGGAGATGCGCCAGCGCCATCACAAGTTCGAGGACACCCCCTACTCCCTCGAGCCCAATGGCAAGGAATCCCCCGGCGGCCTGCGCGACCTGCAGGTGATCCTCTGGGTGGCCCGGGCGGCGGGCCTGGGCCGCAGCTGGGACGAACTCGCCCGCAACGGACTGGCCACCCCCTTCGAGGCCCGCCAGATCAAGCGCAACGAGGCCCTGCTGACCCTGATCCGCGCCCGCCTGCACCTGCTGGCCGGCCGACGCGAGGACCGCCTGGTCTTCGACCTGCAGACCCCCGTGGCCGAAGCCTTCGGCGACCGCAACCAGATGGATGCCGACGGCCGCCTCATCGAGCGCGCCAGCGAAGCCCTGATGCGGCGCTTTTACTGGGCCGCCAAGGCCGTCAC
>JBEGVR010000201.1:0-19689 GCA_041178265.1 Pseudomonadota bacterium | reverse complement strand
GAAGGCGCCCTGGTAGGCGTTGGCGCAGACGAAGCGCGACTCGTCGAAATCGGCGCCCAGCTGCGCGCGCACCAAGGCGCGCCCGCGCGGGTCCGACAGATCGTCACCTTCGACGATGCCGATGCGCGGCGCGGGCAGGCCCAGTTCGGTGGCCAGGGCCCCGATGGCGCGGGCCGCCCCCTGCGGGTTGGCCGCGCCAAAATTGCCGACGATGGCGATGCCATGGCGCAGGCAGTCGGCCAGCACCGGGCGCAGGTACTCGAGCAGCAGCGGCTCGTAGCCGCGCGAGGCGTCGGCGCGGCGCGCCAGCTGCTGGTGTGCCAGGGTGCGCTCGGCCAGGTTCTCGAAGATCAGGGCGGCCGGGCCGCCGCGTTCGATCAGCGTGCGCACCACGGGGGGTGCGGCGTCGCAGCGGTCGCCGGAAAAGCCGGCGCCGCAACCAACGGCAAGGGTTTTCATGCGCTGTCCCTTGCCCTTACTCGCCGGCGCAGCCAATCGGCCAGCGCCAATCGCCCGCGCCGCACGCGAATCCGAGTCTCAGCGGGTCGATGAGGCTGTCCTGGCGGTAGATTTCCAGATGGAGGTGGGGATAGGAGACTCTGGCACTGGTGTTGGGGCCGCCCGGCCCGTTCAGCCCGATGGCTGCGATCTGCTGCCCTTTCTTCGCTTCGTCTCCGCGCTTGACTCGTACCTGCTCGATATGAAGGTACCGGCTTACAACACGGTCTTTGTGCTGAATCATCACGACATTCGTCATGTGGCCCTTGATGTCCATGACGGTTGCGATTGAAACGACGCCGTCGGCGATGCTTTTGACAGGGGTCCCGAGTGGCGCATCCAGATCAAGCCCGTCATGCGACCCGCCACCGAATCGCGCAGGATAGGGATCCTGAAATCGCATCCCCAAAGGCGGAGGGCCGGAAAATTCCGGCGTGGCACAGCCGGCGATCGCAAGTGCAAGCCACAGGAGCAGGGATCGTGTGTTCATATAGACGTCTTTGAGACTCAGTGTAGAAGAAGTGTCTGGCGCCTCCCTCGAGCACTACATGGCGCATCAGCGCCGGCGCACAGTGGCTGCCTCGAGTAGGAGGCTATCTCCTCCTGCGCGCCTCTATCTGGCCTCACTGATTCGATGGCGTTTCCTGCGGGGAGTGCTCGCGGTCGGCCAGCAGATCGACCAGCTGCGGCACCATCAGGTCGCCCGAGCCCGCCGCCACGGCGCCATCGAGCGTCGCCAGCACGCTGGCGCACAGGCTGCGGTTGGCGTCGGTGTCGGCCGCCATGGTGTGGTAATAGCTCAGGTCTTTCTGGGCGTTGCGGATCGAGAACCTGAGCCCGCCGGTGTCGCCTGCCAGCAGGTAGGGGCGCATCCGCTCCAGGGCGACGCCGCCCGCCCCGCCCTGGGCCAGCACGTCGACGAAGGCCGGGGCCGCCACGCCGTTGTGGCGCGCGCAGGCCGCCGCCTCGGACAGCAGGGTGACCATGCCCAGGGAGACGAAGTTGTGCAGCAGCTTCAGGCTGTGCCCCGCCCCCGTGGGCCCCGCGTGGGTGATGTTCTCCGCGAAGCATTGCAGCACCGGCCGGCACGCCTCGAGCAGGTCGGTATCGCCCCCCACCAGCAGGTTCAGCCTGCCCTCGGCGGCCTCCTTGGGGGTGCGGGTCATGGGGGCGTCGAGAAAGCGCGAACCGGCCGCCCGTACCGCCTGGGCCATGCGGGCGGTCGAAGACGGGATGGACGTGGAGCAGTCGATCACGACGCTCCCCGGTCGCAGGCCCTCGAGCAAGCCGTCCGCTCGGGTCAGGACGTCCTCGACCTGGGCCGAACCCGTGAGCACCAGGATCACGATGTCAGACCGGGCCGCCAGCGCCCTCGCGCTGGCGCAGCCCACCGCGCCGCCCGCCTTGAGCGCGTCCAGCGGCTGGTTGCCGGGATGCTCGAACAGCGCCAGCTCGTGGCCATGACGCTGCAGGTTGGTGGCGATGCCGTGGCCCATCATGCCGATGCCGACCATGCCGATCTTTTTCATGCTGTCCCTCGTCGGTTGGACGCGGCGCCCGCGTTCAGCCCTTGGTGCCCGGGTTTCGCATCTGCATCAGCAGATTCTCGTAGGCGCCTTCGGAGAACCGTGACCAGAGGATCTGGTCGTCGCGGAACTTCGCGAAGCTGTTGTAGATCTTCTGCCATTTCGCGTTTTTCTCGGACAGCTCGGCGTAGATGTCGTTGCTGGCCTTCCAGGCGGCGACGCCGACTTCCTTCGGGAACGGCCGGACCTTGACGCCGTTGGTCACCAGGCGCCGCAGGGCATCGGGGTTGCGCGCATCGTATTTGGCCTGCATCTCCACGTGGGCGTCGCTGCAGGCCATCTCGAAGACCTGCTGGTAGTCCTTGGGCAGGGCTTCCCAGGTCTTGGCGTTGACATACATCGTGATCTGGCCGCACGGATCCCAGTAGCTGGGGTAGTGGTAGGTCTTCGCGATCTTGTAGAAACCCAGTTTCTCGTCGTCGTAGGGGCCCACGAACTCGGCGCCGTCGATGCTTCCCTTTTCCAGCGCGGTGTAGATATCCCCGCCTGGCAGGTTCTGCGGCACCAGCCCCAGGCGCTGCAGGACCAGGCCACCGAAGCCGCCGATGCGGAACTTCAGGCCCTTGACGTCGGCCAGCGACTTGACCTCCTTGCGGAACCAGCCGCCCATCTGGGTGCCGGTGTTGCCGCAAGCGAAGTTGACGATGTTGTAGTCCCGGTAGAACTCGCGTAGCAACTGCATGCCGCCGCCGCTGTACATCCACGCGGTCATCTGGCGCGAGGTCATGCCGAAGGGGATCTGGCCGTCCAGGGCGAAGGTGGGATCCTTGCCGAAGAAGAAGACCGAGGCGGTGTGCGCACAGTCGACGGTCCCTTGCTGCACGGCGTCCGCCACCTGCAGCGCCGGCACGAGTTCGCCCGGCCCGTACACGCTGATCTCGAACTTGCCGCCGGTGGCTGCCGACACCCGCTTGGCGACGGTTTCGGCCCCGCCATAGATGGTGTCCAGGGCCTTGGGCCAGCTGGAGGCCAGGCGCCAGCGGATCTGGGGCTGCGCGCGCACGATCGCGGGTGCTGCCAGGGCCGCACCGACGGCGGCGGTTTGAATGAACGAACGTCTTTCCATGGTGATCTCCTCAAGAAATTGCGGGGGTGGGGGAAGGGTGGTGCCAGCTTGTCAGAAGGCCGGTCTAGTGGTATGATGACTGCATGAGTGACGATTATGTGACCTATTCGAAACCTCGTCAACCTTCGTCCGCTGGAGGCGCCGCACCCATCGCGCGGCGCAAGCTCTCGCACGAGGTGGTCGACAGGCTGTTGCCCCGAATCCGCTCCGGCGAATTTCCAGTCGGCTCGCTCCTGCCCTCCGAGCGTGACCTGATGGCCATGCTGGGTGTCGGCCGCCCCGCGGTACGCGAGGCGCTGCAGGCCCTGGAGCGCATGGGCCTGGTCAGCATCGTCCACGGCGAGGGCGCGCGCGTGTTGCCGCTGTCAGCTGACAAGGTGATGCGGCAGATCTCCGACGTAGCAATGCACCTGCTGTCCGGATCGAGCGATTTGCTCGAGCACCTGAAAGAGGCGCGCCTCAGCTTTGAATTGGCCATGATCCGCACGGCCGCCGAGCGCGCCACCCCCGCGCAGATCGAACAATTACGCGGAGTGCTCGATGCGCACAGGGCGTCGCTGGACGACCCGCAAGGGTTTCTTGCCACCGACATGGCGTTCCACCGCGCGATTGCGGCGATTTCCGGCAACGCCATCTACATGGCCGTCTCGCAGGCCATGCTCGAGTGGCTGGAGCAATTCCACCATGAGGCAGTGCGCGCCCCCGGCGCTGAAAAGACCACGCTCAATGAGCACGTGAAGATGTTCAATTGCATCGCGGCCCACGACCCGCAAGGGGCCGAGGCGGCCCTGGTCGCCCACCTGCGGCGCGCCAACAAGCATTACGGCACCCGCCCCGAGCAGCGGGCGCCTGCCAAGAAAACACGGAGGTCCGCGTGAAACCACCCACCTGGCTCGAGGTCGCCATCAATGGCCCGTGGTCTCGCACCCGCCAGCCCAACATGCCGGTGCAGGCCGACGAGATCGTCGAGGCGGCCTTGGCGTGTGCCGGCGAGGGCGCGTCGATCATCCACTTCCACGCCTATGACCCGGTGTCAGGGCGCCAGCGTGACGACTACGACATCTATGCGCCGATCATCGAGCGGATCCGCGCCCGTGCGGACGTGATCTGCTATGGCACCCTGCCCTTTGCCGGCAGTGTCGATGCGCCCAGCCCGTTGCCGCCCGCGCAGCGCTATGCGGCGGTCGACAAGCTGGTCAGCGCTGGCCTCATCGAGTGGTCGGTGGTCGACCCGGGTTCGACCAATATCAGCCATTACGCCGACATCGCTGCGGGCAAGGAGGGCTTCGTCTACGCCAACCCCGAGTCGCATGTGCGCTACGGCCTGGCGCTGGCGCAGCGGCACGCCATTACGCCGTCCTTCGCCATCTACGAGCCCGGCTTCATGCGCCTGGGGGCGGCGCTGCACCGGGTCTATGCGGGGGCACCGGTGCCGATCTATCGCCTGATGTTCTCCCAGCACATCGCTTTCGGCATGCCGCCGACGGACTGGGCGCTGGACGCCTACCTGCGGCTGCTGGCGCAGGAGCACGCCGAAGCCCCCTGGATGATCGCCGGCCTGGGCGTCGAGCTCGATGACCTCATGTCGGTGGCAGTCACCCGCGGGGGGCACGTGCGCGTGGGTCTGGAGGACGCACCCATGGGGTGTGCGCACGACAACCTCACGCTGGTGCGCCAGGCGCGCCAACGCATCGAAGGGTCCGGCGGCACCCTGGCCAATGCGGCCCAGGTACGCCAGCGCCTGCGCCCGTCGTCCGCTACCAGGAGCCCTGTGTGAGCCTCTTTCCCGGTTTCGAGAGCCGCCGGTTCGAGTCGAGCGGCGCGAGCATCCACTACCGCATCGGCGGTGCGGGCGATCCCGTGCTGCTGTTGCACGGCTATCCGCAGTCCCATGCCTGCTGGCACCGCATCGCGCCGGCGCTGGCAAGCCGCTACACCGTGGTGTGCGCCGACCTGCGTGGCTACGGCGATTCCTCCAAGCCCCCGGGCCTGCCCGATCACGCCAACTATGCCAAGCGGGCAATGGCGCAGGACATGGTCGAACTCATGGCATCCCTGGGCTTCGAGCGCTTCCACCTCGTCGGCCACGACCGGGGCGGGCGCGTCTCGCACCGTCTGGCGGCCGATCATCCGCAGCGGGT
Organism: Pseudomonadota bacterium; assembly: GCA_041178265.1. Taxonomy (GTDB): domain Bacteria; phylum Pseudomonadota; class Gammaproteobacteria; order Burkholderiales; family Burkholderiaceae_C; genus Ramlibacter. Next base: position 14,398 of record JBEGVR010000201.1, on the reverse strand, counting down.
GCGGACCTTGGCCGTCCTGGACATCTCGCCGACGCTGCGCATGTTCGAACGCACCGACATGGCCTTCGCCCGGGCCTACTACCACTGGTTCCTGATGTTGCAGCCGCCGCCGCTGCCCGAGCAGATGCTGGCCGGCAAGGTTCCCTTCAACATCCTGGGCCGCGTGGGGCGCGATGAGCCCGACCTGAGCAAGTTCTCTGAGGAAGCGGTGCGCGAGTACGTGCGCTGCTTCGACGATCCGGCCGCCATCCATGCCAGCTGCGAGGACTACCGCGCCGCCGGCACCATCGATCTCGAGCACGACCGCGCCGATCGTGCGGCCGGACGCAAGCTGCCGATGCCCGTCATGGCCCTCTGGGGTGAGCAGGCGGTCGTGGGATCGATGTTCGATTGCCTGGCCGACTGGCGGGAAGTGGCAGTGAACGTGGTGGGTCGCGCCATGCCGTGCGGCCACTTCGTGCCCGAGGAGGCACCGCAGGAGACGCTTGCCGAGATCGAGCGCTTCCTGCAGGCCCACCCGCTGGAGCGCGCGGCATGAGCGATCCGGGCAGCTTCGACCCTCGCCACCGCAGCCGCATCCTCCTCGATGGTCCCGATCGCGCCGTCGCGCGCGGCATGCTCAAGGCCGTCGGCCTGAGCGACACCGACCTGCGCAAGCCGCAGGTCGGTGTGGCCCATTGCTGGATCGGCACCATGCCCTGCAACCTGAACCACCGCGAGCTGGCGGCCCAGGTGATGGCGGGCATCCGCGAGGCTGGCGGCACGCCGCTGGAGATCAACACCGTCGCGATCAATGACGGCATCACCACCGGCACCGAAGGCATGAAGACGTCCCTCGTGAGCCGCGAGGTGATCGCCGACTCGGTCGAACTGGTCGCCCGCGGCCACATGCTCGACGCGCTGGTGGTGATCGCAGGCTGCGACAAGACGATCCCGGCGATGGCGATGGCCCTGGGTCGGCTCGACCTGCCCGGTCTTCTGCTCTATAGCGGATCGATCGCTTCCGGCGCATGCCGCGAGCCCAATCGCCTGTTCGCTGGCCGTAGCCTCACCATCCAGGACCTGTACGAGGCCATCGGCGCCTTCAACGCCGGCCACATCGACGCGCGCGAGTTCAAGGACGTCGAGGACCATGCCTGTCCGGGCGCCGGCGCCTGCGGCGGCCAGTTCACGGCCAACACCATGGCTACCGCCTGCGAGATGCTGGGCCTCTCGCCGATGGGCCTGAACGGCCTGCCGGCGCTCGACGCCGGCAAAGGCGCGACGGCCCACGCATGTGGCCGCATGGTCATGGACCTGATGCGAGAGGGCGTCAGGCCGCGCGCGATCGTCACCCGGCGCAGCCTGGACAACGCCATCACCGGTGTCATGGCCACGGGCGGATCCACCAACGCCGTGCTGCACCTGCTGGCCATCGCCCGTGAATTCGGGATCGAGCTGGCCATCGACGACTTCGATCCGATCTCGCGCCGCACGCCGGTGCTGGCCGACATGCGGCCCTGGGGGCGCTACACCGCGCCCGAGCTGCACGCCGCGGGTGGCATGCCGGTGGTGGGCAAGCGGCTGATGCAGGCGGGGCTGCTGAACGCCGACGAACGAACCGTCAGCGGCCGCACGGTGGGCGAGGAAATCGCCCGGGCCCAGGAGCCAGCCGGCCAGGAGGTGATCCGCCCGCTGGATCGACCCCTGAAACCACAGGGCGGCCTGGTGATCCTGCGCGGCAACCTGGCGCCGGGCGGGTGCGTGATCAAGCTGTCCGGCCAGAGCAAGGACACGCATCGTGGACCGGCCCGCGTGTTCGAGCGTGAGGAGGACGCCTTCGGCGCCATCAAGTCCGGACGTATCCACCCGGGCGACGTGATGGTCCTGCGCAACGAGGGACCGCGCGGCGGCCCCGGTATGCGTGAGATGCAGCTGGTCACCGGCGCGCTGCAGGGTGCCGGGTTGGGTGACACCGTCGCCCTGGTGACCGACGGCCGCTTTTCGGGCGCCAGCCGCGGATTCGTGATCGGCCATGTAGTGCCCGAAGCAGCCGATGGCGGGCCGATCGCGTTGCTGCGCGACGGCGACCTGGTGTCAATCGATGTCCCGGGCCGCCGGCTCGATGTCGAGATCGCGCCCGAGGAACTGGCCCGACGACAGGCGGCATGGCAGCCCCCCGCTCCAATGGCTGCGGCATCCGGCGTGCTGGCCAAGTACGCGCGTCTGGTGCGCGACGCGTCGCAGGGCGCGGTGACCTTGGCCTGAGGGCCGTTGGCGCCATGGCGATCGCGCAGCGTCGTATCGGCTTCGTCGGCGCCGGGCTCCTGGGGCTGTATCACGCCGCTTGCAGGCCCGCTGACATCGGGCCGGCCGTTTCCTTGAGCTCGTCGGTCAGCCAGCGCGCCAGCGCCTGTGTCTGCGGGCGATCGCGCAGGTGAGGCGCAATCCACAGAGCCAGCTTGTGCGGACCCGCCACGAAGCCGAAAGGCGCCACCAGCTTGCCCGATTGCAGGTCGTCCAGTACCAGCATGCGCGGGACGGGCGCGATCCCCAGTCCGCAGGCCGCGGCCTGGATCAGGACGTAGAAGTGCTCGAAGGATTCGCGCACCGGGAACGATCCACCGGACACGCCCGCCGCCTGCGCCCACTCGTCCCAGGCCTGGGTGCGCGTCTTGGTGCAAAGCAGGCGCGCACGGGCCAGGTCGGCGGGTCGCCGGATGCGGGCGCTGCGCATGTATTCGGGCGCGCACACCGGCCCGACCCACTCCGTGACCAGCTCGCGCACCACCACGTCGTCTGGCGGCGCCACCATGGTGTTGCGTATCGCCACGCCGATGTTTTCGCGCACGACATCCACCTGGCCGTAGTTCACGTTGAACTGCAGTTCGACCTCGGGGTTGGCCTCATGGAAACGTGCCAGTCGCGGAATCAGCCAGTGGGTGAGGATCGACGCCGAACACGACAGGGTCAGGGGTCCGGGCTTGAGTTGCTCCAGCGTCGCCTGGATCAGGCCGAGCGCAGACGCGACACCTTCGGCCAGGCGCTGGCCCTCGGGGGTCGCCTCGGTGGCATGGGGGCCACGCGTGAGCAGCTGCAGACCCAGCGTGTCCTCGAGCCCGCGCACGTGGCGGCTGATGGCGCCGTGCGTCACCGACAACTCCTGCGCCGCGGCGGCCATGCTGCGCAGGCGCGCGGTGGCCTCGAAGGCGCGCAAGGCATTGAAGGACGGTCGTGGCAGGCTGGACATGCCGTGACTTTAACTCACGGCACTGCGAGATTAAATCGTTTGGCATGCGGCCCCGATCCTGTGAAAGTTGCTCACATGCGATCTGCGGGCGACGGGCCCCGGAAGCCAACCCAGGAATCGGACATCGTGGTCATGCCCCATCGCGAAAGCGTCACTCGCCAGGAATTCCGGGCGCGCTATTTCGTCGAGAGCCCCGATCCTCTGCGCAATGTGGCCGAGGTCATTGCGGGCGAGCAGTCCTCCGGTACGTTTCTGGCGCTGCCCGGGGAGACCGACGAACTCAAGGCCCGCGCCCGCGCCCGGGTCACGCGCATCGAGGCACACGCGCCCGGTCTGGAGCCGTCGCTGCATAGCGAGAAGGCCCAGCGCGCAGGGCAGCGCGGCCCCTACCACCGGGGGCAGATCGAGATCGCCTTCCCGGTGGACAACGTCGGCAACAACCTCCCGACCCTGCTGGCCACCGTGGCGGGCAACCTGTTCGAACTGGGCGAGCTCACGGGCATCCGCCTCCTGGACATCGACCTGCCCGCGTCCTATGCGCAGGGCTTTCCCGGCCCCCGCTTCGGCGTCGAGGGCACCCGCGCCCAGGCTGGCGTGCAGGGACGGCCCTTGATCGGCACCATCATCAAACCCAGCATCGGCATGGACCCCGCCCAGATCGCGGATCTGGTCGATCGCCTGGTGGCTGGCGACATCGACTTCATCAAGGACGACGAACTCACGGCCGATCCGGCGCATGCGCCATTCGAGCAGCGGCTGGCGGCCGTCATGCCGGTGTTGCACCGGCACGCGGACCGGCTCGGGCGCATGCCGATGTATGCGATCAACATCTCCGGCACGATCGACGAGATGCGCCGCCGCCACGACCTGGTCGCGCGTGCCGGCGGCACCTGTGTCATGGTCAGCCTGCATGGGATCGGCCTGGCCGGCCTGGAGCACCTGCGGCGCCACACCGAACTGCCGATCCACGGTCATCGCAACGGGTGGGGTGCCCTGACCCGCTGTCCGTCCCTGGGCATGTCTTTTCCCGCGTGGCAGAAGCTGTGGCGCCTGGCGGGTGTGGACCAGATGCATGTGGGCGGCTTGCGTAGCAAGTTCTGGGAGCCCGATGCCAGCGTGGCCGAGGCCGCCCGCAGCTGCCTGGCCCCCTTCGCCGGCCTGGCGCCCCTGATGCCTGTCTTCTCCTCGGGTCAGTGGGCCGGCCATGCGCCGGATCTGTATGCGGCCCTGGGCAGCATCGACCTGATGCACCTGGCCGGTGGTGGCATCGTGAGCCACCCCCAGGGCGTGGCGGCGGGTGTCGCCAGCATGCGCGAAGCCTGGGACGCAGTGATGAGCGGTGAATCCCTGGAGTGCTATGCCGCCAGCCGTCCGGCCCTGCGCTCGGCGCTGGAGAAATTCGGGAGCCTCGCATGAGCCTGCGGCTCGCGTTTTTCGGCGACGACTTCACCGGATCGACCGACGCGCTCGAGGTGCTGGCCTTTGCCGGCCTGCGCACCGCCTTGTTCCTGGCGCCGCCGGGGCCGCAGGCGCTCGCGCGCACGGGACCGCTCGATGCCTTCGGCGTGGCCGGTGACAGCCGGGCGATGACGCCGCAGGAAATGGATGCCGCGCTGCCGCCGGTATTCGATGCGCTGGCCGCCAGCGGGGCGCCGATCGTTCATTACAAGGTCTGCTCCACGTTCGACAGCGCGCCCGGCATCGGCAGCATCGGCCGCGCCATCGCGCTGGCCCGGGGCCGTTTCGGCAGCCGCTGCACCCCGGTGGTCGGGGGCACGCCCTCCCTGCGCCGTTACTGCGCCTTCGGCCACCTGTTCGCTCGCTCGGCCACCGACGACAGGGTGTACCGGATCGACCGCCACCCGATCATGAAGAGCCATCCGGTCACGCCGATGGACGAGAGCGACCTGCTGCAACACATCGGACGGCAGGAACCGCTGGCCCTGGCCAACCTGCCCTACCCCGAAATCGACCACGGCCCGCAACGCGCCGCCGCGGTGCTCGACGCTGCCGTCGCCGCCGGGGCCGATGCCGTCGTCATGGACAGCCTCAACGAAAGCCACCTCACCTCGGTGGGGGGGCTCCTGGCGCGCGAGGCTGCGCGTGGCGGGCCCTTGTTCGTGGTCGGCCCTTCGGGTGTCGAATACGCCCTGACCCAGCACTGGCGCGAGTCTGGCGAACTCCCCGCCGCCGCACCGCGGTTCGACGCTTACGCAGGCGTCGATCGCGTCCTGGCGATTTCCGCAAGCGCCTCGCTCCTGAGTGCGCGCCAGGTGGATGCCGCAGTGCAGGCGGGATTCACGCCGCTGGCTGTCGAGGTGGCCACCTTGCTCTCGGCGCGCGAGGGCGAAGGCGCGCTGGACAGCCTCATCGAACAGACCCTGCGTGCCTTGCGTGCGGGCCACAGCGTGATCCTGCATACCGCGCGCGGACCCGACGATCCCCGCATCGCGCAGGCGATCGCGGCGCTGGCGGCCCAGGCGCCGATGGCGCCGGAGGCTGCGCGCCACGAGGCAGGACGCCGCACCGGCCAGCTCCTGGGCCGGCTGGCCCGCGAGGTCCTGCAGCAGGAGCCGCTTCGGCGGTTGCTGCTCTCTGGCGGCGATACCTCGAGCCGAGTCGTCCAGGCGCTGGCCCCGGACGCCTTGCTCGTGACGGCGCGCCTGACGCCGGGCGCACCCCTGTGCCGCCTGGTGTCGCGCCATGCATGGCTGGATGGCCTGGAGGTCGCCCTCAAGGGCGGCCAGATGGGGGACACCGGCTTTTTCGAAACCGCCCGAACGGGCCGGCGTTAAAGCCGGCTCGCAGGGTGACACACACAACCAAAGAGGAGACAGCATGAAGAAATGGAAGACTCGACTGGTGGCTGCCGCAGTCACCCTGGTGCTGCCGCTGGCGGCGATCGCGCAGCAGGCGGGCGCGGATTTCAAGGACCGCACGATCCGCGTGAGCCACGTGGTGCCCAAGGACCATCCGTTCCAGGTCGGCATCGAGAAGTTCGCGGAGATCCTGGGGCAGAAGACTGGCGGCAAGATGAAGATGCGCGGCTACCCGGACGGCCAGCTCGGCGCCGAGCTGCAGTCCATCTCCGCGGCCCAGGGTGGCATCCTGGAGATGACCCTCGTCTCGACAGCCGCCGCAGCGTCGGTAGTCAAGGAGTTCGGCGTGTTCGACCTGCCGTTCCTGTTCACTGATTTCAAGGAAGTCGACCTGGTCCTGGACGGTCCGGTGGGCCGCCGCCTGCTCGAGCGGCTCTCCGAGAAGAACCTGGTCGGCCTGTGCTACTTCGAGAACGGCTTTCGCCACGTGACGAACAGCCGCCGCCCGATCACCAAGGCCGAGGACCTCAAGGGCCTGAAGATCCGCACGATCCAGAACCCCGTGTTCATTGACATCTTCAATACCCTGGGCGCCAACGCCACGCCGATGCCCTTCACCGAGGTGTTCACCGCGCTCGAATCGAAGGCGATCGACGGCCAGGAGACGCCTTACAGCAACATCCACGGCAACAAGTTCTACGAAGTCACGAAGTATGTGAGCAACACCGGCCACATCTATGGCGGCGCCGTGATCCTGGCAGGCAAGAAATTCTGGGACCAGCTCTCGGCCGCCGAACAGAAGCTGCTGCAGGAAACCTGCAACACGGCCCGCGACTTCGAGCGCAGCTTCCAGCGCAGCGAAGACCCGAAGCTGCTCGCGCAGATCCGCGCCAAGGGCGGCATCTACACCGAGATCGCGCCCGCCGAGCGCGCCCGCATGCGCGAGATGCTCAAGCCGGTCTATGACAAGTACGCCCGTACCCTGGGCGAGGACGTGGTGCGCCAGACGATGGCCGAACTGGATAAGCACCGCGCATCCGTCAAGTGAGGCGATGACGCAACGCGCGGGCCGATCGATCGGCCCGCGCACGCAAAAGGAATATGGACATGAAGAAAATCGTCGTTCTCGGCGCCGGCGGCAAGATGGGCTACCGCTGTTCGTCCAACCTGCGTGGATCGCCATACGAGGTGATGCACGTGGAAGTCAGTGAGGCGGGCCGCGAGCGCCTGAAGGCCCTGGACATCACCTGCCTGCCCGCGCAGGAGGCGCTGCCTCAGGCCGACGTGGTGGTGCTGGCCATTCCGGACAACGCGATCGGCAAGGCCACCCACGCGCTCGAGCCGCTGTTCAAGTCCGGCGCGATCCTGATCGCGCTGGATGCGGCGGCGCCTTTCGCCGGCGAGCTGCCCGAGCGGGCGGACCTGACGATCTTCGTCGCTCACCCCTGTCACCCGCCGATCTTCAACGACGAGACGGACCTGGCGGCCAAGCGCGATTACTTCGGCGGCCTCAAGGCGCGCCAGGGGATCGTCTGCGCGATGATGCGCGGCCCCGATGCGCATTTCGACCTGGCCGAGGACGTCGCCCGCCGCATGTACGCCCCCGTGATGCGGGCGCACCGTGCCACCGTCGACCAGATGGCCATCCTCGAGCCAGTGCTGTCCGAGACCGTCTGCGCCACGTGCCTGACGATCATTCGCGAGGCGACCGACGAGGCGGTCCGCCGCGGTGTGGCGCGGGAAGTGGCCCACGATTTCATCCTCGGCCACCTGAATGTCGAACTCGCCATCCTGTTCGACCAGTTGCCCGGCGTGCGCATGTCCGACGCGGCCAACCGCGCCGTCGACCGGGCCAAGAAAGAGATCTTCCAGCCCGATTGGAAGAAGGTCTTCGAGCCCGATGCGATTCGCGAAAGCATCCGGATGATCACCCGCGTTGAGGCCTGATCGGCCACTCCAAGGAAACCCCCATGCTCGCCAAGCTGGTCGACATCTACTTTCGCTCCCTCAAGGCCCTGGTGGCGTTATGCCTGGCGCTGATGGTGTTGCTGGTGCTGGGCAACGTGGTGCTGCGCTACGTGTTCAACACCGGATTGACCCTCAGCGAAGAGCTGTCACGCTGGCTGTTCGTCTACCTGGTCTTCCTCGGAGCGGTAGTCGCCCTGCGCGAGCGCGCCCACCTGGGGGTCGACAGCCTGGTGACGCGCCTGTCGCCCCCCGCGCGCCGGGCCTGCCTGGTCTTGAGCCTGGTCCTGATGCTGTGGGCCAACTGGCTGCTGGTCAAAGGCAGCTGGGCCCAGACCGTGATCAACCTGGAGACCACGGCGCCGGCCTCGGGTGCCCCCGTCGCGGTGGTGTATGCGGTGGGGATCGTATATGGCGTATCCGCCGGCCTGATCATGCTGTGGGAGCTGTGGGCCGCTCTCACCGGGCGCCTGCGCGATACCGAGCTCGTGATGGTGCGCGAGTCGGAGGAACTTGATCCCCGCGTGCAGCCTGGCGCATCCACCGGCCCCGCGCGCTGAAGGAGCCATCGTGCCCGTCGCCATCTTCCTCTTTTCCCTCTTGGGCGCGATGGCGCTGGGCATGCCCATCGCCTATGCCTTGCTGGTCTCCGGCATCGCACTCATGCTCCATCTGGACATGTTCGACGCGCAGATCATTGCGCAGAACGTGATCAACGGCGCCGACAGCTTCGCGCTGATGGCGGTGCCCTTTTTCATGCTGGCGGGCGAGATCATGAACGCGGGTGGCCTGTCACGGCGCATCGTCAATGTCGCCATGGCGGCTTTCGGTCATGTGCGTGGCGGCCTCGGTTATGTCACCGTGGTCGCGGCTTGCATCCTGTCGGCCCTGTCCGGATCGGCCTTGGCCGATGCGGCGGCCCTGTCGGCGCTGCTGGTGCCGATGATGGTGCAGGCGGGCCACGACCGGGCGCGCTCGGCCGGCCTGATTGCGTCGGCCAGCATCATCGGCCCGATCATTCCGCCCTCGATCGGCTTCGTGATCTTCGGCGTCGCCGCCAACCTGTCGATCACCAAGCTTTTCCTGGCCGGCATCATGCCGGGCCTGTACCTGGCCCTGGCGCTGACCGTGGCGTGGTGGTGGGTCGCCAAATCCGAAAACGTGAAGCCGCCCCCGCGGCGTGCACCGGGCGAGTTGCGCAAGGCCTTCCTCGATGGCGCGTGGGCCCTGGTCATGCCCTTCATCGTGCTGTTCGGCCTGAAATTCGGCGTGTTCACGCCCACCGAGGCGGGCGTGGTGGCGGCGACCTACGCCCTGTTCGTCGCCGTGTTCATCTACCGCGAGTTGAGTCTCAAGGACCTTTACCCGCTGCTGGTGCGTGCCGGCCTGACGACGGCCGTCGTGATGTTCCTCGTCGCAGCCGCCCTCGTTGCCGGGTGGCTGATCACCATGGCCGACCTGCCCGGCAAGCTGGTCGGAATCCTCGAGCCCCTCATTGCCAACCCGACCCTGTTGCTGCTGGCGCTGATGGTCGTGGTGCTGATCGTGGGGACCGCGATGGACATGACACCCACGATCCTGATCCTCACGCCGGTGCTCATGCCCGTGGTCAAGGCGGCCGGGATCGATCCGATCTATTTCGGCGTGTTGTTCATGATCAACAACGCGATCGGCCTGATCACTCCCCCAGTGGGCACCGTGCTCAATGTGGTCGCCGGGGTGGCGCGCATGTCCATCAGCGAGGTGACGCGCGGCGTCTGGCCCTTCATCATCGCGCAAACGGTCGTCCTGTTCCTGCTGGTCCTGTTTCCCGCGCTGGTGATCGTGCCGGCCCGCTGGCTGGCGGGCTGAGGCAGCCGCTCTTTCAAAGGAATTTCGAAGATGCTCAAAAAAGAAGTGGCCCGTGGGCCCCGCTGCCGTGTCCTGATCATGGATTCGATCACCAAGGTCACGCCCGAGGACGAGGGCGCTATCGTGGTGTCGGCCTCGCATGGGGGCGCCAGCTCCGGCGAGTTCGCGCTCGAGGTACCGCTTGGTGCCGCTTTTTTCAACGATGCTGGCGTCGGCAAGGATGAAGCGGGCATCGCCGCACTCGCGATGCTACAGGCCCGCGGTGTGGCTGGCGGCACCGTTTCCCACCTGAGTGCCCGCATCGGCGACAGCCAGGACACGTGGGACCATGGCGTGGTGTCGCACGTCAACGCGCAGGCGCGCGCCTTGGGCATTCTTCCGGGCCAGCCCCTGCACCAGATCCTGACCCAGGTCACGCGCGGCTGATGCCTGCGCCGGGACAACGGGTCCCGCGCTCTGGCCGTCCTCATCGAACACCATGCAGACCTATCACCATTTCATCGACGGCCAGTACGTGCCGCCCGTTCAGGGCCGCTGGCTCGACTCCATCGACCCCTACACGGGCCAGGCGTGGGCCCGCATCCCGCAAGGGTGTGCAGCCGACGTCGATCGCGCCGTCACCGCCGCATCGCGCGCCCTTCGTGAGGGGCCATGGAGCCGCCTGACCGCGACCGAACGCGGCAAGCTGATGCTGCGCCTGGCCGACCTGGTCTCGCGCGATGCGCAGCGCCTGGCGGAGATCGAGGTGCGTGACAACGGAAAGCTGCTGGCCGAGATGCGTGGCCAGCTCAATTACCACCCCGAGTGGTGGCGGTATTTTGGTGGCCTGGCCGACAAGATCGAGGGCCGCGTGATGCCGATCGACAAGCCGGAGATGTTCGCCTTCTCGCGCGAGGAGCCGGTCGGTGTGGTGGGCGCGATCACGGCCTGGAACTCGCCCTTGATGTTCATCGCGTGGAAGTGTGCGCCGGCCCTGGCGGCTGGTTGCACCGTGGTGATCAAGCCGTCCGAGTTCGCGTCCGCGTCCACGCTGGAATACGCGGCTCTGGTCAAGGAAGCCGGTTTCCCGGACGGCGTGTTCAATGTGGTGGCTGGTCTGGGGCACGAGGTCGGCTCGGCTCTTGTTGATCACCCGGCGGTGGCCAAGATCACCTTCACCGGATCGGACAGCACCGGTGCGCGCATCTACGCGCAGGCGGCGGCGCGCATGAAGCGTGTCTCCCTGGAGCTGGGCGGAAAGTCGCCCAATATCGTGTTCGACGACTGCGACATCGACCAGGCCGCAGCCGGCGTGGTGTCCGGCATCTTTGCGGCCACCGGCCAGACGTGCATCGCCGGGTCCCGGCTGCTGGTGCAGAACTCGATTCGCGAGCGCTTCACGCAGCGGCTGGTGGAGCTCGGCGCCAGCGCGCGCAAGGGCAACCCGATGCTGGCCGACACGAACATCGGCCCCATCACCACGCCAGCGCAATACCGCAAGGTGCTGGATTACATCGATATCGCAAAGGCCGAGGGCGCCCGCTGCGTCCTGGGCGGCGGTCCTGCCACGCAGGCAGACCTTCCCGGCGGGCAGTTCGTGGAGCCAACCATCTTCGTGGATGTCACGCCGCAAATGCGGATCGCGCGTGAAGAGGTGTTCGGCCCGGTGCTCTCGATCATGGGCTTCGACGACGAGGCCCAGGCGGTGAGCATGGCCAACGACACCATTTACGGGCTGGCCGCAGGGGTCTGGACCCAGGACATGGGCCGCGCGCTTCGTATGTCGCGGGCGCTGCAAGCGGGCACCGTCTGGATCAATACCTACCGAGCGGTGAGCTACATGATGCCTTTCGGCGGCATGAAGCACTCAGGTATCGGCCGCGAGAGCGGCGTCGATGCGATCCGCGAATACCTGGAAACCAAGAGCACCTGGATCTCCTACGCCACAGGGGCGCCGGCGAATCCGTTCGTGATGCGCTGATCGACTAGGGGGCGCGCTCTCGTGGCAGGCCCAAAAGGGTGCTCCACAGTATCATCGTCAGCCAACCCGCACTGCCGCAGTGGCGTGCGCTTGGCTCAACGATCGAACCAGAGGGCGTGTCGCATGAAAGTCGGAATCGCGGGAACGGGAAAGATGGGCCAGGCGGTGGCGCAGCGCCTGATGGGCCTGGGCCATGAACTCACGGTCTGGAACCGCAACCCCTCGCGCGCCGACGCGCTGGTGGCCGCCGGCGCCCGGCGTGCCGAACGCCCGGCCGACTTGGCGCGTCAGTGCGACGTGGTCATCAGCCTGCTGACCGACGCCGCTGCCATCGAATCGGTCTACAGCGGGCCCGACGGCCTGTTCAGCGCACCGCAGGCGCTCCTGATCGACATGAGCACCGTCGCGCCCGAGTTCCAGGCGCAGATGGGCCAACGCGCACAGCAGGCCGGCGCGCGCTACCTGGAGTGTCCGGTGGGCGGCAGCGTCGGTCCGGCCAAGGAGGGCAAGCTGATCGGCTTTGCCGGGGGCAGCGCCGCCGATGTGCAGACCGCCCTGCCGCTGCTCGAGCAGATGTGCAAGAAGGTGGTGGCGGTGGGCGCGCACGGCAACGGCGCGCGTATGAAGCTCGCGGTCAACCTGCCGCTGATGGTGTACTGGCAGACGCTGGGCGAGGCCCTGTCGCTGGTGCAGTCGCTGGACATCGACCCCAAGCTGCTCGTCGACGTGCTCAGCGAATCCTCGGGCGGGCCCAACATGCTCAAGGTGCGCGGCGGCATGATCGCCGACGCGCTGGCTGGCACGCCGCAGGCCGCGGTGACGGTGGACATCGCCACCATGCGCAAGGACGTGCGCACGATGGTCGATCAGGGCAAGAAAAACGGCTTTGCGATGCCGCTGGCCGAGACCACGCTGGCGAACCTGGAGCGCGCGATCGACCAGGGGCTGGCGGGTGCCGACTGCAGCCAGTTCCCGGTGTGGTGGCTCAAGCAGCGCTGAGGTGCGGCCGCGCGCCGCACCCGTGGCGCAGCCCCCTGCGCCTCAGCTCTCGATCTTCATCTCGCGGATGATGGCCCGGAACTGGTTCATCTGCCGCTTGAAGATCTCGTCTTGCGCCGCGCCGTTGGAGCCCACCGCCTCGGCGCCCATCTCGGCCATCCGCCTGGCCACCTCGGGGTGACGCACCGCGGCCGCGGCTTCGCGCTGCAGGCGATCAAGCACATCGCGGGGCGTGCGGGCGGGTGCGAACAGGCCGTTCCAGCCCTCAAGCTCCAGGTTCGGAAAGCCGAGCTCGCGCACGGTGGGCACGTCCGGCAACTCGGGCACGCGCTTGGATGCGGTGGTGGCCAGCGCCTTGAGCGTGCCGGCCTTGATCTCGGCCAGCGAGGTGGACAGCTGGTCGCCGCCAACCTGGATGCGGCCGGCCAGCAGCTCCTGCTTGAGCGGCGCCGCACCGCGGAAGGGCACATGCTGCATGTCGATGCCCGCTTCCTTCTTGAGGGCCTCGCCCTGCACATGCATGGCCGATCCGGGGCCGGTGGAGCCGTAGTTGTAGGGCAGCTTCTGCGCGCGCAACAGGTTGGCCAGCTCGCGCAGGTCCTTGGCCGGCACGCTGGGGTGGGCGGTCCACATGAAGGGCACGTAGACCGAGATCGACACGCCCACCAGATCGGTCTCGACGTTGAACGGCGAGCGCCCGGCCAGCGTCTGCGCGACAGACGTCATCGGGAAGGTCAGGTTGTGCATCAGCAGCGTGTAACCGTCGGGGGCGGCCTTGGCCACCGCATCGGCACCGATGGCGCCGCCCGCACCGCCGCGGTTTTCCACGGTGACCGGTTGGCCCATGGACTCGCTCATGCGCTGCGCCACCAGGCGCGCCACGACGTCGGTGGTGCCGCCTGCCGGAAAGGGCACGACGATCTTGATCGGCTTGATGGGAAACGACTGGGCCCACGAGGTGGTGCCCACGCCCATCGTGGCCGCGCTGACGCCCAGGGTGAAGTGACGGCGGGAAATGTGCATGGTGTCTCCGGTAGGGTTACTGCGTAAGCATGATGCGGACAGGACGGGCGGTCAGGGGACGGGAAAAACCCCGAGGCGGGGGTAGACCGAGGTAACGACCAGGAAGCCGCCCCTTGCCCGGGTTGAAGGTGGCGGACAGCTATTGCCGCGGATTCGCGGTACCGGTGAGTACGGGTACAAGCTCGTCCATCACTCTGGGGGTGCCCCACACGACGGATGAGAGCGATGTTGCGTGGTGATAGAGAACCGTGTTTGTCGCAACATTAAAGAGCAGATACTGCCCGCCGAAGCCAACGAAGCAAAAGTCCGTCTGGGACGCGCAGCGCACCCAGTTCGGCCTTCATGCACCGCCGAACCAATGCTTTGCTCAAACTCCCGGTGCTTGTGGCCGTTGTATTGCATGTTGGTTCTGTAGGCGCCACTGGACATCTTCAAGACGTCGCGTACCGTCGCCTATCCCCAGGCCGTCCCCGCAAGTGCCGGGACGTATTTTTTAATGACGTCTTCAACACTTGCGATATGGCCGTCGCAGATCGCATGCCCCACTGCCAA